>PALX01000020.1 GCA_002710775.1 Micavibrio sp. | reverse complement strand
GCACACCACGATCGAACCCAGCCACTTACACAGGAGCGTTCACCCCTATTCGTGAATGGTTCGCCGGATTGCCCGAAGCCAAAGCACGCGGCTATAAAGCTGGCCGTTTCTCCTTCAACGTTAAAGGCGGGCGCTGTGAAGCATGCCAAGGCGATGGGGTCATTAAGATTGAGATGCACTTCCTTCCGGATGTCTATGTTGAATGTGAAAGCTGTAAAGGTAAACGCTATAACCGCGAAACCCTCGAAGTTAAATTTAAAGATAAAAGCATCGCTGATGTACTTGATATGACGATTGAAGATGCTGCCGAGTTCTTTAAAGCCATCCCGTCCATCCGCGATAAAATGGAAACACTCAAGCAAGTTGGCCTTAGCTATATCAAAGTTGGCCAGCAAGCCACCACCCTATCCGGCGGCGAAGCCCAGCGCGTCAAACTCTCAAAAGAGCTCTCCAAACGTTCAACAGGGCGCACACTCTATATTCTGGATGAACCAACCACAGGCCTTCACTTCGAAGATGTGCGCAAGTTAATGGAAGTGCTCCACCATCTTGTTGATCAGGGCAATACTGTTGTAGTTATTGAGCACAATCTCGATGTTATTAAGACGGCAGATTACATTCTTGATATTGGCCCTGAAGGCGGCGATAAAGGCGGCGAAATTGTTGCAACAGGTACACCGGAGGAAATCTGCAAAGAAAAGCGAAGCTATACAGGGGAATACCTCAAGCCAATATTAGAGCGCCACGCTAAAAATAAAAAAGCAGCTTAAATATATCTTGCATTAAAATTACATAATGCTACCATCTTTGCATTATGTCACATATTTTCAATCCAAACGAGCCTGGCTCATACTCAATTCACGGTTCCACATCACCCAAGAAACGAATTGTAATGTTACATGGGGTGGGAGGATGCGCATCAGAATTCAACGAAGAAGCACAATATTTTGCTAAACATTACCCAGACTGCGAGATTATTTGCATAAACGGCATTAAAGAAATGCCTTATGAAATTTTTAAAGATGTTGTTTCTGAAGAGGAATTCAACGCTCGCCCAGGCTGTTTTTCATGGGTTGCGCCCGAACAAAAGTTAAAACCTGCAACTGAGCGTATAGCAGAAATTCTTGAAGAACGTCAAAAAGTTGCGCCGTGTCCAACGGCTTTGTTTGGCTTCTCACAAGGGGGCTTTGTCGCGATGGAAGTTGCAAATAAAAGGCCAGAACTGCTCAAATCCGTATTTCTTCATTCTTCAGGCATCGTCTATTATGAGAAAAGTGACGCAGTAAAGGATAAAACTTTGTCTAAGCCTACAATAAACACTCTTATCTCTATTGATGATCCATATATAAGGAACCCATTAATTTTTATGATAATGATCCCGAGACATTTTTGGAATTCTTTAAAATACACATTAAATGGGTACAAAAGCAGAACGACAATCACAAACGGGTTCGGGCATAATATCAATGAGAAGTCTCGCCGTATCGCAGCCAAGAAATTAGATAAAGCTTTTCAGTAAACCAACGAGCACTCTTAAAATATATGACAGTCATAGATACGGGCTATGCGCGCATCTTTAAGCTCCGTTGCACGGTAAACCGGCTCAGCATGAATAAGAACCTTATCCCTCGGCCATTCCTGATTGGTAACAAGGAGCATATCTGTAGGGCGCACGCACCATGGCTCGATTTCTTCGGATACGAATTCTTCTAAAAACGTCTGATTACAATTCAACGATTGAAACTGTTCATACATACGCTTATCAAGATCGTGAGGATCATAGACACGTGTCCCTTCCCCGCTATCATATTCAACCAAACGAATAGAGCGTCCGCCAAAGACAATGCCATCTTCGGCCTCTAAGAAACGAAGCTCTTCCTCATCGATTTCATCAATATGAGGCATTGGCACGGCACTAGACAGCAATCTGATGCGCGAATGAACACGCATAAAAAAGCTTAACAATGTTGCGAGTTGTTCTACATCAACATAGCCATGATGAAGCGGTGCGTTCGGCGTGAGCACCAGCCCGCCCTTTTTACTCGCCACGGCGGTAAAGTCAGCGCGGCCATCTTTGACGAAATCCGGATCATCTACGCCAATCTCTCCGCGTTCTTTCATCGACTGATAAAGATAATGTAGATCATAAGGATGCGCCTTTACGGCACGCTGAAAGTCATCTCTAAGCCACACAACGCCCTGAATGCCCTTTTCATTCATCGCATGATCCGCTTGCCTGATAAAGTCAGCCAAGGACTCCGCTCTTACCGTTTTTATATTGGATGGATAACTGTGCTCGTCTATATACCGCATAAGGCGTAACTTATAGCCCAACGCCAAAACTTATGTCAATTATTTTAACCAGATTTCCCAGTCTTCAAATAAAGAAAACCCCATTTTTTCCTGCAAAGCGATAGACGTCTTATTCCCCGCTTCAACAGCCGTAAAAATATGGGAACATCCTTCGCTCTTCATATGATCACAAAGCCCAGCGACAATCTGGCTTGCATATCCGTTTCTCCTGAACGGCGCCAATACGCCAAGAGTGTGGTAATAGCCAATTTTTTGCTCATCAATAGCCGTTGCACCAAAACCGACAATTTCCTCACCTTTATACGCAATAAAGAAGTCATTTTGCACATTGTTCATACCGCGTTTTACCGTATGGCCAAGCATCTGCGCTCTAACAGGGTGGCTATTGAAGCATTGCAGATAAAGCGCTTTGAAAACATCACCATCATTCGTTTTAACAAGCTTAATGTCGCCACCATCAATAAAATCAGGTGAGTTCAGCAGATAATTCTTAACTGTTTTATCATGACGATAGCCGTTATCCTTTATATAGGACTTCACAACTTCATGACTTTGCTTCCAAGACATATTGAAGTGAACACCTGGATTATAACGCCAGCGCGCCGCCACATCATCCAGTACCTCAAAGACCTCCTTCCATTCCCAAGCCTCAGGCTTATCCATCTCCATGATCAGCGCGAGAAACTCACCCGGATATGTCATCATAATTTTGCCAAAAGCATGCTCGGTGAATGTCGGAATGAAAAAGCCAAGCCAAAATGACTTTTGCATTTCCCAATACCGTGCTGATAAATCTTGATCGCTCATATCCATATTATCATGACGGATATTTAAAGATTATCAAGTTTCTTGACATGCGGACCGCATATCTGATATTTCCATAATAATAAATATGGGGTAAAAATGACCTACCAAACAAAATCTGATTTTAGGAAATCTGCTTTAGCGAGCGCAAAAGGAATAGCTCCTTTTATTTTCATACCTGTAAGGGCAACAACAAGCGCTGTTGGTGTTGCCGTCATAATCGGTGTTGGCGTCCATCTTGGCCTAAGCAATAGCCCCCAACTAATGGAAGCACTCAACATGTCCGGCACAGATTCTATAGACACAGCAGCAGGGTTAGCTGCCCTAAATTCTTTCAACCTCACCATAATAGGAAAAGGCGTTTGGCTAATAGCAAAAGAAATGCAAAAACAGCAAAAAAAGCGGGCATTAGCAGCCCACAATCAAGCGCTCACATTCGAATAGAGTCCTATCAATAGCGTGTAACCATTACAGGGCCATCATAAACTTTTATTATGGTACGGGTGGCCGGACTCGAACCGGCACGTCCTAATGGACATCGGATTTTGAATCCGACGCGTCTACCAATTCCACCACACCCGCACAAATAAGACATTAAGCAAATCAGTTATTCATCATTTGCAGTGAAAGTGCTATAGAACTAATAGAAGTACGATAAAAATGCAAATGAAAAAACTCAGAAAACTATCAGAACTTGTTAGAGAAGATATTGATAAGCTTCCCGAAGGCGTAATGCATTTAGAAGACGTACTTGCCTTGTTCCATGAACGTGGGTTTGGATTTTTGCTCTTTTTATTCGCTTTGCCTATGGCTCTGCCGATTCCTGTGCCGCCAGGCATCAATGTGATCCTTGCTTCCCCCCTACTTTTCTTAAGCATCCAAATGATGATTGGCAGAGAGCAAATCTGGCTCCCTAAATTTGCCCGTCGCAAAGAAATGCAAACAAAGAAATTCAAAACGAGCCTCGAAAGTGCCTTGCCATGGCTAAAAAAAATTGAGGTTCTGCTTCACGCACGCCTATCCTTTATGAGCACAGAATTCAGCATCCGCTTTTTAGGGTTGTTTTGTTTGCTTATGGCCCTGTGTATCTGCATCCCTATTCCGCTAACAAACACAGTACCGAGCTTTGCCATTGCACTTGTCTCACTCGGCATTCTAAGCAAAGACGGTATCAGTATGCTTTTAGGCATCTTTATAGGTGCGTTTTGGGTTTCACTTTTAACATGGGCCCTACTTGTTTTTGGCGCTGAAGGAACCGATATTGTAAAAGAATGGATTAAATCATGCTGTTAAAATATTGGTCGAATAATTTTTATCTAGGCTTGCTTATCTTTTTGATCAGCGCCGTGTCTCTTGGCGGCGCATTACTGTCACAATATGGTTTTAATATGCATCCGTGCCTGTTATGCCTCTATCAGCGCGGACCGCATGCTATAAACCTTCTCTTAGGTATTCTCGCTCTATCAACTGCCATTAAATATCCAAAATTTTCATGCGCCGTTGTATTTACCGCCAGCATCGCCTTTCTGCTCGGCGGCATTATCGCCACCTATCACGTTGGTGTAGAGCAATTGTGGTGGCACGGCTTTGAAGGCTGTAGCTTCCCTAAAGTGGAACAAGGTGATTTTGAAGGCTTCAAGAACGCTTTACTGGGCGCACCCGTTACAAGCTGTACAGATATCCCTTTTGAACTCTTTGGAATCAGTATGGCAGGCTATAACGCCCTGCTATCGCTGGGAAGTGCCGCTTTCTTTCTAATAGGGAGCATTCTGTCCATCCGCCGCATCAACGGTGTTTTAGAAATAAGAGGCTAGTCTTTATCTTCTTCTAGTGCCTTTGCGCTGTTATCATCTTGCGTTGTTAGCCAAGCAATACCCATCAATGAGATGATCGGCCCCATAAAGTAGCCAACAATAATAATACCGATGACCGCGCCAAGAATACGACGCTCTTTGAAAATATTCTTTTTCATCGCAATCGCAAGGCTCAGGCCAGCTGATACAATCAAGGCAAAGATACGGCTGTAAAAGGTGATATGCTCAATATACGTGGCAAGGTCTGCAGGCACCTCCTTTGTCTCTTGCATCTCAGTTAATAAAACGCGGAGCTGCTCTTCAGAAATGCTATCCGGCTGTATAAAGGGCCCCACAACAAATAAAACAAGTAAGATCATACCAAGATAAGCCAGATAAAAACCAAAAGCTTCCTTCTTCGTGCGTTGGTAACTCAAATCGAACAGCGCTTTAAACATGCTTTAATCTCTCTCATATCTATTTGTTATATTGAAGATAGTATAAGAATATGCTTATCTGTCTAGGCATTTAGGAAAAAAGTAAGGAAAAAATCATGAGTGAACTTCTAGACCGTCTTAACGAAACACATAAAGTTTGTAGCGCCGCCTACGAAAACTGGAAAGACGACAGGAAGAACCCTGATAAAAGAGAAGGTCTAGCGACTGCCGTTCACGAGCTTCGCAAAGTTGCATCACGTCTTGAGATTGAAATTGCCGTCTCTGAGCGCGATGAGCAATCAAATAAGCCTATTCCTATTCCTAATCACCGCGCATCAAAAGGCCGCAATGCCAAGAACAATAATGGTGATAATAGCGTTCAAGAAAAGCCAAAGAGAGCCCCACGCAAAAAATCTGGTGAATAAACACCTATTTAGCTAATTAATATTGATCTTTTTGCTCACGCAAATACGCAAAGACGTCCACGGGATCGTCTTTGTTTTCTAATGGCAAGTTCTCAAGGAGATCAGGATGGTCTGCTCGAAGGAAAACATTCGTCTTTTTCTCAATCCCCATCAGAGAAGGAACAGATGGACGCCCCGCGTCACGTAAGCGCTTAACACCCACGAGGCGGCGATGAAGAAAACCGTTCTCTGGCTCTATATTCAAACAAAATCCGCCATTCGCATAGGTATATTCATGACCGCAATAAACTTGCGTGTTCTCAGGCAAGGCACGGAGCTTACATAAAGAGGCCCACATCTGCTCAGCCGTCCCTTCAAACATTTTGCCGCACCCCAAAGAAAATAGCGTATCACCACAAAACAGCGCCATGCTTGCAGGAAAATGAAAGGCTATATGCCCCGTCGTATGCCCCGGTACTTCGAGAATTTCTGCTTCAGCATCTCCGACAGAAAAAGACGCACCCTCTTCCACCTCAACATCAATATCCTTGATACGATGCGCATCCCCTTTAAAAGCAACTAACTGCGCTTTCGGAAATTTACTCTTAAGCTTTTTATTGCCATTGGTGTGGTCCCAGTGGTGATGTGTATTCAAAATATAATCGAGCGGCTTATCGTGCTTTGACAAATAATCTAACACAGGTTTCGCATCGCCCGGATCAACGATTGCTGTTTTACCTGTCGCTTCATCTTCTAGGAAATAAATATAATTATCTTCAAGGGCTGGAATAATATCAATCTTAAGCATAATTCTCCTCGTGATGCCTCTTACAAAACATCGGTCATTTTTGTTTCAGCACTACCTGGCTTTAATGGCTTTTGCTGACTTTCATGCGGTGCCCAGCCCAGCAGATATATAATCTCAAAAGTAGCCTGAATACGGGTCTCATCCTCATCATCTTTGAAATGCTCTTTGTAATAGCTATCAACCTGCTCAAAAAAGGCATGCGAGTAATGACGCGGCGATACATTTAAAGCATAACCCTCTCCCATACCTTTAACATCTTTCATAAGTTTATAAATGTCTGTATAGCTCACTGTAATCAAATCAGAGTCCACAACAGGAAGGGCAAAGCCCGCCCGTTGCATCAGCGCGCCCATTTGCTGTTTATCGGCAAAAGGATGTATATGAGGCGCGGCGCCGCCATATAGCGCCATCTCTACAGCCATAAAACTTTCCTTCAGTTCAAACAGGCTTTCACCGCCGATCATCGCACCAATGAAAAGACCATCAGGCTTCAACGCACGGTTAATCTGAATTAAGTGGCCCGGCAAATCATTCACATGGTGCTGACACATATTCCCAATCACACAATCAAGACTATTTGCTTCTAGGGACAAATCTTCTAAGTCAGCGCTGAGGTCATCATAAACCGTCATCTCAGCCACAGCCTCAGGCTTACCAATAAGGTCCTCACCGCGGCGGCCAATCAAAAGCCCTTGCTCGAAATCTCTTTTGATATCCGAAAATCGATCATTTATGGACTCCGCCGCAAATGAGAAAAGAAAGTCATGCGCATCAAAGCCCTTCAATGAGAGCTGTTTATTGTGGCGCAGTTTTTGTAGATCAAAGACATTCTGCATAACGAAAATGATTATGCAGGTTCTTTCTTGGAATATCCACCATCAGATGAAATTGTACTCATAGGTGTTACTTTTTCATCACGAATATTATGCATGTCCATATTTGAATACGCAGCATAAAGATCACTATCGGGACCGCACATTTTCTGCGTCAAGCCAATCACCCAAAGAAAACTATCCGTACAATCCAGTTTATTAATACGGTAAAGCTTACTCACTGGTGCGTAACGCCCCTTCGTCCAGCTCTTGCCGCCCGGTTTCATCGCTACAGCAAATGGGAAGATACGTTGCGGCGTTACATCCATATGTTCAAAATAACTTGGGCCAAGCTGAGATACCATTTCCGG
Source organism: Micavibrio sp. (assembly GCA_002710775.1). GTDB lineage: Bacteria > Pseudomonadota > Alphaproteobacteria > Micavibrionales > UBA9664 > UBA9664. Next base: position 36,320 of record PALX01000020.1, on the reverse strand, counting down.
TGATGTATCTAACTTCTCAGCAATAAAACGCTTCGCTTGGTCAATATTCTTAATTTCTGGCGGCAAATTAAAACCGGGTAAAGAGAGCATCGTACTATCACCGCCATAGCGGTTTGGCACAGGCACTTCCTGAAACTGAAAGCCCGCCAAAACATCCCCAGATAGATCACGCGTCAGCGGCAGGATAACAGCCTTGTTAATACAATCATTATTGATGACATAGCTCATCTCATCAGCCCCTATGCGCGATGCATGGCCATCATCGAATGCTTCTCTGGCAAAAACAGAGTTCTTGGCACGGAGTTGATCATACTTACCGCGCGCTTTAGTAAACTTTGTTTTCTTTTCGAACTTCTTTTCTTCAAGCTCCTCTTCGGTCAACAAAATTTCTTCAACCGCTTGCTTGGCAGGAATTGCGGGCGCTTCATCCGAAAGAATACCGCCAACAAATAAACCCAGCTTCTCGAGTAAGGCGTTGATCTGCATCTCCAAACGGATATTCGGCACATAACCGCAGTGTATAGCTCGAAGCAGGTCTTGCGCATCATAACCTTTGATGCTCTTACGCCCCTGCACGTCCGACTTTACCTGTGTAAAATATGTCTCAATGCGGTCTTCGATATAATCTGGCGCAGGATAAAATTTCGGCCCCTCTTCAAATTTCTCTCCAAGCACCGTTTCAAGTCCTGTATATTCACGCATAAGCTCAATCGTTTTGCGCGGCGAGTCTTCTGCATGCGCTTCATTGAACACATCACTTGGCACTTTTGGCACACAAACCATGTGACCAGACCAACTACGACCATCAATGTTCTTGATGCCAGGTTTGCGTGTATTAATAATGCCCTTGTCGACATTCTCTTCGACAAAAACAGTGACACGGTTAGCGCTATCTACGGCATAGGCTAGTACCTCCGTGTAATTCTGGTTCATGCTTACAACTTCTTGAACTTCGCCAGTCTTATCATTGCGCATCGCTGTAATATTTATGTCACTCAGTGTATCACTGTTAACAGGGCGATGTTCACGAATACGAAGCTCGCCGCCCTTTTCAATTTTTTGTGCAACGAGCATGTAGCTCGTTGAAGGGAAGCCGAGCGCTTGCCCGTTTTCATCCAGCAATCTGAACTGTCCTTGGAAACATGATTTGATACGGCGATTATTCCACTGCGGCGCTGAGTATTGGACACGGCCCCCACATTTCCAGATCGTTTCACGATATGCGCGCTCGTCAAAAAAGGTCAGCTCTTGAGACAAAGACGCTTTCCACAGGCTTGTTGTATCTTTTCTTAAAACATATTCACACGCCCATTTATGCGGCATCCTGAAAAGCCGTGTCTTTGGAAAACGCGGCGATATTTCTTCTAAGAAAAAGCCACGGCATCCCTTCGGGTGTAAAGGGCGTGCATGCTCAGAAAACCATATAAGGCGCTCAATGTCTTCATCTTTACCTTCTGGAAACTCCATGAGAACAAAGGCCTCGCCCTGCGGCGGTTCAACATGATCATAAATCAACATCGAGCCACCTGTTTTAAGCGCACCAAATTGCGCCTCTAAAACACTCTCAACGATACGGGCATTGTAATTCCCAGCAGAATAAGCTTCATGCAAAATATCAACATTGATGATGGCATCATATTTCTCACCATCTTCATCAATATGGGCGATGTCTTTTTTCTTAAATTTTAAGTTGGGGCGCTTAAAGCGGTCATTGCCGCGTTTTACTGCTTTGGGATCGAGGTCAATCGCTGTGAAATTCATACGCGGATTCAAAGACGCTATAGCATAGGAAAGCGTGACGTTCTTACTACCGATAATCGCCACCTTTGAGCCTGATGGCATCAACAGGTGGGAGATAATGTTAAACGCCTTGAGTTTAACAATCTCTGAGATTTCCGATAATAGGTCCGCGTCTCCCAGTTCGCGGTCTGCTAAAGAGGCAGAGACTTTTGAAAAAGTCGTTTCTTTTCTTATTGATTGCATACGTTATTATTATCTGCTCATCTTACGATGACACATAAGCAAAAATAGAGAAAAAAAACAACAAAATAACGCAATAATCGCTCAAACCATGTTGAAAGAATATGCAAGCCAACTTCTGAATTTCCTGCTACCCCTGCGTTGTCCGATCACAGGGGAGATTGTGGACTCTCATGGCGCCTTGAGCGCGAGCGCATGGTCAACACTCAATTTTATCCAAGATCCGCTTTGCAAAAGTTGCGGTTTGCCTTTTTCATTCATTGATAATGACGAAATAAGCGATGATATGCTCTGTGCGAACTGCATTGAGCACCCACCGGAATTTGATAAAGCGCGGGCCGCGCTCACTTATGACGACACAAGCCGCACGCTTTTGCTAAAGTTTAAACATGGCGACCAGTTACACTTAGCCAAAAGCTTTGCACCGTTTCTAAAGACCTTGAAGGATCAATACTTCAAGGACGCTGATATCATCACCCCTGTTCCCTTGCACCGATGGCGCCTCCTCAAAAGACGATACAATCAATCAGCCATTCTTTCTCAGGCTATAACCACGCTAAGCCCCGAACTTTTGTACACGCCCGATCTTCTTGAAAGAACACGTCATACGCCAATGCAATCTGGCGCTATCGCTAAAAGAAAAAAGAATGTGAGCAAGGCCTTTGCTTTTAATACGAAATACCGTGAGGCGGTAGCAGGCAAAACACTATTGTTGATTGATGATGTCTATACGACAGGCTCTACCGTGAATGCCTGCGCAAAAGCACTAAAGAAAGCTGGTGCTAAAAAAGTCTATGTTTTATGCGTGGCACGCGTTTGCGCTATCGAATAAAGCTAAATTGCCTCTTTATCAATCTGCGGACTCATCCCCTCACGCATGAGGTAATGTTTCAGCGGCGATATATTGGAAACAACATCTAAGCCCAAACCACGCATATCTTTTTCCAAAGGACTGTCTCGGCGGATGAGCTTATTAAGAAAATCAACACCATAAAAGCGCCCCTCCATATCAAGGCGGCGACTTTTTGCATAGCTTTCCAATATCACGCTACCACCAATATCTTGGCCCAGCTTTGCGGCCTTAAGCAAGGTTGACGTCAACACCTCAACATCACGTAAGGAAAGGTTCAGCCCCTGTGCGCCGACAGGACTAAACGCGTGCGCTGTCTCGCCAATCAATACAAGACGCGGTGCGTGCAATGTCTTAGCCTTTAAAGAACTCAACGGCCATGCTCGCACCGATGTTTTAACACTTAAGCGTCCTAAAATACCGTTACTTTGATCTTGCAACTTAGCTTCCAATTCTTGTTTTTTTAGCTTCAGCAGATTGTCCGCTTCGTCTTCCAAATGTACCCAGACAACTGCAGAACAATTATTCGGCAATGGTACAAAAGTGAGTGGCCCGCCCTTCTTATGTATCTCCGTTGATATATTTTCATGCGGTTTTGTGTGCTCCACCATAAAGGTCAGTGCTTTTTGGCCATAGATACGTTCATCTATCTCAATTTCGACCATATCCCGCATCGAAGATCGGCGACCATCTGCCGCAATGACAAGTTTTGCGGATACGGAAAAAATCTTGCCGCCTTGTTCAATCTCTATTACGGCATCAGGATCACCAGCGGTAAAATGTGTTACACACGCCTGTTCGAAAATTTCTAACCCTTCTGTCTTAGTCGCTCTTTGTGTCAGCGCCGCACGTAATGGCGTCTGCGGCACATTTAGCCCAAAACTTTTTTTGCCCAATTCACTCGCCTTAAAATCGGCAGGTATAAGCTGGCCGTCTTTCTCACTCATAATGCGCAAAACATCCATCGGCTGGGTGAACTTTTCAATAAGAGATAAAGCCCCTATTTCTCGCAAAGGCTTTAAAGAACCGCTCATCAAAGCCGTCGTATGCCCATCCTCTAAAACATCTGGCATCATATCATTCAACGTACCGCGCTCTATAAGCCCGACAGAGAACCCTGCCTGCGCCAAATTAATCGAAGCGGTTAAACCAACAGCGCCAGCACCGATAATCACAACATCGAACTTTTTTGATACTTTTTCCTTGGGTCTCACGAATAAGCCTCTATATTGAATTAAGATATTAACTATATAACCTTTTTAATGAGGAAAAAAAGAAACAATGGCAAAGATTGAAGTATATACGACAGATTACTGTCCTTATTGTGTGCGCGCGAAAGATTTATTGAAACGCAAAGGTATCGCCTTTGAAGAAGTTATGATGAGTACGCAAGAAGAACGTATGGCCCTGATGGAAAAAGCTGGCGGGCGCAGAACCGTACCGCAAATCTTCATCAATGATGAAGGCATTGGCGGTTACGACGATCTTGCGGCACTGGACGCTTCGGGCGAATTGGAGAAAAAGATTAATGGCTGAGCTATCCATACAAGAACATAAATATTGGGCCAAAGGTGACGAAGCACCGAAAAGTCTTGTCATCATGCTTCACGGCCTTGGCGCTGATGGCAAAGATCTAATTGGTCTTGCTCATTATTTTGCGCAAAGCCTCCCTGACACGGCGTTCGTTTCCCCCGACGCGCCATTCCCATGTGATATGGCCCCTATGGGACATCAATGGTTTTCACTTCAAGACAGAACTCCAGAAGCAATGTTGCGCGGTGCATCTCATGCCGCAGGAATTGTCGACGCCTATATTGACGCTAAGATGAAGGAATATAATCTTCCCGCAAACAAGATCGCTCTACTTGGTTTTTCTCAAGGCACAATGATGAGCCTCTATGTCGCGCCTAGACGCGAAGAACAACTGGCTGGCGTTTTGGGATATTCGGGCGCACTCCTCGGTGCTGAACTGCTCGAATCGGAAGTAAAATCCAAACCGCCTGTTCATTTAATCCACGGCACAGAAGACGATGTTGTGCCTTTTGCTGTGATGGAGCCTGCCGCTAAGATACTAAGCGGACAGGGGTTCAACGTGGACGCAACGCCATGTGAAGGCACTGGACACGGCATTGACGAAAAAGGTGTTATGGAAGGTCAAAAATTCCTTCTAAAGCACTTAAAATAAAACAAAAAATGCCGAATCATTGCTATGGTGCACAAAATTAATTTGTGCGCACAACCCTTTGATTTAACTTATTTTTTATTTTTCGCACACGCAGCAATTATTGCGTTGCCGCTAATGTTTACCATAAAAATTAACCATTATAACCCTACCCCATAGTATAATTACAACATGAGGTTCGATTATTTCAAAAAGATGATCAGACCTTATGTGGGAACATAACACAGCTTTGAAAGGAGGCTTTCATGTTCGGTAAATACACAGACATCGTAGGGACTAAATCATTAACAGAGGCTATTGGCTTCTACCTGTTCTTCACAATCTTTTTCGTAGGATTGTCTTCAGTACTGGTACACACATTAGGTGTACTTGGTGTTGTTGAAGGAATTGGTGGCATGCTTTCCGGCATCTCCATTAGCACGCTCGTAGGCTCAGCCTGGGTACTGTTCCTCTCATCAATGATTGTGAACAAAAAAGGTCTGAACGATATGCTAGCGATTGTACTTCTTGTACTCGGTACATATCTTGCTTATGACATGGGTGTTATCGTGGGTATGATCCCTGTAACACTTCTTACAATGCTTAAGAAGTAAGACGATTTAATTTAAGAGATTCCAAGCTCTATTCGAAAGGCCGGTTTTCCGGCCTTTCTTTTTACCTTCATTTCACATATTTTTCTTGCAAACCTCAGTGTTTATGCCTATTAGTGGGGTATACACCCTATGATAAGAAGGCAAGAAGATATGTTTAAGGACGTATTTGACTACGGCAAAACCCGTAATTTTAAAGAAAGCGTTGGTTTTTATATTGTACACACGGCAATCGCATTGATTGCTACAAGTGTCATTTCCCTGTTTTAACAGAGCAAAAAACCCCGCCGCACCGCAACAGCACTGGATTTGGTTAATTCCCCCTATTTTGGTATAATAGGGTAAGGAATCGATGATGCACACACAATATACACATCATATTCACACTCTCTTCCACAACCTTATCCACAAGGAGCTTCTTAATGGACGGACTGATATCCAGCCCGCCCGTCGGTGCACCCATACCTGCACCCGGGCCTAATTTCGCGCAACACCCTGCGCTTGTTCTTAACGCTGATTATCGTCCGCTGAGTTATTTCCCTTTATCCCTTTGGTCCTGGCAAGATGCTATTAAAGCCGTTTTTAGAGACTCCGTAACCATCGTTGCAGAATACGACACCCTCGTCCGCTCTCCCAGCATGGAAATGCGCCTACCATCCGTCCTCGCCCTAAAAGATTTCGTCAAAACAGACCAGTCCCCTGCTTTCACAAGGTTTAACGTTTTCTTACGTGATAAATGGGAGTGCCAATATTGTGAAGAGAGCTTCAAAACACATGAGTTAACTTTCGACCATGTCATACCGCGCTCACGCGGCGGGCTGACAAATTGGGAAAATATTGTTGCAAGTTGCCGCCAGTGCAACCTGATTAAAGGCTCAAAGCTTCCCAAAGAATGCGGCATGCACCCTGCCCGCACACCCAGACAACCAACCAAACAAGAACTTCAGCGCCGCGGGCGCTCGTTCCCGCCTAACTTCCTACACGAAAGCTGGAGTGACTTCCTATACTGGGATAGTGAACTGGACGAAATCTAAACAGTTCTAGGCAAGCTTAGCTCTTGCCGAACACTTCATTGATTTGCTGTGTAACACGAATGAACGTCATACGCTTTGACAATTCTTTCAGCTTCGTTGCGCCAACATATGTACATGCCGAACGCACACCACCAAGAATATCCTGTAGCGTATTTTCAACAGGCCCGCGATACGGCACTTTCACGGTCTTACCTTCTGAGGCACGGTACTCTGCTACACCGCCGCTATGTTTATCCATCGCTGTTTTCGAGCTCATACCGTAGAACACGACGAATTTCTGGCCGTCTTCCTCAACGATTTTACATTCCGATTGGTCATGACCTGCAAACATGCCGCCCGCCATAACGAAATCAGCGCCCGCACCGAAAGCTTTGGCAAAATCGCCCGGCACTGTACAGCCGCCATCAGAACACACAAGACCTTTAAGGCCATGCGCCGCATCCGCACACTCAATAACAGCAGAGAGCTGAGGATAGCCAACACCTGTCATTTTACGCGTTGTACAAACACTGCCCGGGCCGATACCGACCTTAACAACATCAGCCCCGCTCAGTGTTAATTCTTCAACCATTTCACCTGTGACAACATTACCCGCCATAATCGTGACATTTGGAAATTTCTCACGCGTTGATTTCACAAAATCAGCAAAAGCTTCTGAATAGCCATTAGCGACATCAATACACAGCTTATCAACCACATTATCAGCATCTGCGCCGAAAGCTTCACGCACCTTCTCAAGTTTTTCAATATCACGCTCAACAATACCCATAGAAAACCATGCATTTTTAGCGGCGTCCGTTTTATAAAACTCGACCAATTCTTCTGGGGAATAATGCTTTGTAAGCGCTACGGACAAGCCTTCGCCATGCGTTTCAAATGCACGTGCCATATCCATTGTGCCGACACCATCCATATTCGCGGCTACAACAGGCACGCCAAAGAATTTGCGGTTAGAGTGAAGGAATGTATATTCACGGCGAATATCTACCTCTTTGCGGCTTTTTAGCGTGCTTCTCTTCGGACGGATAAGAACATCTTTAAAATCCAGCTTGATATCTTCTTCTATACGCATTGAAAATCCTTAATACTCTTCTTTTCATTTATATTTAGGCGGCCAAAACCGAGCCTACCATAAGGCCTCGTTTTTATTCTGTCATCTATTTTTTGAAAATACTTGCTGCCGCTTCCGCATGGGCCTTTTTTCTCGTTATTTCAGCCTCTGTTCTTACAATTTCTTCTTTTAATTCTGCTATATATTTTTCTAACTCATCCAAGGACATAGGCTCCAAGTTTTTTGGACCTGCCTTGCTTTTTGGGGTATCATCATCATTGAACATGAACACAATCCTTTTTAATAAATACGTTACCTCGCTGATCATATGATGAAAGCCATAGAAATTCAAAATCAATCTCTCGTTCCTTGCGAAAGAGATATCCCCGCACCCAAAGATGGAGAAATCCTCATCAAAGTCGTCGCCGCTGGTGTTAACAGGCCGGATATTCTTCAACGACAAGGGCTATACCCACCACCCCCCGGCGTTACCGACATCCCTGGCCTTGAAGTCAGCGGCATCGTCGAAACGGGTCACAAAAGGTTTCAAGAAGGAGATGAAGTCTGCGCTCTTCTCGCTGGCGGCGGATACGCAGAATATGTGTGCGTTCCAGAAGAGCAATGCCTGCCCAAACCTGAAATCTTAAGCCATGAACAAGCCTCCGTCTTGCCTGAATGCATTTTCACTGTATGGAACAATCTTGTTTTGCGCGGCGGTCTTGAAAAAGACAAAGGCCAGAATGTCCTCATTCACGGCGGTAGCTCAGGTATCGGCACTTTTGCCATTCAAATCGCCAAAGCCTTTGGCGCCAATGTGTTCACCACCGCAGGAAGTGATGAAAAATGTAGTGCTTGCGAAGAACTAGGCGCCACCGCCATCAATTACAAAGAACAATATTTTGAAGAAATACTCTCTCGCACAGGGCTGGATATCGTTCTTGATATGGTCGGCGGGTCTTACACAGCCAAAAACATTAATCTGATGAATCTAGATGGCCGTATCGTGAATATTGCATTCTTAGGCGGTAAAAAAGCTGAAGTTAATATTCAAAAAATTATGGCTAAGCGCATCACGCTCACAGGCTCAACCTTGCGTAATCGTCCTATCGCCGAAAAAGCGGTTTTGCGTAGTGATATAGAAGAGAATATCTGGCCGCTCATTAATAAAGGCATAATCAAACCCATTATCGACCAAAACTACCCACTCAAAGACGCATGGAAATCCCATGTGCGCATGGAATCCGGCAAACATATTGGCAAAATTTTGCTCAATGTCGCTTAAAAAAAGCTGGCTTTTTCGTTTAAGGTCGCTTATATCTTCTTCTATTCCCTTTATGGATAGATCCTCATTTCGGATCTGCTGAGCCTGAAAGAGCGCCCAGCGATAACAAAAGATATATACTTTAAGGAGTTAAAAATGGCCGTTACACAAAACACATATACGCCAAAGCAAACAGCGATCTGGCTGATCGACAACACAATGCTAACATTCGAACAAATCGCAGGATTTTGTGGCCTTCACGCTGCAGAGGTACAAGCCATTGCAGATGGAACAGTTGCCGGCGGTATGGTTGGTGAAAACCCTGTTATGAACGGCGAACTGACAAAAGAAGAAATCGCGCGTTGCGAGAAAGATTCATCGGCGAAACTTGAGCCAGCTAAATCGGATATCCCGAAGCCTAAAGCACGTTCGAAAGGACCGAAATACACACCTGTATCCAAGCGTGGTGACAAGCCTGATGCTATTCTTTACATGATCAAACATTACCCTGAAGCAACAGATGCTCAGATCGTAAAACTGATCGGTACAACAAAGAATACAATCACAGCGATCCGCGAAAAAACACATAGTAGCTACGCAGATTTCAAACCACGCAACCCTGCTGACCTTGGCCTTTGTAGCTATACAGAGCTTGAAACACTGATTGAAAAAATCCGTCCTGCAAAATCTGAGGAAGAAATTGCGGCAGAAACAGCGGATGCACAAACAGATGAGAACGAGACAACAAACAGCAAATCATCTGGCGGTGGCTTTGACTTCTCAAACTTTCTCGGTGAAGAGCACACAGGTAGCTAATACCTAGTAAAATAGCTAAGAATTAAAAAAAGCGGGATAGAGATATCCCGCTTTTTGCATTTCTCAGAGAAACTTAACTTATGACGCTTTTTTCAGGTCTGTCTCTTCTTGCATGCCCTCAATTATCTCTTTAATGATGAGTTTTTGACGCTTCAACATTTTCAGATACCGCTCGTTTACATATGCATTTTTCGATTCACGCTCGACCTCGCTCGATAAAATATCGTGTTTACGACGTAAAGCTTCTACGCGTTCTGCTGGAACCATGGCATACTCCTTTTTTAAACGGTTACTTTCTAAGTGATATATCTTTAGGATACCATAAATGAAGCCCTCTCTCTACAAAATGCGAGACATGCATTAAAAGATAGCCTTTAAGTTTTTGTTTTTAATATGCATTTAATGTTGATAAACTCGGTGCGAAAATGACCTATATCAGTTATAAAATACCAGCGAATGCACAAGAGGAATATCCTATGAGCCAATATCATTTTTCAAAATTGCTTTATACAATAAGCCTTTTCACCCTTACTCTCTTTGGTTTTTCTATTGCATCACATGGAGCAAAAGCACAACAGCAAGAGCTCCCAAAGAAATTCGTGAACTACATTATTTCACATGAGGACTACGTGAACTCTATTGTGCAAAAGGCTGATACGATCAATAAAGAAAGCGCCATACGCTGTGAAAACGTTCAAAGCCGTGAACGACTTACACCTGACCTCCTCTCTGATGTCCTTTTTGAAACAAGAGAAGATATTGCACGCCGCCTACAAGAAAAGCACTTAGACGAAGGCAATGAGGAACCCATGCCGGTTGAAGAGCTTAAACCTCTTGTCGAAGAAGAATATAAAACTCAATCACCCAAAATTGGCCAATGGATTGAGCATGTCCGTCAAAATGGCTGTGATGTTCTCAGACAGCTCAATATTCTGGCCGTTGCAATCCCAGGTGATAAGCCAAAGCTTTATGGTATGAATAACGGCACAACCATTACAGATCCGTACTTACAAAATCTAGCTGAAGAAAAAACAATAGAAGCGACGAAACTCGCGGATTTTGATTGTAATACGGACGAGGAAGCCATCATTGTCGATACCGTAATGGAAGGGTTTTATAATGCGGACAGAACACAACTTAGCCACAATAATCAGGGCCTTGGCTGGCAAGAAAGATGGGTAACATCCACCTGTAATCGTCGTCTTGATATAATGATTCAGTTCATCCCGAACAAAGACGGTGAATATGATATCAAAACACAACTATATCCCGATCAATAAAGAAGTAGTCCTAAGTTACAAACAAAAGAGCCGCTAAAAAAGGTTGTTTGGGTCTGCTAAGAAAAACTCTTCTTCTTTCGTATTCTCTCTACCCAATGCTTTATTACGCCCTGGGAAGCGTCCGAATTTCTCTATCACTTCCTTATGCTTGATTGCGTAATCATAGCCCAGAGGGTCATCATCTTTGATTGATTTAAACAGATCGACGGCCTTGTTTTGATCAGCCATATCTTCACTATGCTCAAAAGGTAAATAAACAAAACGTCTTTGAATGACAGGAAGGCCTTTGTCAAAATGCTTTTTCAGCGCATGCTCTGCGCAAGCAAGTGCTTTAGCATCTGTGGCAAAGGCCTTGGCTGTGCCTCGGAACATATTACGCGGAAACTGATCAAATAGAATGATATAGGCTAAGCAGCCTTCTGGGGTTTCCCACCAGCCGTCTAAGATGCCTTGGCGACCAAGATCATATGCCCCTTCAAATTGTTTACGGACAAGTTCATCAAAATCTTCATTCACCTGAAACCATTGGTTTGGTTTTGTCTGTTCAAACCAAAAGCCCAGTATTTCTTTTTGAAGATCGCGCATGGCTCCAGATGCTCTTAGTGAACATCACTCCAGATTTTCTTTTTCACCTTGTACATCACCCCAGCAAAAACGATCAGGAATAACAGTACATGCCAGCCCATACGTTTACGGTCATTTAGCTCAGGCTCCGCCGCCCATTGCAGGAAGTTCACAACATCATAAGCAGCCTGATCCAGTGAGGCCGCATCGCCGTTAGAACGCGAAATTTGTCCATCCATCAAAGGCGGTGCCATAGAAATCCAGTGACCAGAAAAATATTTATTGTAATACTTTCCCTCAATAACTTCTTCACCGTGCGCTGGCTCAGTGTACCCCGTCAATAGTGCATACACATAGTTCGGGCCATCTTTACGCGCCTTTGTAATCAAAGACAGATCAGGCGGATAAGCACCATTATTCGCATAGCGTGCGGCCTTTTCATTCGGGTATGGTGAAACAAATGGATCAGCAGGTGTCGCCGCACGGGAGAACATCTCGCCCTCGTCATTCGGGCCGTCCTCGACCATATACTCACCCGCTATCGACTTTACTTGCTCTTCGCTGTAGCCCAGATCTGTGAGGTTTCTGTAATGCACACGTTTCATCGAGTGACACGCCGCACAAACCTCACGGTATACCTGCAAGCCGCGCTGTAGCGTTGCTTTATCATAGGTGCCAAAAATGCCATTGAAGTGCCATTCTTGTTCAGGCAATTCTATGTGGCTATCACCTGCGGCCTGAACAGTGCCAGCGAAACCAAGTCCGATGAAAGAAGCCAGAATGAGCGCTAATGTCAGTGAAAATTTTGCTTTTTCCATGATCTTATTTCCCTTCTTTCTTAGCAAGCACAGCCTCATGAATACTATTAGGCAGTGGCAATGCCTTCTCATATTTATTCAACGCCGGAATAATGACGAGGAAGAAGCTATAGTAATAGATCACGCCAATCTGTGCCATAAAGACATAGATCCCTTCCGCCGGCTGTCCGCCCAAATATGTTAGGAAGAACAAGTCCGCCCACAGAACCAATAAAGCAACACGGTACCATGGTCTAAAACGCGCTGAACGTACTGGATGACGGTCAAGGAAAGGCAAGATAAACAATAGAGCAATCGCACCAAACATCGCAATCACACCGCCGAGTTTCGCCTCAACCAAGATTACATCTGTAAACGGTATAACAATATCAAATGTAATCGCACGCAAGATCGCATAGAACGCCAAGAAGTACCATTCAGGCACAATATGTGCAGGCGTTACAAGCGGGTCTGCCGGAATATAGTTATCTGGGTGCCCCATAGCGTTTGGCATGAAAAACACGAAGAAGGCGAAGAACAAGAAGAACACAATCGTCCCGAATGTATCTTTCATTGTGTAATATGGGTGGAAAGGCAATGTGTCTTTATCGGACTTCACATCAATCCCAAGTGGGTTGTTTGAGCCTGTCACGTGAAGCGCCCATACATGCAAAAACACCACAGCAAAAATCACAAACGGCATTAGATAGTGAAGCGCAAAGAAACGGTTCAATGTAGGGTTATCTACCGAGAAACCACCCCATAGCCATGTCACAATAGGTTCACCAACGATGGGCAATGCCGAGAAAAGATTTGTAATAACCGTCGCGCCCCAGTAACTCATTTGCCCCCATGGCAACACATAACCCATGAAAGCTGTCGCCATCATAAGAAGCAAAATAACCACACCGAGCATCCATAGAAGCTCTCTGGGTTGCTTATAGGAGCCATAATACATACCGCGAAAGATGTGTATGTAAACGGNAATGAAGAAGAAAGATGCGCCATTCATATGGATATAGCGAATGAGCCATCCAAAGTTCACATCGCGCATAATACGTTCCACAGAGTCAAAGGCATGGTCCACATGAGCCGTATAATTCATCGCAAGAAAAATCCCGCTCAGGATCATGACCACCAGAATGATCATCGCAATTGCGCCAAAATTCCAGAAGTAATTGAAGTTTTTCGGCGTTGGAAAAACACCGTATTCTTTGTTCATCAGGGTGAAAACAGGCAGACGAGAATCGACCCACTCAATCACCGGATTATCAAAAGGTTGTCTATCTTTACTGGCCATTATGTCTCCACCTTACCCAATCTTAATTACGGTATCGCTTAAAAATTCATATTCAGGCACCGCCAAGTTTTTCGGTGCAGGGCCTTTACGAATACGGCCTGCCGTATCATAGTGCGAGCCATGACAAGGACAGAACCATCCGCCATAATCCCCTTTACTTTCACCTGATTTTTGCCCTAAAGGCACACATCCGAGGTGCGTACAAATCCCGACCATAACAAGCCATGGTTCTTTTTTCACACGTTCCGCATCTGTTTGCGGGTCCCGTAAGCTTGCAGAGTCATCTTCTTTAGCTTTGGCAATTTCTGCCGCTGTACGGTGACGAACGAAGACGGGCTTGCCGCGCCACATTACTGTGACGGCCTGTCCTTCTTTAACTGATCCGATATTCACTTCAACCGATGCCAGCGCCAATGTGTCAGCCGCTGGGTTCATTGAGTCGATGAAAGGCCACATGAAAGAAGCCGCTCCCACCGCACCGATTGCCCCTGCAGACAAATAAAGGAAGTCTCTCTTTGTCTGGTCTTTAGTCTCTTTTGTTTTTGTATTATCGTTCGCCATAGCTTTTCTATTTTTTTACTGATATCACATAGTTAAGAATCTTTGTAAAGAATGTTAGCAAAATAATGAAGACAAAAATAGGACCTAATAACAATTTACGTGTCGCCTTGTATGAACCTGATATTCCGCAGAATTGCGGCGCTACGATGCGTCTGTGCTCTGCCCTTCAGGTTGGTATGGATATAATCGAGCCCTGTGGATTTCTTCTTGATAACAGAAAATTACGGCGCTCAGGTATGGATTATATAAATTTTTTGGATCAAGAAACGTTCACCTCATGGAATAAATTTCATGAAAACCGTAACCAAACGCACCGCCTTGTGCTCCTCACCACAAAAACAGATCAGGATTATCTGGACTTTAAATTTCAAGAAAACGATATCCTTATCGCCGGCAGTGAGGGCGCAGGTGTCCCTGACCACGTTCATGACGCTGTTCAAGAGCGTGTGACCATCAAAATGCATCCGCAAGCACGCTCTATTAATGTTGTGAATGCTACCTCCATGATCCTCGGTGAAGCCTTAAGACAATTAAAAGATAAATAAAGAAAAACTTGCGATAATGCGTAAACAAATTTAAGACTTCATAATATGAATACAGCACTCAAACACCACATGAATGAAACACAAGACAATAAAGCACGCGCGGCGACATGGTTTACACAGCTACGCGATATGATCTGCGCAGAATTCGAAGCCATTGAGCGCGAATACGATCCTGAAAGCACCGCTCAGTTTAAGCGAAAAAGCTGGGATCGCCCGACACTTGATGGGTCACATGGCGGTGGCGGCGTTATCTCCCTTATGCATGGTAAAGTTTTTGAAAAAGTCGGCGTGAACATTTCTACTGTTTCAGGTCAGTTTAGCGAAGAATTTGCAGGTAATATTCCAGGGGCGACAGAAAATGATAGAAAATTTTGGGCCTCAGGCATTTCACTCGTAGCGCATTTTGCTTCACCGCATGTCCCTCCTTTCCATTTCAACACGCGCCACATCGCCACAGCACAAAGCTGGTTTGGCGGCGGCGGCGACATGAACCCCATCTTTGAAAACGAAGAAGATACACAAAGCTTCCACGCGGCATGGAAAGAATGTTGTGACAGGCACGATCCTGAATATCACGCGAAGTTTAAAGAATGGGCTGATGAATATTTCTTTATCAGACACCGTAACGAACCACGCGGTATTGGCGGCATTTTCTATGACTATGTCAGCACTGGTGACTGGGAAGCTGACTTCGCCTTCACGCAAGATGTAGGCCGTACATTCCTCGATATCGCGCCCAAAATTATCCGCAAGAACATGCACCGCCCATGGACAGATGAGGAGCGCGAAACACAGCTAATCAAACGCGGACGCTATGCTGAATTTAACCTTGTTCAGGACCGCGGTACACTTTTCGGGCTAAAAACAGGCGGGAATCCGGAAGCCATCCTCATGTCCCTCCCACCCGTTGTAAAATGGCCGTAAAGGGATAATGGGTCATGAGTAATGCACCGCGCGTAACATTGGAATATATCGCCCCTGTCGAAGATCAACTTCCTAAGCTCAACGTCAATTTTCATGGAAAAAATCCGAAGATTGACGCTGAGGCTTTAGCAGGATTGATTGTGCTTAATTGCATAAAATTATTTCAGACCGAGCCCATCACAAGCATTCAGATCCTTGCCCTCCGCTATTTTGACGATAAGACTTTTATGGATAGCTTTATGCGAAGTTGTATACGCCATGGATATGAAGCCGCCGCATATCAGCGTTCCAAACGGCTAGAAATCAGCATGGAATGCCATTAGGCCAGGAAACTGAAAGCCACCTGATCATCGAAATTACTTTCCACCCAGGCGAATTCTATTTCTTTTAATTTTTTGCCCAAGCAAGCCCCCTGTTCATGACCACGTGCAATTAGGTCAGCACCTTTAACAGGCAACACAGGGATATCCAAAATCTCGGCGTCCTGAATAAGAACATCATCGCCATCGCAAAGAACAGACCATTCTTTGGCAACATCACGCCCATAGAAATAAAGCACTGACTTTAAATTATGGATAGTCGGTTTTATATATGTCCGCACGGCGCAGGCAATATCTTTCATCATTTTTTCTTGTGCTTTAGAAAACCTGAAATATGTGAGATAAGCCTCTATATTGTCTGATTTATATGCCACTGACGCACACAAACGACTCAGCGGATGTGTTGTTGCGGGCATAACAGAAAAATCAGCCATTGAAAGCACAGGCAAGATGCCGTTCTCACGCATTGCCATAAGCTCTTTTTGTGGATTATCCGCCGCTAAGAGTTTCAACATTTCCGCGGTCACACGTTCTACCGAGAGCTTGGATATCCCCTCTTTTTCCAAAACACAGGCATCCAGCGTTTGTTGGTCCATATCACCTTTGCCGTAATAAGCATGAAAGCGAAAGAAACGGAGAATCCGCAGATAGTCTTCTTTGATACGTTCTCGCGCATTGCCGACAAAGACAAGGCGGCCCACCTGCGCATCTTCATACCCACTACCTAGCGGGTCATAGACATTGCCTTCAATATCACAAAGCAGCGTATTCATCGTGAAATCGCGGCGCGCGGCATCTTCTTCCCATTTGTCAGAAAAAACCACCTGCGCATGACGACCATCTGTTTCAATATCTTTACGCAATGTCGTAATTTCAAATGGCCGCCCGTCAACAACAGCCGTAACAGTACCATGATCAATACCCGTCGGGATTACCTTAACATCAGCCTTCTCCAGCATATCTGTCACAATATCCGGTGTGTATTTTGTACACAAATCAACATCACTCATCGGCGCACCAAGAACAGCATTACGGACACAGCCACCAACGAATAAAGCCTGAGGTTCATCTGCACCCTCATTAAGCAAAACGTATATTTTCTGTACCTGTGGCTGTTCCAGCCAGCTCTTATCTTTTATTTTACCTTTAGGTATCATCATTAATTGTCCCAATCAGAAAGTCTTGTCCGGCGCTTGTAATATACCAACGACCAGCTTCTTTTTCCTGTGCCGTGTCAATCAGTTTATAATAAACAGCGCGGCCTAATCTAGCCTTTAATCCGCCGCCCGTATCTACATAAGGCAACATCATCTGCGTTACTTTGTCTTCGCAAACCTCTATCGGGTTTTGATCTGACACAGCAATTTCTTTACCTAAATTTGTAACAAGGTATAAAGTTCCATTTTCATTATAAAAGTCAGTAATAACGTAAGGCACATCTTCAACCTTAATGCGCCCTGCCTCTGCCGGTGTCACAAGCCAATATTCATCTTTTTCGCCGTCATAACGTAAAACCGTATTGAACAGTCGAACAAGCGCTGACCGTTTTATCGGCACACCCTCATGCCACCATGCCCCATCATGTTTAATCACAATATCATAGGCTTCATCTTTAATACGTAATACCGAAAAATCAGCGATGCTCTTCATAGGATCAACTATAAAGATTTCAGCTATTTAAAAACAGCCCCAATAGCAGAGAATTACAAGTTTAGTTCGCGCGCAACCATGGCCGCTTCTGTTCTATTCTTTAAGCCTAACTTACGAAGTACAGCACTAACATGCTGTTTTACCGTTACTTCCTGAACGCCAAATTTAATGGCAATCCCTTTATTCGATAACCCATCGCGCAACGCTTTTAAGGTTTGCATTTCTCTTGCTGATAAGCTGGCCAATGTCTCAGTGGACGGCAACACCAGATGCCCCGTTGATGCTTCGTCACCATCATTGTCATGAACAAAACCCTTTTGTCTGCTATGTGCGTCCTTCACAACGTAGCGACTCATCTCCTCAGGTTCATCCGTATAATAAACACCATCAAGGTCAAATGGCATGTATTTTTCCCCAGCCAAAACTAAACGCAGAGCATGAACAAAGACTTCTGAGCGCATATTTTTAGGAAAATAGCCTACCAACCCTTTTTGCATCAAATGCATCACCTCACTACGTGGCAACGGATCTGATAATAAGCATAACGGCACGCTGGGCGCGTACTCTTTTATAATATTTAAAGGGTCTCTGTTTTGTTGTTTCAGTTTTTTTGCGTTAACTAAAACTAAAGCTATATCAGTATGGTTACGCAAACTTTCTAAACCATTTTCTAACTTGCTTGCTGTTAAAATTTCTACCTTTGGTCTTAAATCATCCAAAAAGAAACGGGCAGCATCCAAGAACAGACCTTGTTCATCTAATATCAGTATTTTCATAAATCCTCATTTTTCATATAGATGTATATAGCATCTTAAACACAAAATACAACCGTATGTTTGTATTTTTTCATATTTATATACTTTAGTATAAAATGTTAAGGACTATACTTAGCGACATGACGTAAAACGTGGCAGATCCATAGCCTTGTTCGAAAACATCCGGCTATAGACTATGTAGTTTTCTAGAACCTTACGAACATAATCTCGCGTTTCAGGAAATGGCAGGCTTTCCATCCAATCTACAGCATTGATCTCTTTTGAGCCCGGATCGCCATATATAGCAAGCCACTCCTTTACGCGAGATACACCAGCATTATATCCAGCCAATACCCGCATAATATGATGTCCCTTATTCAGATCAAGCAGATGCTTGATATGAGATTGCCCTAAGGAAACGCTATAGCTGGGATCTTCCAACAATTTTGAGCGGCTATAGCTCATCCCTAAGTCTCGCGCTTCTTTTTTAGCGACAAAAGGCATGAGCTGCGTTAAGCCAAGGGCGCCAGCACGGCTTATAGCCTTAGGATTAAATCCACTTTCTTGCCTGACGATAGAATGAATGAGGGGGCGTAATTTTGGATCTATGGCGTCCAGAACTTCATGATGAAGGACAGGAAAAGCCGCGCGGCCAATCTGATAATGCCCATAATTATAGGCTCTTTTGGCAATCATCATTGCATGGAACTGGTTCCCCTTACTCAAAGCATAATCCGACAACCACAAATAATCCGCCTCTTTCACCGCCGACAAAGCCAATAAACGAAGAAATGCATAAGCCTCACTTTGCATATCCGCCTGAATTAAGTAGTCATAGAAATACGTAAACGGGTCGCGGCTATAGTCTTTATCATCAATAAATTTCTTGAATGGCTCTTTTAAGCTTCGGCAACTTGCCTCTTCAGAGGCAAGATGTCCATAGAAACTATAAGGAAAACCAGCGGCCACGCCGAACCACTCTCCAGCTTCCGCGCTTAACCCAGCCTCCTTATAGGCGAGCCCCAGCCAATATGCCGCTCTTGATTTGGAATTCGCCGTCGAGACAGTATCAACCATGCGCTCAAAATGCAGGAGCGCCGTACTCGGTGCTTTTAAATACCGCAATGCCAGCCAACCAGCCACAAAATCCATATCCGCCTTGGCCTCCCCATCGTCATAGGGGTTTATAGATGCGAGTTTATAGGCCTGCCCATACTCTTTTTCTGCAATAAGACGATTAACAACAATACGTTGCTGCCGCCACCAGCCTCGATCATTTGGCATGTAAGATGGCCACGCTTTAACGGCCTCAATAATTTCGACAGCACGCAGATTGTTTGCCATTCTCTCTTGCTCTTTATGCCAGTACAGACGATCCAAAGCGATATAGCCATCAGCCGCCAAATCAGGCGCTTTTTGTCTAAGAGAAGTCAGCAAACCATCTACACCCATATTTTTTTCCGGGTTTTGCAACGCAATCCGTGTCTCCACATAAAGTGGCCACTGGCCCTTCATTTTTTTGGCCAAGAACCTTGCATTCGTATATTGATACTGGTTCGGCGATAGTAATAATTGCAAGCGTTTGATATTACTTTGGGCATTCAGACGTTCATGATAGTCACGCCAGAAATGTTTCTGCTCATCAGGTGACAATTTGCGACTTGTCCAAAAATCATGCAAAACAATTGTTGCCTGCTCTTTTTTATCTGCGCGGTCCAAAGCCTCAACAAACTTATCTAACGCGTCTATTGTCAGTGGTGTGCGCTCCTTGAACATCTCAATGATATCATAATCCGTCGTTAATAGCGGCAAAGAGGCTTCCTGCACAGCGCGAAGCCTGTTATCCAAAGGCCATTCCGATTTCAACGAGAACAGAGACTCAATATCTTCAAATTCAACGTCATCACTAGACGATGTCGCCGCGAGCCATGTGACAAGTCTATCAATGTGGGGAGCTTGTATCTTCTTTAGCTTTTTACGTGCCTCAGTCAGCCGACCTTTATTCGCTAGAGACAAAGCCTCCAACGCGTCATCTGAAAGCGGCACGGCTGGAAATTTCGTAGCTTGCTTTAAAACTTCTGCCTCATTTATCGTCAACGGCGCACTCACCCCGCCTCTCAAAGGCGCGATAATGAATGAAATCAAGATAATTAGGCCGTAAAATACTTTCATGCTTGTAATATATAGGTCAGATACAATAACATCACACTTCTATGACTGGAAAAAAAGAGAAAAAGAGCAAAAATAACTATCTATCCAACGGTGATAATATCGCTGTGAATAAACGCGCTCGTTTTGATTATGCCATTGAAGATACGTTTGAAGCAGGCATGCAACTCACAGGCAGTGAAGTCAAATCAATGCGCCTTGGCAAAGTTTCGCTCAATGAATCTTATGCGGATGAACAAAAAGGTGAGATATTCCTGATAAATGCCAATGTCGCAGAATATCCATCTGCGCCCAACTACCTTCAGCATCAACCAACACGCCTGAGAAAACTTCTGCTTAACCAAAAAGAGATTAACAAAATCATCGGCTCTATTCAGCGGGCGGGCTACACGCTCGTTCCCATGCGCCTTTATTTCAACAAGCGCGGTCTTGTTAAATGCGAATTGGGCCTTGGTAGAGGTAAGAAAGAGCATGACAAGCGCGAAACCAAAAAAGAGCGTGACTGGTCAAGACAGAAGAATCGTCTGCTACGCGAAAACGGCTAAGCTTCATACTCCACGATTACATTAAAACCTATACAAGAAACCAAAAAAGAGCCTGAGAAACTCAGACCCTTTTCTGGAAGACTAAAGCCTTATAAATTAGAAAATATGAAAGCTATTTTGATTTCGCTTTCTTGATATCAGTGACATTATCAGAATCATCTGATTTAACCGTTTCCGATGGTGCTTCCTCAGAAAGATCACCAGGCCCTGTAAGCATAGCATCAGCCACAAGTCCCGATTTCGCCAAAATCTTTTGTTCAATCTCTTTAGCTACTTCTGGATTATCCTTCAGATATTGCTTCACATTCTCACGGCCTTGGCCGATACGGTCTTCACCATATGAGAACCAAGCACCTGACTTCTCAATAATCTCACCTTGAACCCCAAGGTCGATCAATTCACCTGCTTTGGAAATTCCTTCGCCGTACATGATATCGAACTCAATCTGACGGAAAGGTGGGGCGAGCTTATTCTTAACAATTTTCACTTTTGTCTGGTTTCCGACAATTTCATCGCGGTTTTTCACTGCACCGATACGGCGGATATCAATACGCACAGAAGCATAGAATTTCAGCGCATTACCACCTGTTGTTGTTTCAGGAGAACCGAACATCACGCCGATCTTAGAACGAATCTGGTTAATAAAGATCACAACGCAATGTGACTTCGAAATAGACCCTGTCAGCTTACGCAAAGCCTGTGACATAAGACGCGCCTGCAAGCCCATATGAGAGTCGCCCATATCACCTTCAAGCTCAGCCTTTGGTACCAACGCCGCCACTGAGTCAACCACAAGCACATCAATAGCCCCAGAGCGCACTAATGTATCTGCAATTTCAAGCGCTTGCTCACCAGCATCTGGCTGAGAAATTAAAAGCTCTTCAACATTACAGCCCAGCTTCGCCGCATACGTCGGATCAAGCGCGTGTTCCGCATCAATTACCGCACATGTGCCCCCTGCTTTTTGCGCCTCAGCCACGACCTGAAGTGCCAATGTTGTTTTACCTGAACTTTCAGGCCCATAAATCTCAGTAATACGGCCACGCGGAAGGCCACCAATACCAAGTGCGATATCAAGTCCGACTGATCCTGTTGAAATCGTTTCTATCTGCACTTTCGCTTCTTCAGAACCCAGCTTCATCACTGAGCCCTTACCGAAAGCACGTTCAATCTGTCCCAATGCGGCATCTAATGCTTTTTGGCGATCTGCTCCTGTAACTGTCATTATATTATCCCTTCTTTAGTCTTCATTTATACTCAAGGCGTTTTATATGTCTTCTTGCCTTGTGTTCTTAGTATTGTTCTATTTATGTTCTCATGTCAAGCGCAAAAAGAACAAAAGCAGAATTTTTACTTTTAATCCGCTAGAACTTCTTTAACTTTGGCGGCTAACTTCTGTAGTGTAAAGGGTTTGGGCATGAAATGCACGTCTTCGCCAAGCTCATCTTTGAACTTATCCTCCGTATATCCGGAAATAAAAATAATTTTGAGATCAGGGCGATCTTTTTGGATTTCTTTGGCCAGAGTCGGGCCATCCATCCCCGGCATAATCACATCCGTAATCAGCAGGTCAATAGCAGGATTCTTCTCATTCAATAGCGCAAGCGCCGAATCGCCGCCATTAGCCTCCAGAACCTGATAGCCTTTATTGGTCAGCGCACGGGCACTAAAGGTACGCACAGCATCCTCATCTTCAACAAGCAAGATCGTTGCCGTTCCCGTCAGATCTTCGCTTTCTTCTATCTTCTTCGTCTTTTCCTGCTTAACATTTTCACCGCTTGCTTCGTGTTGCGGCAAATACAGCGTAAATGTTGTTCCCTTGCCAACCTTGCTTTCCACATCAATAAAACCACCTGTTTGGCGCATAATCCCATAAACAGTGGCGAGGCCAAGTCCTGTCCCTGCACCAATCTCTTTCGTTGTGAAGAAAGGCTCAAAAATGCGGTCAAAGTTCTCTTTTGGGATACCGCATCCCGTATCCGATACAGCCACTTTAATCCACTTACCTGCAGGCAATTTATCGCCGCCTGCTAGCTCAGTTCTAGTGCGTGTTTCATAATTGGATGTCTGGATCGTCAGTTTACCATCCGTCCCAGCTTCCATCATCGCATCACGTGCATTCACAGCCAAATTAATCAACACTTGCTCCAACTGCCCTTCATCCACTTTGACAAGACCCAGCATATGCCCATGCACCACATCCAGATCAACGCTCGCTCCTAGAAGACGTCTCAGCAAATGAGACAGCTCTGTCAGCGTATCCGTAATATCAAGCACACGGGGGTGCAATGTCTGTTGACGCGAAAATGCCAGAAGCTGACGCACAAGATTAGCCGCCCTATTCGCATTTTGCTTAATTTGAGAGATATCAGAAAAAGACGGGTCACCTGGCTTATGACGCAACAATAAGAGATCACAAAACCCAGTCATGGCCGTCAATAAATTATTAAAGTCATGCGCTACCCCACCAGCAAGCTGGCCAATCGCCTGCATTTTTTGAGATTGCGCGAATTGTTGCTCAAGACTTTTTTGGTCCGTCATATCAATGAAATGCAGAACGAGTGTTTTACTCCCCTTAAACCGCCGTGCATGAAGTTCAACAGGACTTTTCTTACCTTCCGCTCCAAGCACAACCTCAATCGCTGATTTCGCATCCTCTTTTTTGGCAACATCCTGAAGGATACCTGCGACAGTATCCACATACTCTTTTTCAACGAACTCACAAAATTTATGTTCAATAATCTCTTTGGGCGATATTTCCAGCATTTCTGAGAAAGCCTTATTCGCATCAATCACTTTGTGATCCTGATCCAGAAGCACAACACCAAGCGGTGCTTCCTCAAAAAATCTATGGAAACGATCTTCTGAGGCTTCCAGCGCCTGACGCATTTCACGTTCAGTCGTCAAATCATGCACAACGGCATTCGTCCTGATACCGCCGCCCATTTCTTCAACAACAGATTGATTAATAGAAACAAGTATTTTCTTGCCGTCCAATGATTTCATGTAAAGCTCAGCAACCTGCTTCTTACCGCCTTTTTTCATGATGTCATAAGGGCGAGACTGCTTTGGCGGTGTTGGCAGGAAATCATGAAGCTTATGTTCATTTATAATCTTTTTGACATCGGTACCCAGCCATGACGCCAAGGTTGCATTCACGAACAAAAATTTCCCTTCGTGATCGACAGAAAAGAACCCCACAGGCGCATGATCCGTAAATTTAACCAGCTTTTCGCGTTCTTCGCGAATGATGTTTTCAATATTATGGGTTTCGGTAATATCATCAATACGCCAGTGAATATGGCCACCCCACCCCGCAACAGGCTGTGCGATAAGCTTATACCAGCGTTGCTCTCCGTCTTTTCCCTTTATCGGTAATATTGTCGAATCTGTTGTCCCGCGCTCTGCGTTTTCAACGAGCAACCGCAGTTTTTCAGCATTTTTGTCTGTCTGGCTAAAGAAATCACGCATCGCTTCATAAGAGGCTGTCTCTTTTTCCACACCGCAGAGGTTTAAGAATTTCTGGTTGGTATACATCGTGCGGTTAGCACTATCGGTCACCAGACGAGCGGCACGGCTTCCTTCAAAGACCTCACGCAAGATGTCACGTTCTTTTTGTCTTTCTTTGGTTAAATAGAACAATACAAAACCAGCAAGACCACAGAACAGGATGACAAATACGAACAAGATTCTGATATCGACGAGATTACCGCTTTTGAAAAAAGCCAGAACGATTCCAACAGAAATCGCGATTGATGCGATCAGTAAGGCAAGCCAGCGTCTGAAAGTATGAAAGCAAAACATCCTTGTCCTAGACTAGGACAAAACACCCTTTTTACAAAGTGCTTTGTTAGAGTTACCCGCCTACATTGATTTACCTTTACGCTGGAAGACATAGGAAATAATTTTCGCCACAGCGGCAAAATGCTCGAATGGAATCATTTCATCCACCTCAACAGCCGCATAGAGAGCACGTGCCAAAGGTTTATCTTCTTGAATCACAATCTTGTGTTCCTTCGCAATCTCTTTAATACGTTGCGCTGTCTCATTCATCCCTTTTGCAACACATAAGGGTGCAGGGCTTTCATCCGGATCATATTTGAGTGCAATCGCATAGTGAGTCGGGTTAGTGATGACCACATCCGCTTGGGGGACATTTTGCATCATCCGTGCGCCTGCCTTTTCCATACGAAGCTGTCTAAGGCGTGCTTTAACCTGAGGATCCCCTTCTGTGGTTTTATACTCGTCTTTTACTTCTTGTTTCGTCATGCGCATTTTTTTGTGATGATCGTTTCGCTGATACAGGTAATCCAACATAGCAACAACAAAAAGAACGACCATTATACTGATAAGAACACGCCCCAATAAGCCCATAACTTCATCCAAGAAATATGGAATAGGTAAGTCTATGACGTGCTCAATGCCATAATAGAAAGGATAAACAGCCAAGGTTGCAACCAAAGCCACAATAACTAACTTTGCTATCCCTTTCGCAAATTCAACCAAAGCTCGCATGGAGAAAATACGTTTTATCCCTTTTTGGATCGATATTTTCTCAAGCTTAGGTACCAGAACCTCTGGCGCGAATAATGGGCCCACCTGCAATAAAGGACCAATAATGGCAGCCACGAGAAATATACCAAAAGGAAGCGCCAACGCTTTCATAACTTGAAAGAAACCTTCTTCCAGAACAATACCTACGCTTGTCGGCCCTGCATAGAATTCATGGGGCTTTTCAATAAACAGCGCAAGAAATTGAAAAAGATGATCCATCATAATCGGCGAAACTGTCAGCATGAAAATTGTCGCCGCCAGCAACATCACCCAATTATTAACCTCACGGCTCAGAGCAACCTGCCCCTTTTTTCGGGCCTCTTCTAGTTTCTTGGGGGTAGGGTCTTCGGTCTTTTGCGACTCATCTGGTTCTTCGCCATCAGCCATATCTTTTTTATCCTTATAAGCTCAAAAAGAGCACTAAACCTTCCTCAAACCCTCTTATCCAGTATATCATAGTGGCAGATATCACGAAACTTAAGGTGATGAACCCCACCAGCAGTTGGACAGGGAGCGCCAGGATGAACACCTGCACTTGCGGCATCAGCCGCCCCATAATCCCCATCGCCGTATACAGCATAAGACCAATAATTATGAACGGTGTGGCAAGCTTAAAGCCAACGAGAAAACTACTCGACACCGCCCGCGCTATTAAATCAGCGATAGATGCAAATTCAGGTACAGTAAAGGGCGGTATCATTTCATAGCTTTCATAAACCGCATAGATCAGAACATGATGCAGATTAGTCGCAAATATCAGCACCACACCTAGAATATAGAAGAATGTTCCGACCAAAGACCCTTGCGTTTGTGCACCAGGGTTAAAAATCTGCGCATTAGACAAACCTGTATTGATACCGATAATCATCCCCGCTGTATCCAGCGCACTCATGAGGATACGCGCCATGACACCAATCAGCGCCCCTATAATAAATTCAAAAGCTATAACAATTACGAGAGCAATCGTACTCTCAGGCATTGCCGGAAAGTTTTGGTAAAACACAGAGGTCAGTGAGAATGAAAGTGCCAAAGCAAACATCAGACGAATCTGCATAGGGGTGAAGAAGTCACCAAAACCCGGCATAATCGTAAGTGCCGCACCAAAGCGCGTAAACACGAGCAAGAAGACGAAAACATTTTCTGTAACGATAAAACTGAGTGCAGATTCCATTTATTCCGCCCTCACCCTACATATCACTCGGCAAATCTCCGGCGATAATCTGGTCTGCGATCACATCCATAAAGCCAGATAGAATGCTGATGAATAATGGAAACAGGAAGAACATCGCCAGAAAAATAGCGAAAATTTTCGGCACGAACGCCAAAGTCATTTCCTGCACCTGCGTCAGAGCCTGAAGCAAAGCCACAGCCACACCAACGACCAAACCAATGATCATAACAGGGCCGGATATCTGAATAATGATAAACAGAGCCTCTTGCACCAGATTTATGATTTGATTTTGATCCATGATGATAGTCTAAAGCTTAAGCGCCTGCTTGTTAAGGGCTTAATCCATTTGTGCACTTATATTTATAAGAAATAATACAGATTAAATCTGCGTACGCATAACTTCCTGATATGCATTTAAAAGCCTATCACGGACAGCTAACACTGTATCCAGCGCTACTTCAGCCTTAGTGATTGATTCCACAACATCCGTTAAGTTCGCTTCGCCGACAACAGCTTTCGCAGAGACAGCTTCACTTTTACGCTGTGCCGCAACCGCTTGCTCTAAACCTTCTTTAACAAGGTCACCAAAGCTTGCTGTTTCATTGGGCGCAGGTTGAGATTCTTGCTGAATAGGCTTAATATCAGCCATATTCTTCGCCATTTCAGCATATTTCTTTGCCGCTAGATTTTGTAATGCATCAACCATTTTATGTCCTTTAAGCTATCTTTTCATTATACACGATATGGGCCTATTGGTCCAGAAGACCAATCGTTTGGTTCGCCATATTGCGCGACATGTCCATCACATTCAAATTCGCTTCATATGATCGTTGAGCTTCGCGCATATCCATCATTTCAATCATTGTTTTAACATTTGGCGTTGTAACATAGCCATCAGCATCCGCACCCGGGTGACCCGGCATATATTTACGGCCAAATTCAGAGGTGTCCTTTTTAACCTCGTCCACTTCGACAATGCGCATGTCGTTCTCGCGGTCCAGCATATTCTTAAACGTCACGATTTTTCTTTGATATGGTTCTTCCCCCGGCGCATTTGCATAGGAGTCTGCATTGGCAACGTTTTCCGAGATTACGCGGATACGGTTCGTTTGAGCTTTCATACCATGTGTTGACATTGACATTGCACCGATTAAATCATCCATTTTATTACTCCTTTACCTGTTTACCTTACCTGTTATTCCTTGTTTATTTACTTGTTCCGATGGCCTTTTTGATCATACCGACATTTTTGAGCAAAACGCGGTTCATCAAATTGCTATCCATCATGTTCTCATTCGCCATGATCATTTGCTCTTCTAAAACCACGGCATTTCCCGCTGGAGCGATCTCGTATGTGATACGCTGATCACCAGATCTTGGGTCATCAATCTTACCAAAGCCCGTTAAATGGCCCGCCTTTGTCACTTCGGGATATAAGTTCTTGCTACGTGTCTCATCCATGGAGGCTTTCAAAACACGGCCAAAATCCACATCTTTCAGCTTTTGCGGCTGATAATGCGGTGTATCTGCATTGGCAATATTTTGTGATACAAGAGCCTGAGACTTGTTTGTGTAATCTAATTTCGCTTTAATTCCGGCGAAAAGACCGATTCCTTCCATCGTCATAGCATTTTTCCTTTACCTTTGGTCAATTTTTGACCATTTTACCTTTATACGTTTTTCACGTTTTAAATAAGGAGATGCATGATCCATGCCAAAAACAGAAGAAGAATTCATTAATGAAATTAACGCCATTACGGCAGAGCTTTCAGAAGCAGAAACCCAAATAAAACAAGGGGTTGAAACCGAAATGGAAGGCTTGGATGACCGTGTAGACCTTTTATGCCAGCAAATCGAAGCAGCCCCGGCAGAAATTGCCGCAGGGACAGAATCTGCCCTAACAGAAATGATTTCTGCCCTCGAGTCCTTGGCCAAAACCCTTCAGGAAGAGATGCAAGAATAATATGGATATCCTCCTTATGATCGCNGCGCTTATCTTTGTCTTGGCTCTTATGTTAGGCCTTGCATGGGGCGTTCAAAGATTAGGGCTCACAAATGGACAAAACTTTCTTAATCCACACCCTGCAAAAAACATGCAAATCATAGAGCAGCTTTCCGTCGATCATAAGCGCCGCCTGATCTTGGTTGAAGTTGGAAAGAAGAAGCACCTGATACTGACAGGACCTCACGGGGATACATTGATTGATAATGATGTTGCGATCAAAGCAAAAAAAGCTACAATCAAATCATGATCAAACGCATCTTAAGCATCGGCCTGCCTGCATTCCTTATAGCTTTACTCTTTAGCAGTCTACCCGCTATGGCTCAAACAGTCAGCATTGACGTTGGTGATGCAGGAGACGGCACAGTAACTGGACGCGTTGTACAGCTTGTTGCCCTACTCACGATTCTATCTCTCGCGCCAGGCATTTTGATGATGATGACATCGTTTACGCGAATCGTTGTTGTCCTGTCCTTCCTTAGAACGGCTATCGGGATTCAGCAGACACCGCCGAATATGGTGCTGATCTCCCTCGCCTTATTTATGACCTTCTTTATCATGACCCCGACATTCAACGCGGCGTATCAAAACGGTATTGTACCGCTGATCAATGAAGATATTGATGAGATGCAAGCCTTTGATGAGATGACCAAGCCCTTCAAGAGCTTTATGTTGGAACATACACGTGAAGACGATCTGTTATTGTTCTCAGGCATGAGCAATAGCGGTCCATATGAAACAGCAGAAGATATTCCGCTTCAGGTGGTGATTCCCTCTTTCATGATTTCGGAATTAAGGCGCGCCTTTGAAATAGGTTTTATGCTATTTCTCCCTTTCCTGATTATCGATATGGTCACAGCCTCGATTTTGATGGCGATGGGGATGATGATGCTCCCCCCAATTACGATCTCTTTACCATTTAAAATCATCTTCTTTGTAGTCGTAGATGGTTGGTATCTGGTTGCAGGAAGCCTTATCAAGAGTTTCGGCGGCGGCGGTTAAGGTAAAAACTTGCCATAAACACCGCCCAAACCCTATATTTATTCACATATTGCGCTTTTTGAACAAAAAAATGCATTTTTTTAAAAAAAGTGCTTGCAAGGCTAGAATCAAATCAATATAAACTAATGTTTCGCCAGCAAGTCTGGCGTTTTCTCGTCTCCCAAGACGTGAAACCTCCCTGTTCAACTCGCCGGGTCCTCGTGACCCGGCTTTTTATTTTTCATCAAATATTTCAGATAGTTAGCGCAATGTTTTCCACAGCCATATTGCGCCGCACTACATATGAAAAATGACAGCGGCACGAATCTTGCCTTACAATAAAAGGTAAGAAGAAGAAAAAAATAATAAGAACAATATGTTAGGACTAGGTGAGAAATAAGTGGCAGACGACGCCCTAAACCAGATAGAGAGTGCCAGCAAGTTCCCGCTCGTAGCGGCTTTTAGCTTTGCAATGGCCGTAGTCGCAACAAGAGCCAGCACAGCCAAAAGAGTCGCCTCAAATGCCACACACCGCCTTTTTTTAACCGAAGTCAGTTTCCCAGAAAATTTTAGCCCTGAAAACTCCACCAGACTTGATGTTGCTTTAAAAGAACATGACTTTGACCTCCGCGCCTTATACGGACATGTAGACCACCCAAAGGGCCTCGTTGTCTTTCTATCTGGTATGAAAGGCAGACTGGCGGGCTATGAAGATACATTAAAAACACTCCGCGCCAATGATATTGCGTATTTAGCCGTCTCACTGCCTTTCCCCGAAAGCTTAGAATCCGTCGGCATTCACGATTTCAGAAACGTGTATAAAGACATCGCTCGCACATTATTAGGCGACCCCGACTCTATCGCCTACCAAATAGCCGAAGAGGCAGGCATCGCCGTTATTCCTGTGACGCACTCAACATCAGGAAGCGTTCTGCAAGAACTGCTTTCCGATCCTGATGAGATGGACTTTAGAAAGGTTTACGAATCCAAAGCCCTTCCGCCTCAGCAAATAGCCCCGTTTAACAGTGCGGCAGGTGCTTCCCCTATTGAAGAAAACCAAGTCAAAATCCATATCTTAGGCATGTCACATCGTGAAAAGTTTTTTGAACATATGAGCTGTAATGCCAGCGCGGTATTCAAGGATAATTTCATTGAGCTTTATCATACGCTCAGGCTTTTCTTCAGTGGCAAAAACACGACACTTGTCAGAGAGCTTCTCCCTTCATACAGCACAATCCATGCGCTAATGGAACAAGGCGAAGCTATATTTGATCGTATTGCCGCCGCACCCGATACTGTATCCGACATGTTACGACAACAAACCATTTATATAAATGATGAAGATAGCGTTGCCTGTAGCGCCTATACGAGACAACTCGCCGAAGGCATCTTGGGCTGTAATGTAGAACCGATTGAATGCGAACCACAATTTGCCCATAACCCTTTTCAAAGCAATATAGAGGGCCTTTCACCACTGATTAGAAACATAGAAACCCATTGCGCTGACTGGCAGCTTGAAAATGAAGCACGCGCTAAGGTCGATGCCAAAGCCCATATCGCTGAAATCGTTGACGACCACAAAACTCAGATTATTCCAAATATTGGCGAGTGGATCAAAAAAGGTTTTGAGCGTTTCATGCCTGGCCAAGCCGCCTCACATAAAAAAGGCTCCGCCAATAATGGCAGAGCCCCTTTTGTCTCTTAATATATCTTAATTTAATCAGCAGACTTTCATGCCGCTTTCGTTTTTGCCTCGCCATTCAAAGCGGCACAAGCACGCTTGATACGACCACAGGCGTCTTTCAGCGACTCTTCATCGGTAGCATATGAAATGCGGAAATAAGGGCTAAGTCCGAACGCCGCTCCGTGAACTGCCGCAACACCTTCTGCTTCCAGCAAATATGTCACAAAGTCTTCATCTGTTTCGATTGTTTTTCCTTCAGGCGTTGTCTTGCCAATACACCCTTCGCATGATGGATATACATAGAATGCCCCTTCAGGTTTCAAACAAGAAAGGCCTTCACATTCATTCAGCATTTCCACAACCATATCACGGCGTGTTTTAAACGCTTCTTTCCATGGCTTCATGAAAGATTGGTCTCCTGTCAGCGCCTTTAATGCAGCGGCCTGAGAGATCGAAGACGGATTCGAAGTGCTTTGCCCTTGAAGCTTAGTCATTGCTTTAATGAGATGCGCAGGACCACCCGCGAAACCAATACGCCAGCCTGTCATTGAATAAGCTTTTGACACGCCGTTCGTTGTCAAAATACGGTCTTTTAGTTTGGGTTGGACCTGAGCCGGTGTCCAAAACTTCTCATCATTATAGATCAGGTGCTCATACATATCATCAACAAGGATAGATACGTGCTCATGTTTCAACACCACATCTGTAATCGATTTAATCTCTTCTTTTGTATAAACCTCGCCCGTAGGGTTGGACGGGCTGTTTAAGATAAGCCATTTTGTTTTGTCAGTAATTGCGGCTTCTAATTGTTCCGCCGTTAGCTTAAAGCGGTTTTCTTCCGAACACTGAATAATGACAGGCACACCTTCCGCCAAAAATGTCATGTCAGGATATGACACCCAGTACGGTGCAGGAATGATTACTTCATCACCGGGGTTAACCGTTGCTTGTAAAGCATTGTAAAGATTTTGCTTACCGCCCGTCCCGACAATAACTTCGTCGCGTGTATAGGTTAGGCCATTGTCACGCTTGAATTTTTCGATGACAGCATCTTTCAGCTCATTTGTACCACCCACAGGTGTATATTTCGTTTGTCCTTCATCAATCGCCTTCTTCGCCGCTTCTTTGACAAATAAGGGCGTATCAAAATCAGGCTCTCCTGCCCCAAGGCCGATAACATCTGCACCTTGTGCTTTCATTTCTTTGGCTTTGGCCGCGATACTTAGTGTTGGAGATGGTTTGATTTTTGTAAGTCGATCCGCAATTTGAATGGACATATGGCACTCTTCCTTTTACGTTATTGAAATTAGTAAAAAAACAATAACGAGTGATAAAGAGAATGACAAGGCTGATCATTGCAAGACATGGAAACACTTTTGGCCCAGACGACACACCAACACGCGTCGGTGCCAGAACAGACCTGCCTCTCGTGCAAAGCGGCGTTGAACAGTCCGTCCTGCTTGGGCTTTACCTGAAACTCAATAATTTGTATCCAGATCAAGCCTTTGCCTCTAATTTACAACGCACGGTCATGACGGCAAAATTTGTCTTAAGCACCATGGAATGCCATATCGATGTTCAACAAGACTCACTCTTCGATGAGATTGATTATGGTCCAGATGAAAATCAGACAGAAGACAAAGTCATTGCCCGCATTGGCGAACAAGCTATTAAAGACTGGGACGACAAAGCCGTCGTGCCAAATGGTTGGAAAGTTACCCCTCAAGACATCATCGACGGCTGGAAAGGTTTCGCCGATTCCCTGCCTGAAGACAGCACAACCCTCGTTGTCACGAGCAATGGCACAGCGCGTTTTGCTCCTTATCTTACTGGCGATTTCGGCAGTTTTGCAAAAAACCACAAGATAAAGCTCTCAACAGGCGCTTGCGCTATATTAGAGAGGGATAAAAGCGGCAACTGGCATGTGCAGGACTGGAACATTAAGCCAAAAGACGTTATCAAATAAGATATGGGCTCTTATCTACTCAAACGGATATTACTGATTTTTCCAACATTATTCGGCATTATGCTGATCAACTTTCTAATCGTTCAGGCTGCACCAGGCGGGCCCGTTGAACAAGTTCTTGCCAAAGTCCAGGGCATGGATGTTGACGCCACAGCCCGTGCAAGCGGCGCAGGCATGTCTGAAACAGGCCCCTCCTCAAGTGCACATAATATGGGCCTGGGGTCGGGTAGCAGTGCCGGAAGCTCTAAATATCGCGGCGCGCAAGGGCTTGACCCTGAATTCATCGCAGAGCTAGAGAAACAATTCGGCTTTGATAAACCGCTCGGTGAACGCTTTATAATGATGATGGGCAATTATTTGCGCTTTGATTTCGGCGAGAGCTATTACCGTGATGTCAATGTTTTGGATCTTGTTTTAGAAAAACTACCTGTTTCCATATCGCTGGGCCTTTGGTCTACATTGATTATTTACCTAATTTCCATTCCCTTAGGCATAAAAAAGGCTGTGCGTGACGGTACACCTTTCGATGTGTGGAGTAGTGGAGTCGTATTTGTCGGCTATGCAATCCCCTCTTTTCTATTTGCGATTCTCTTAATCATTTTCTTTGCTGGCGGGCGTTATTTAGACCTATTTCCTCTAAGAGGACTTGTCTCTGACGGGTTTGAGTCCATGGCATGGTATCAACAAATATTTGACTATTTATGGCACATTACTTTACCTGTTTTATCTATAGTTATCAGTGGATTCGCTGGACTGACCATGCTAACCAAAAATTCATTCCTCGACGAGATCAACAAAAACTACGTTATGACTGCAAAATCCAAAGGTTTAACTGAAAAATCAGTACTTTATAGACATGTTTTTCGCAATGCCATGTTGATTGTGATTGCCGGCTTCCCATCCGCTTTTATTTCTATTTTCTTTACCGGATCCCTTTTAATTGAAATAATTTTTTCATTAGACGGCCTTGGATTACTTGGCTTTGAAGCGACGATTAATCGCGACTATCCCGTTATATTCGGAACCTTATTTTTCTTTACATTACTAGGACTTATCATGAAAATCATCAGCGATGTACTCTATGTGCTCGTTGATCCGCGGATTGACTTCAATAAAAGAGGTTAAGTCTTGAATCTGAATACTTATACACATGCGAGTATTCAGCCATTTAAAACTTGACAAATCGCCACTAAAGGTGCTATCGTGATAATAGGGTATAGTGTATCTAGAAGGGGTTCTTAGGTACCTAGACATAACATTTAACAGGACGGTTAGGATGATTGAAGGAATCAATGCAAGCCTTTCCTCTAGTCCGCAGGTTAGCAGATTAGCGGCAGAAGTCGTAAGCACTGCTCCAAAAGTGGATACGAGGGCCAGCACAATACAGACACAGCCAGTAGTCGGGCCGTATATCAGCCCAGATGTGGTCGTAGATGCCAACGCGGCTATTCGTGCGGTACTTCAGATTAGAGATTCATCAAGTGGCGAAGTTTTAAAGCAGTATCCGACGGAAAGTCAGTTACAAGCTTTCGCACGCTCTCAGGAAGTTTTAAAAGTAGCACTTGCTCAAGGCGCAAGGCCAACACCCGTGCAGGCAGCACCCGTGAGCCAACCTCAGCCAGAGTTTACAATAGAATCAGCGCCACCTCTTCCAGAGCCAGCGCCTACGGCGCCAGAGGCTAATGTTGTACAAGCGCAAGCTTCAGGGCAAACGCCGCAAACAACAGTTAGCGACCCAGTATCGTTTTCTGAAAGCGTTTAAATAAAGAATTATAGAATTACAAACAGCCAAATGCGCCCTTTCTTAAGAATATAAGAATCGGCGCATTTCTTTTTGTCAGAGCGCTATTTTAACGTGCAGAGAACAATCCTGTTGCTATCTGGCGATTAATATCCACCAATATAGAAAATAAACGCTTTTGCGCATCTCTATTCGTCTCTTTTGATATCTGACGGGAGCGCATAAAAACAAAATTTCCAAGAGAAATGATATTTTGACTTAAAGCATCAGGCGCTTTCTCTAACTGCTCTTCCGCCTTTTCATAAAATAAAGCCCAAAGCTGGCGATTATAGTCCAGCGTCACCTCAATATCCTCAGCGCTAACGTCAGCCGCACCTGCTCCATCCATGTTTTCAACCAACTTTTGCATGGAATTAGCGGCCTTGACCAAGGCATGCGCTTCTTTTTCGCGTTGTGATAAACTTTCCTTGGCTTGCGCCGCATAAGCGCCCAAAGGGTTAGCTGGCTGTTGTGAGGGATCTTTGTAGTCCGGCACTTTCAATCAGCTCCTTTTCATGATCTATCAGGCTTGTCGCCTCTTTAAGGGCTTTATAATAGCGCCCAGCAATGATGTTTTCATTAATATTAAGAAAGAAAAAGGCCGTAGATGGAGCCGCCGCCTGTACGGATTTCACTAAATCGAAATAGCCCTTATGATACATTTTAGGATTACGCGCCAGATACATGGTTTGAATCATAAAATAGACTTTCTTACACAGCGTGTCCGCCTCTTCATATTTCAAAATATCTTTTTCACGCAAAATTGCCGCTTCACCCGAGATATGTAAGCGTGTGCGCGATTTATCATTAGCGATTACCGCTGTTCCTATAAGAATTTTCTCGAAAGGTTTTAGATCAATAATAAGTGCCATAGGGATTCTTCCTCTTATGCAGTTTGGATCAGTATAAACTGATTTAGAATAAATTCAAAAGCTCTTCCTGAGCCTCATTGATTAACGGGTCTTCAGATCCAGCCAATAACGTACTAGCCTGTTGCGCCAGTAAATT
>PALX01000019.1 GCA_002710775.1 Micavibrio sp. | reverse complement strand
GAGAGCCTAAAGAAGCATTGCGGTTAGCTAGTATTCTGGAATATCATGCTTACTTGATAATGCAAATGAAGGGCATCGAGTTTAAGGCTTTGGTAGAGCAAGATGCTTCAACCAGATTGTTTCCTGCATTATCCTATAAGCCGAATACAGGGTGGGGGCGCAAGTTCGGGGATTGGTTTAATAACAGCTTGCTTGTGAAACTAGGCTTAAAGGTAAAGCTACGTAAGACGTTACATAGTCTAAGGCATAGCTTCATTACAAATCTGAGCATAGCAGGGGTGGATTCTTCTTATATCAAATCTCTAGCAGGGCATGAGGATGGAACTGTCACCTCAAGCGTTTATACGCATTTTGGCCCTGAACACA
This sequence comes from Micavibrio sp., assembly GCA_002710775.1. Classification (GTDB taxonomy): domain Bacteria; phylum Pseudomonadota; class Alphaproteobacteria; order Micavibrionales; family UBA9664; genus UBA9664. Next base: position 15,400 of record PALX01000019.1, on the reverse strand, counting down.
TAAAAATCCTTAAAGACATGATTGAGAAGCTGAAATATTAGCGTCCGTTTAAGCGAGAGTATCTATATTTACTGCTTATGTAGTTCTCTTTGCGTGGCAACTGGCATAGGGAACACATAGTTCTTCGCCTCATCTTTAAGCTGTTCTGCAAGTATCATGAGAGACGATACAAAGGGAATATTACGCGGCACAGGTTTTTTTGTAACGAGAATAGCAAGTAAGCCCATAGCCTCAGCAGGGGCGATATCACGGTCTATATTATCGCCTATGACAATGCTTTCCTCAGGTGTGCCGCCCACTTCTTCAATAGCATGGGTGAATAACCCATTACCCTTATGCAATTTACATTTAGAGGACGTAAAGAGCCTATTCACATAGGGCGCAATACCAAGACGTTCTAATGTCTTTTGCTGTGCATCCTCTGGTCCTTCTGTAACAACCATAACATTAAGGTCATGACGCTTACATTCTTGAAGGAGTTCAATAGCCCCTTCTTTAAGCGTAAGGACTTCCGCAAGAGATTCATCATAGATATCAAGGCATCTATCGAGGTGGATGTGATACAGCAATGAGAAACGATCAAAGAGCTTTTCCAAACGCTTTTGACGATATGTGCGTGAAGGCAGATCATCAACAAAGTGCGTGCTTTGCCCTTCCTTCAAAATATCCGCATAAGCTTCTCTCGCTTCAACTGGGTCTATGCCGAACTCTTCATCGAGATAATGATAAACCATCTCCATAGCGGTCTTAGCGGCAAGAGAAAACTCATGCAACGTATCATCAAGATCAAAGATAACCCATTTAACTTTAGTCATAGCAAATTTATCTGTCATTTTTCCTAGTTAATGGTTTTACCACAGCAGGCTTTTCAGGCGCAAATGCTTTCACTGTTGCCTCGTGCATCTCTAAGTAGATCGGCATGATTTCATCAATCAATCTTTGCTTCTGCTCCTGAGTAATCAAACCATGCTCAGGCACTTTATTTAATACTTCTTTGCTTTCCGCTACTGTCTTAAATATGTCCTTTGGATTGATTTTAGTATAGATAGCCTCCTCTTTAGCATCACGGTATATAAACTTAGCCCCGAAATTATCTTTAAACTCAAGCATCTCAGGCTTGAACTCAATTCCCCAATCAGCACAGACAGCACTAAAGACCGCTGTTTGTGTACCTTTGCTTTGAACCATATACTCATAAGAATAGGCAATCGTCTCTGGCCTGATACTCTTAGCGTGCATAGTCGTTATTTCGTAATAGGATATGTAATTTTGAATGGTGTCCATCTTCTTCCTCCGCTTTGATCTGGATAATATTCAAGTAAACTTGATTAATATACAATTATTGATTCTATGCAAGTGTTTTTGTGGTTAGATTTTAATCTCTTGTTTTAAACCACTGTCCTGCTTATGTTTTTATTTGTAATGACTGAGCACACTAATCTGGCAAAATCTTTGGAACGTGGCATAAACGTTATTCGTGAGTATCTGACGAAACTCTCATCCTCGTCCGGTGTCTATCGGATGATTAGCAAGCACAGTGATGTTCTGTATGTTGGGAAAGCTAAGAATCTAAAAAAACGGGTCACGTCTTATACATATGCTTCGAAACTGCCGATAAGGTTGCAACGTATGGTCTCTGAGACTGTTGCGATGGAATTTGTGACGACGCATACAGAGGTTGAGGCTTTGTTATTAGAAGCATCTCTCATTAAAAAGTTTAAACCGCGCTATAATATTCTTCTCAAAGACGATAAATCTTTCCCTTATATAATGCTGACAGAAGACCATCCTTTTCCGCAGATAAAAAGCCATCGCGGTGCTCATAAAAGAAAAGGCGCGTATTATGGTCCATATGCATCGGCAGGGGCTGTTTTTCCAACGATCACAGCGATACAAAAAAGCTTTAAGATCCGCAATTGTAGTGATAGCTATTTCGCCAACCGTTCTCGCCCTTGTTTGCAGTACCATATCAAACGCTGTAGTGCGCCATGTGTCGGGTATATCTCTGAAGAAGATTACAAGAAAGATGTGAACCAGACTAAGCGCCTTTTGCAGGGTGAAAGTCAGGAGCTCTTGGAAGATTATGCTCGCAAAATGGATGAGGCGAGTGTCGATATGCGCTATGAAGAAGCGGCGAAGTATCGGGACCGTATTAAAGCGTTATCCCATATTCAGGCCAAGCAAGAAATCCGCAACCATGGCATTGCTGATGCAGATGTTTTTGCACTGGAGCGGGCGGGGGATGTGACTTGTGTGCAGGTTTTCTTTGTCCGGAAAACACAAAATTTAGGCAATCACCCATTTTTCCTAAGGCATGATGCTGAGGAAGCAACAGCCGATGTCTTTGAAAACTTTATTCTGCAGTTTTATCAAAACCGACCTGTGCCAAAGGAAATATATGTGAATGAAGCGGTGGGCGAGGAAGCATTACTCGTTGATGCACTGGAGCTTCATGCGAAAAAAGGAGTGAAGATACATAAACCCTCGCGTGGTCCAAAACGAAAATTTGTTGAATGGGTGCACCGAAATGCGGCGCAGGCATTGAAACGTTACTTATCAGATAAAACCACACAAAAAGAACTGCTTCAGCAATTAGAGGAGATGTTGGAACTGGATACATCTATCGACAGAATTGAAGTATATGATAATTCCCATATCAGTGGCGCAAATATGGTTGGGGCGATGATTGCCGCGGGGCCAGAAGGCTTTATCAAAAACAGCTATCGCAAATATAATATAAAGCAAGCGGGAGAGAGTGATGACTTTGCGATGATGCGTGAAGTTATGGAGCGCCGCTTTGGCAGGCTTGTCGATAATGAGGGTGAAGCATTAGATGATCATGAGAGCTGGCCCGATCTTGTTCTGATTGATGGCGGTAAGGGGCAACTCTCCGCTGTGAAAGAAGCGTTAGAAGAAGTAGGGATTTGGGATCACCTTAATGTAGTGGCGATTTCAAAAGGGCCGGACCGAAATGCCGGGCGAGAAGAGTTCCATATTGATGGAAGACCAAGCTTTGCGCTTCCCGTTAATGACCCTGTGCTTCATTATCTTCAGCGCTTGCGTGATGAAGCGCATAGATTTGCGATTAATACACACCGCGCACGCCGAACGAGTGATATTAAAAAATCACCGCTTGATACAATGCCTGGTGTAGGGCCAAAGCGTAAGAAAGCGCTTCTTCAAGGTTTTGGGTCTGCTAAAGCTGTGTCTCAAGCTGGGATAGAGGATTTGAAGAAAATTGAGGGTATATCGGAAGCAATGGCAGAAAAGATATATAATTATTTTCATTAACAGTATTTTTTAACGCGCCTATCTCATTAAAATTTAAATAAAAAAAGGCTATCTATGCCGATTCCCGTAGATTTTTTTTGATTCATTTTCTTGCATTGAAAACTCTTTCCATGGTAAGAGGTGGCTAATCTGAAAATAACGAATTAAAGGAAGAGATGAGCATGTTTCATCGCGGATCAGAAAAAACGCAGAACCAGCAACCAAAGCAGGAAACAACGGCTGATAAAGCTGATGGCAATACACAAGCGAATGCGGCTGGCGCAGCGCTGCCAAAAAACTGGAACCAAAACGCGGCGAACGCTCAATCAACAACACAAGGAAACGTAACTATGGCCGACACACAAGCGACAAACACTTCAGGTAACACAACAACTGAAGGTAAAACAGCAGATATCCCGACAACAAATCAAGGATATGTGCCTAATCGTCCAAGTTATGCAACTGGCGCGCAATACCCTAACTACGGTACGGGCGCTACAGGAACAACGCCAACAGCGGCGAGCAATACAAATGGCCGTCAGCTTGTTATCGGTGAAGGTATTACAATGTCAGGTGAGATCGCGGCTTGTGATCATCTGGTTGTTCAAGGCCATGTAGAAGCGGCTCTTAAAGGTGCATCTGTTTTGGATGTTGCTGAAACAGGGAGTTTCAATGGCTCAGTAGAAATTGATGAAGCGACAATCGCTGGAACATTTTCTGGTGAAATTACAGTATCTGGCCGTTTGACAGTGAAGTCATCGGGCAAGATCAAAGGTACAATCGCTTATGGTGAATTGGCTGTAGACGCTGGTGCAACGCTTGAAGGTAAGCTTGGCCCTGTGAAAGCGTCTAAAGCAAAGGATGCAGATAAAACAACAGCGGGAACTGCATCGAAAAAGACAACAAAAAAGGCGGATAAGGATGAGGGAGAGCTACCTTTCGCGGCTTCAGCGGCTGAGTAAGTAAAGGTTTAGCACTCAATCAGAGTTGTTATGTTACACCTCAAATTAAAATTATCAGGTCTTCGTTTTCGATTTATGAAAAAAGAAAATGAGGGCCAGTTGGCTATTAAGAGTCGTAAAAGTTTGTTGCCGAGATCGCTACAACTATCGTCTCTTTTTATTGTGTGCTTTGGCTTGGTAAGCTCAAGCTGTGCTATTGAGAGCGAACATTACGCTACGCTTCAGCCAGCGGCTGGCTATAATGCAGACAGTGCCTATACTAATAGCCGTATGAAGAGCCTGATCCGTAAATCTCCAGAATATATTACTGAAGCCTATGCAAGTGATATTCAGGGCATTTTCAAAACACCGAATATGACACGTTTCGATAACCCTGCGCTGGTATGGCACTATGCCTCGTCTAATTGCGCGATGGATATTTATTTCAAAGTTGAAAATGATAGCGGTGTGACAGATCCTAACCTTCTGCCTGTGGCCTATGCGGAAGTGCGTAATCGCGCAGGACACCAGATTGCTCAGGATGAGCAAGCGAAGTGTGTACGTGAATTGATGGATAATCCAGAACGCGCTGGCGCTAAAATCAAGCAAGCCTCTTTGTAGGTCTTTTCAATAAAATCGACTAGTCTAATGTTGTTTTATCTTTAAAACCGCACAAATCGGCAACGATACAATCTGGGCAGCGTGGTTTACGCGCTTTGCATATGTAGCGACCATGTAGGATCAGCCAGTGATGCGCATGTTGCATAAACTCTTTCGGCACAACCTTTAGTAATTTTTGTTCGACAGCATCGGGCGTTTTCCCTTTGGCCATGCCGGTGCGATTGCCAAGACGAAAGATATGCGTATCAACCGCCATGGTGGGTTGTCCAAAAGCGATGTTGAGAACGACATTGGCGGTTTTTCTGCCGACGCCGGGAAGGGCTTGGAGCTGTTCTCTTGTCTCCGGTACTTCGCTGTTGTGCTCATCAATTAGAATTTTACAAAGTTTATAGACATTTGCCGCCTTAGCGTTAAACAGGCCAATGGTCTTGATATAATCGCGGATGCCATCTTCTCCCAAAGCATACATTTTTTCGGGCGTGTCTGCGATAGGGAAAAGGTGTTGTGTTGCTTTATTGACGCCAGCATCAGTCGCTTGAGCGGATAAAACAACAGCGACTAAAAGTGTGAATGGGTTGGTATATTCCAAATCACTTTTAGGCTCTGGATTTTCGGCACGAAGGCGCTCAAAGAATTCTTGTATTTGTGCTTTTTTCATCAAGGCTTAGTTTACTGACAGGAATAATGGATACAAGCCAAAAAAAGCTTCCATTTTTTGTCATAATTTTTTATACAAAGGGCATGACTCAGTCGCGGTTTTTTAGAGAGCTTCAAGAAGAGGGCTTGATCACAGGGAGTAACGGTACATATGTCGATGCCAATGGGGATACCTATAAGGCAGATGTATCGCTTAGACATACCCTCAATATATTAAAAAGAATGGATAGCCGCGCACTGATGGGACGCTATGTGCCTTCGGAATATGAGCTTGCGATGCTCGAAAAAAAATACGGCCAGCGCGGTAATATTCCCGAAGGCATAAATCCGGCAGAACGTATTCGATATGTGACACCGTTTATGCATGTATCGGGTGAGGGCGCTTTTTTCATTATTCATGGTTATGGATGGAAACGTGGTAGAGGGGCGAAAGCCGAACTCGTCGACCAAACTGTCATTGCGCATCATCCTGATGCATCGCTTATCAAAAAAGCAATGATCGGTGAAGTTGACCCAAGGGATGGAGAGCCATGGTCGTTGAGTAAAATACAGGCGGATCCTAATTGTGTTGATATTACGGAGATCAAGCCGGAAGAGGGATTGCCGCAGGAAATCATCGCGCTTGAAGATAAACTTGCAAACGCTGAGCGGGCTGTTTACGAGACGGATATGAATGACCGTATTGTTGCACAAATACACCATTCCAAAAAAACAGACCTCATTGAATGGCGCAACCGTAACATTTATTACTATACCAAAGAGTGCGGGAAGAATGAGCAAGGCCAACGTCTGTATAACATTTTTATGATGAGCTCCGGTGGTAAAGCTGATGATCATTATTTTGATGATCGTAATAAATGGATCAGACGGTTAGCTCTGTTCGGTCTTGTCAACAGAATGAAGGTGGCGTCTGCGGTGACCGAAGAAGATGCGAATGTTGTTGTTGAGCGAGATTTTGTAGATGCGGCACATTATTTGGTACAAGGCGGTGACCCTTATTACGAGAAGAAACTGTTTCGCGATATGGAGCGAAACAAAGACAAGCCTAAAAAGCTTAAGAAGCTGGAGAAACGCTATCACTCAAAGATGCCGCGCTTTAGGCCAAGACAGGTTCTGACTTCTTTTATGCTGAATTGGATGTCTGAAGAGGGGAGTGAAATTTCCACAAGGGGGATTGCCACCCAAGCTTTCAGACGAGGCGCAATGAAGGCGGCATCTCAGACGGGAAAAATGCTGTTTAGGGGGGTAACATACGTAGCGCGCCATCCCGCGGCGGCTCGTGTGTATTTGATTGCCGGCGCCGCTCTTGTAACAGGTAAGTCTCTTTCCAAAGGCGCTGAGGGTGAGAATATTAGTGAGATGCTATCCTCCATGAATTCTGAAATACAATTAGCTTTGGCATTGGCTGTGCCATTTGCCGCTTTGGGACTTTGGGAGGCGATGCAACGCCATGTCCGCCGCACACCAGAATCACTAGAGTATGATATGCATAAGAGGGTGGCACAGATAGGCCCACGCATGCATCCGGATTTTGGTCGTTATCCTATCCGCCCAGAATTTTTAAAAGAAGCGCAGTTTGCTTTTGACTATCAGGTTGATTTTGATGATCTTCAAGAGCCAGAGTCTGATGTGCGATCACAGCAGAGCTGGCATCAATTTCATTTGCTGGAAGATTACACGCCGCTCAGTATTCCCCATGGTTCAACGGTGAAAGAAATTTCCATCGGGGAACATAAGGCTGTATTGGCTGAGGACCCAAGCGGCTATAAGCGCATATTTATCCCTTCCATAAATATGGTTTTTCAATGGTTTGAGGAACGCGATGTCGTACAAAATGCTTTGCCTGTGAGTGAATATTTGCAAGGCAAGTTTAATGCGTTAGATAAAGAATCGGTCTTTGTCATTGCAAATCGCGGCTATGCGCCGCCCAGATATGATGAGCGGGATGTGCTACAAAATCCGGTTCTGGTGAGTCATAAAGTCTCGCGCGCTGAAATGAAGAAAATATTAGGGCATATCAAAGAACTTCCTAATCACCGTCAGGCAACGCAAAGAGAGGGTGTGTTTAGGGCAAAAGATATGGGCGATGTATTCCATGTAGAGCCGCAATATAAAGACGCATCTTTGCTATTTGGTCTTATTAAACGCCGCGTGTTTGATGTGAATGCGACCTATCCTGACCCTGAATGCCCGACAGTGAATGGATCATGCACACAAAAAGATGGCCCAAAGTAGGGAAAATATGTTGACTTTAATTTACGAAATGCGTTTAAGTTAAGATATGAATATAAACGTTAAAAACACATTCGGTTTTTACTTCTTCGCATCATATTTTTGGGCGTAGCCCAGTACATATTCATTTTCCAAAACACATTACGAGTACGATTTTTTAACTTCCTTAAACAAGAAAGAAAACAAGGATAATTATTATGACACAATCATCGGCGGCGCTTAAAGCGCCTTCACAAGAAACACTAACAAGAACGATTGAAGTTACGGATGCGAACCGTGGCTTTGGCCCGAATGGCATACCTGGTCCTAATGTGACGCTATCATTTAATGGTCAGCCGCGCACAGCACATGTGGCTGTTGCACTGTTGGCAACGTCAGGCATTGATATTGATGCGCTCAAAGGCCGTGTTATGGAGGTAGAGATGTCGCGCGGACGAACAGGTCTGTATCAAATTGACCGTATTGTAAAGCCTGGGCTTCGCTAAGCTTTTAACGGGTAATAATCTTAATAAATTAGAAAAAGGGGCTATACAGCCCCTTACTCTTAGCTGTATAAAAGCAAGAATATGTTTTTAATTGATCCGATTTTAAATGTTTGTGAGCGCCTTGGCCGCCGTCTTCTTATGCTTTTTAGCATTGTTGGCCGCCTCGTCATGTTTGCCTTTCATGCGCTACGTGATGTTCTTGTGCCTCCATATTATCCGAAGTTGATTGGTCAGCAATTCATCAATATTGGTTATTATTCGCTAACAGTGGTTGGTTTGACAGCGCTGTTTTCGGGGATGGTTCTTGCTCTTCAAAGCTATACAGGTTTTGCCCGTTTTAATGCGGAATCTGCGATTGCTAATGTGGTTGTGCTTTCTATTACACGTGAATTGGCGCCCGTGCTTGCTGGTTTGATGGTGGCGGGCCGTATCGGCGCCTCTATTGCGGCAGAGATCGGCACGATGCGTGTGACGGAGCAGATTGATGCGATGACAACGCTTTCCGTGAATCCGTTTCAGTATTTGATTGCACCGCGCGTTTTGGCGGGAACGCTGATGCTTCCGGTGCTTGTCTTTATCGCTGATATTATTGGTGTGTTTGGCGGTTTTATCGTTGGTGTTTATGTGCTCGATTTTAACCCCTACACCTATATTCAACAGACATGGGATTTTGTGCAGGCCATGGATGTTATATCTGGTCTTGTGAAAGCGGCTGTATTTGGCTTTATTGTTACATTGATGGGGTGCTACTGTGGTTATAATTCAGGCCGCGGCGCGCAAGGCGTGGGTGCGGCAACAACGAATGCCGTTGTATCTGCCTCAATTCTTATTCTTATCTTTAACTACATTCTGACACAGGTGTTTTTCTCATGAAGAATTTCAAGATTGAGATGCAGGGTGTAAAGAAGTCTTTTGGATCAAAAGATGTCCTTCGTAATGTTAATCTGGACGTAAAAAAAGGGGAGTCCCTTGTTATTATCGGCGGATCGGGAACGGGTAAGTCTGTCACCATAAAAACAATTCTTGGTCTCATTAAGCCTGATGCAGGGAAAATTCTGGTTGATGGGCAAGATGTGACGAATCTGGGCGGCAATGATCGTGATGAGTATTTGAAGAAATTTGGCATGCTGTTTCAAGGCGGTGCTTTGTTTGACTCTATGACGATTTGGGAAAATGTGGCTTTTGGCCTGACGCAGGGACAAAAAATGTCAAAAAAAGAAGCCTATCCTATCGCGATTGAGAAGCTCGAGGCTGTTGGTCTCAAAGAATCTATCGCTCAGCATTATCCGGCAGAACTATCTGGTGGGATGCAAAAGCGCGTGAGCCTTGCCCGTGCGATAGCACGTAATCCTGAAATTATTTTCTTTGATGAACCAACAACAGGGCTGGACCCAATTATGGCGGATGTGATTAATGATTTGATCCGTAAATGTGTGAGTGAACTTGGTGCGACTGCCGTATCCATTACCCATGACATGGCATCAGTGCGCAAAATTGCAGACTCTGTGGCGATGATTTATGAGGGTGAAATCATCTGGCATGGTCCGATTGAGAAGCTGGATAATTCAGGTAACGAATATGTTGATCAGTTCATCAATGGCCGCGCAGAAGGTCCAGTTAAGTTCTAAAATCCCGAAAACCTTCTAAACGTATCGCCGCGTTCTTCAAAATTCTTAAATTGACAATAGCTCGGTGCGGCAGGGGAAAGTAGAACAATTGTATCTTCTTCCATATCACTTAGCTCAATTTTTTGCATAGCTTCTTCAAGACTATCGCACATCTCACATAAAGATTTGCCTTCAACACTATCGATTATTTTTTTAGCATTTTCAGGCAGTAAAAATATTTTTTGAATGTTGTATTTTAATAGTTCATTGCCAAGTTTTGTATAATCCTGTCCGCGGTCTTGCCCGCCAAGAATTAGGCAAATAGGTTGTTCCTGATAGACGCTGAGGGCCGCTATTGTGGTCTCAGGGATGGTGGAAATGCTGTCATTAACGAAAATATATTTACCGCGCTTGCCAAGTTCTTCAAGGCGGTGTGGTAAGCCATTAAAGCTAGAGATATGCGTAAGAGCGCGATCTGTATCTATACCAAGATGGCCCAGAATAGATAAGCAGAGTCTGATATTTTCTTTGCTGTGGTTGCCGCGCAAAGAACGAGGTGTTTCTAATGTATCTGGAAGTTGAAAACCATCAAACCAGATAACATTTTCGCGGTTTTCGAAGCGCTGTAAAACTTCTTCGTTCTTACGGCTTGTGAAGAGTGGAAAAATGCCTGAACGCGCGATACGTGTTTTATCATCGTAATATTGCTGGGTGCTCTTATTGTGCCACGGTGTGTGCTCAGGGTATAGATTTGTGATGGCCATCATAGTTGGGGTGTGATGTAAATCTGCGAGTTGGTATGATGACAGTTCAATAATAGTGAGGTCTTTAGCGGGGAGTTGGTCTAATAACGGCACGCCGATATTCCCAGCTAGAACGACGTCTTTTTCCATAGACCTTAGTAGGTGATAGAGTAAAGATGCGCAGGTGCTTTTACCCTTTGTGCCAGTGATGATAAGTGTTTTTGCATCAGGGTTTGCTTCGAACCACAAATTGGTCGCGGATGTAAGCGTTGTGTCTGATTCTACAATATCTTGTGCCAAAGGGTGATATAGGCTGATGCCTGGGCTTTTCACAACAAGGTCAAAATCTTCTGTTTTAAACGCGGATGGCGTGATCTGTGTATCGTCTTCAGGGTGGTCGGTCATGACCGTGAAATTAGCGTCTGGCCATAGCTTGCTTAAAAAACGATGGGCTGATTTTCCTTCAGCGCCATAGCCCCACAGGCATATATTTTTGGCATTATCCCATATAGGCATGGAGGGCCTCCATATATTCATCAGGGATGTTGTGCTCATTGGCAATATTCATAAAGCTTTCAATATTGGGTGTATCCTTGGGGAGCGCGGCGCTTAAAGCTTTGACGACGGACAAGTTATTATACTCTTCCAAAGATGAAAGATGTTTGAAGGCGCTGGCTGATTCCTCGATTTCGCCAACGCATTCCCATGGCTTGTGATCACCAATGCCACATAGGGCTTTGAAGCCATTAATCTGCGTTTCATCTTCAAACATATTGCCGCCGAATATATGGATAAGGCGGGGCAGAGGCATGGCTGTGGATAGAGCTAAAAACACGAAACGACATTTGGGGCAATTACGGCACCACCGTTGGTCTGGCCTGTTCATAATCTTAAACGCTGTGTTACAGCTCGTGAATACATCATCATAGATATCCGTTTTTGTAAAAAGTCGTGTGATGGCCAGTTCTGATAAAGGGCGGAGCAGAGAAAAATAATGTAGAGACGGATTGATGTGCTGTTTCATATGATTTGCAATCATGGCCTCAAACCCAAAGGACTTACTGAATTGGTGGTTAACTATCTCGCCCTCATATTCAGTGTTGCCTTGGCTCGCTGAGCGTTCATTGGATAATATAATGTGATCGAATCCATAAAGGTAAGAAGCGCAAGCGGCGATCAGGCTGATCATGCCTGTGATGGGAACGTGACCGTTATATACGCCTTGCTCATTTAGCTCGAATAGTTTTGGGTCAATACGGCGCTTAATTTGAATGAGGTCTAAACCTGATTCTCTAGCGCACTCCAAAATGGGCTTTGCAGGATTAACGGCAAAAAGAACATTGTTCATCTTTGTTTGTTTTAATATCTCAACAGAGACAACGGAGTCCTTGCCGCCGCCAATAAGAATAGCGTTCTTTTGGGGTGGTTCTGTACTAATTATTTCTTTTTTATCAGCTGGTTGCGCAGTAAAGTTAATTTTATTTTTTAGTGATACCTTGTTGCGGTAGGCGAATTCTCCAAGGCCATGAAAATACATATCATGGAAAAAATTTAGGGAATCAGCGTCTATTTCAAAGCCCTTCAGAGTAATATCATTCGGGATATAAGCTTTGTAGTAACTTATCCCCAAAGCAATAGCGAGGTGGTGTAGAGCGTTGTTAAAGGCTGTTTCTAGCTCTTCATCTTCAAAGGAGATTTGGCGTTGAAAATCGATTTCTTCGCAAAATTTTAGGCCATTATCAAAGCTATAGTGAAAGCGCACAATGCTATGGCCGTTCTCATAGGACGGCTTATTAATGATAAAGCTTTTGGGCGCTATTTTATGCATCTGGATAATTTATAGTGCATGAAGCAAAAAAGAAACCTTCAAAAAGTCATAAACATATGCAATATCATGGGTATGAAAAATTTCGGAAAGTTTTTTATCTGGCTGGCTTCCTTAGGGTTACTCTGTACGATCCTCGGTTTCTTTCTCGTGATTGGCGTTATTAGCTATTATTCACAGGATTTGCCGGATTACGAACAGCTCAAAGATTACCGCCCACCGATTGTTACGCGTATCCACGCAGGTGATGGTCGTTTGCTGACGGAATATTCACGTGAAAAGCGTGTCTTCGTGCCGATAGAATTTATTCCTGAGCGCGTCAAAAATGCGTTTATTGCGGCAGAAGATAAAACATTCTATAGCCATCACGGCCTTGATTATATGGGGATTGTTGGGGCGATGATTAAGAATGTTAAAAATCTGGGGACAGGTCGCCCGCTTATTGGCGCATCGACGATCACACAGCAAGTGGCTAAGAACTTTCTTTTGACCAATGAGCAGAAGCTGGAGCGTAAGATCCGTGAAGCACTTCTCGCCCTGAAAATGGAAAAAGCAATGAGCAAGGATACCTTGCTGGAGCTTTATTTGAATGAGATTTACCTCGGTTCGCGCGCTTATGGTGTTGGGGCGGCGGCACAGGAATATTATAATAAAGCGCTTCCTGAGTTGGATATTCACGAGGTCGCGTATCTGGCGTCACTGCCAAAGGCGCCGAGCCGTTTGCAAATTGACAAGAACCCTGAGATGGCACTTGAACGCCGTAACTGGGTAATCGAACAGATGGCAGAAAATGGGTTTGTCTCGGATAGTGAAGCCGAAATTGCCAAGATGAAACCGCTGGACCGCGTCAATGTCGTGAGCGATATCAGTGTCTCTGCGGCTTATTTTTCCGAAGAAGTACGCCGCGAGCTCCAAAAAAGCTATGGTGAAGATATTTTGTATTACGGTGGCCTTTCCGTTCGGACAACGCTCGATCCAGACCTTCAGAAGATTGCGACAAAGACATTGCGCGATGGTTTGCTTGCCTATGAACGCCGCCATGGCTATCCGGGCCGTGTAAAAAGACTTGGCAATTTATCGAATTGGAATGAAGAGCTACAGAAAATCCAGCGTCAGGCAGGTATGCCGCTCCATTGGAAGTATGCCGTTGTCTTAAATAATAGCGGTTCTATCGGCGTGGATGGCGGTGAAAAATCCAAACTTCATGGTGATGACTGGGCATGGGTGCAAGGTGATATTCCGCCGCGCTCCGTGATTATGGTCTCTGACGAGGACAAAGAAGGCGTGTATCGTTTGAAATGGGTGCCAAGAATTCAAGGCGGGCTTGTCGCGCTTGATCCGCATACAGGTCGCATTTTGGCGATGCAGGGTGGGTGGTCGACGGAGATCAGTTCCTTTAACCGTGTCACGCAGGCTAAACGCCAGTCAGGGTCAGCCTTTAAACCATTTGTTTATCTTACGGCACTGGAAAACGGTTTTACGCCAGCAACACTTATTTTGGATGCGCCTTTCGTAATTGACCAAGGGCCAGGCCTGAAGAAATGGCGTCCGCAAAACTACAGTAAAGAATTTTATGGACCGACACCGCTTCGTATGGGGGTGGAGAAATCTAGAAATTTGATGACTGTTCGCTTGGCTGAATATGTCGGTATGGAAAAGATTGCGGAAGTGGCAGATCGTTTCGGTATTACAAAAAACTTACCTCAATATTTGTCTCAGGCGCTTGGTGCAGGGGAGACAACATTGCTCGATATATCGGCGGCGTACGGCATGCTCGTTAATGGTGGCAAGCGTATCCACCCAACTATGATTGATCGTATTCAAGATCGCTATGGTAAAACGATTGAGAAACACGATAAACGCCAATGCAATGGATGTGGCAACCGTATTGCATGGAATCCGATGATAAAAGTACCGGAAGTGCCAGATACAAGAGAGCAAGTGGCTGACCCTAAGCGTGCTTATCAGATCGTCTCGATTTTGGAAGGTGTAACCAAGCGCGGGACAGCACGTCGTGTTGGGCAATTGCCATTTCCTGTCGCTGGTAAGACAGGTACGACAAACGATTCTAAAGATGCATGGTTTATCGGTTTTACACCAGATCTCGTGGTCGGTGTTTATATCGGTTATGATGACCCGCGCCCGTTGGGCCGCCGCGAAACAGGCTCTTCCGCCGCCGCGCCGATCTTTAAAGACTTTATGGCAGATGCGATGAAAGATGAGACGCCTCAGCCATTCAGAACGCCGCCCGGTATTCGTCTCGTGCAAATTAATGCAGAGACAGGCACGCGTGCCCAGCCCGGTGATGAGCGTGTAATCTGGGAAGCCTTTGTACCCGGTGAAGAGCCAAATGATGATATCTTTATTTTGGATGCGAACGGTATCTCACAAATTCCTGCGGCGAATTTTGTCCGTGATGGCGTGACGGATAATCCGGGGCTTTCAACACGCACGGGTACAGGCGGTATCTACTAAGGATTTGAGTAGGCAATGCCCATGCAAGATAGTTTCTTCAAACAGCCATTTTTTAGATCAATCCTTATTTTGGGGCTGACCTTATTTTCCGTAGCGGCTTGTGTCACGACGGCGCCAAATGGGACGTATAATGGCGGCGGTGTCCATTTTGGTTTTGGGCCGAGCTGTGACGGTATAGAAGTGGCGGATGGCCAGAACACTGTCGAATACCACACGCGTCCAGACCGAACGACGGATAATTACCTAAAAATTCGCGGACGTATGCACTTAAGTGAAGCCAGTTGTAGTGGCCACAGAGATAAACTCTCTCTCAAGACGAATGTATCTATTGATTTTGAACTAGGGCGGATGGGCCGCATTAATCCAAATGACAAGGCCACGTTCATTGTGCCTTATGCGATTTTGGTGGCGGATGAGCATCAACGCATCGTTGGCCAGTCCATTGTCAATGTCGTGGCTGAATTCCAGCCGAACCAAAAGCAAAGCAACAATTTTGAGCTGGTGAATACGGATATACCGCTCAATCTGGATGAGACGATTCCAT
>PALX01000018.1 GCA_002710775.1 Micavibrio sp. | reverse complement strand
TTATTACTGATACAATTGAGAGCACAGCGGGCAATTTTGGCTCTGGTGGAAGCCTAACAATACGTCCTTATACAGATGGTGTTACGATTGGCCTGGCAGGTGGCGCAGGTGTACTCAATCTGTCGACGGCAGAATTAAACGGCTTTGATGTCGCTGGTAAACTTACTTTTGGCAAAGACCTTGGTACAGCTGGCGATCTAATTATGGATACCTATGATTACCGCTCGATTACCGATAATGTTTTGTTTTATGGCCGTGATACAACAGTCAATGGGCCAGTAGAGGCTAATATCATGACATTGATGGCGAATAGAGATGCTTACCTCAACGCTGGCTTAACATCTTATGGCGCAGGCAATGCTTTAGTGGCTGTTGTTGGGAACGACCTTATGAATGCTGCTAGTGCAACACCACTCACAAGCGAAGGTGGTGGACGCAATTTACTATATATTCAATCTCGTGATGATATAATAGGCACATCCATTACAGGATCAGGGTTGTACAGTAAGCCTTATGCCTCAAACCTACCCGCATCAATTGATCTAAGTTTAGGCAACCGTCTTGTTTTTGCTGTACCAGGTAGTGATGCACCACCAGTTAGTGCGGCAACGATAAACGGTAGCGTACAGCAACAAATTTTTATACCTAAAACAGTATTTAGCCCAAGTTATGAGCTAGTGACAAGAGCACCTTCATCATCGCCATCAGGGTCGACACAAACATCCTCAAATTCTAAACCCCTGATAGTCAAAAAATCAGAGCCAGTTCAAACAACCTCAGCTGAATCTGATGCCGATGTGAGACTTGTGTCTGGTGATTATATGAGTGTCGAGCAACCCATTGTAGACTTCTATGACCTTTGTTCGTATAACGTCAATTACTGTAACTAACTTTATAAGAGAATAGTTAGCAAGAGACTACTTCCACCGCCATTTTTATTCTATATGTTTTGGTGTAATCTCATTATTGCAATTTAATCGGAGGCATTCATG
The DNA here is from genome assembly GCA_002710775.1 of Micavibrio sp. GTDB lineage: Bacteria > Pseudomonadota > Alphaproteobacteria > Micavibrionales > UBA9664 > UBA9664. Next base: position 16,049 of record PALX01000018.1, on the reverse strand, counting down.
AAAAAACCAAGCTCAATTATATATCGCGCAAAAGCTATATCCACAGGTGGGCGCAATGGCATCTCAAAATCGGATGATGGCAAGCTTTCTGTAAATCTTGCAAAACCAAAAGAGATGGGGGGCACGGGCGAAGGTACAAACCCAGAGCAACTTTTTGCAGCGGGGTATTCTGCATGCTTCCTTGGTGCATTAGAATTTATTGCTGGACAAGAAAAAGTTGCTCTACCCAACGAACATAGTATTACAGGTGATGTTGGCATTGGTCCCACAGAGGGTGGTTTCGCGATTGATGTCGAACTTATCATCGATTTGCCTGGAATGGATAAAGCACAAGCCAAAGATTTAGTCTATAAAGCGCATCAAGTATGCCCTTATTCAAATGCAACACGCGGTGGTGTTGATGTGCGCCTTACGATTGCTGACTAGCCAACAAATATTGCGCAATAGATTGAGCAACATATACCCCGCTCGCCATTGTAGCTTGCAATAAATAACCACCTGTTGGTGCTTCCCAATCCAACATCTCGCCTGCAACAAATACACCCGCTTTATTTTTAAGCATAAAACCTGTATCCAGTGCTTCGAATGTTACGCCACCTGCAGATGAGATCGCACGGTCAATCAAAAATGGCGCGCCGAGTTTAAGGCGATAAGCCTTAATAACCACCGCCAGATCCGCCGCCCCATATGTATTTAAGCGCGTGCGATCTAATGTCTCATACAACAAGCCAATCGCGACATCTGAGAGTTTAAGCGTTTTGCGCAAATGGTTTGTAAAAGTTGCGCCTGCGCGCGGTTTTGACAGGCGTTGCGTCACTTCTTCTTGCGTCAGATCAGGCTTTAGGTCAAGGACGAGATCCGCGCCCCCTTTTGCCATGACCGTCTCGCGCAAAACAGATGAAAGCGCATATATAGCACTGCCTTCTACCCCTTGTTCCGAGATGACAAACTCTCCGCGCAACACCGTTCCTGCAAAAGTTAAACCAACCGATTTAATCGGCGCACCCTGATAACGCTGCGCAAACACAGTACTCCAATCAACATGAAAACCGCAATTTGCAGGCATAAGCGGTGCAATTTCAACACCTTGTTCTTCCAATATATTGACCCAAGATCCATCCGAACCAAGACGCGGCCATGACGTCCCGCCCAGAGCTAACATTGTTGCATCGGCACGCACCTTTTTTTGTGCACCTGCATGCTCAAAAGTGAGTTGCCCCGTATCATCCCACCCTAACCAATTATGATTTAAGTGGAAGACAACACCCTGCCCCTCAAGACGCGCTATCCATGCGCGCAGTAAAGGTGATGCTTTAAAGCTTTTCGGGAAAACGCGGCCACTCGTACCAATAAATGTTTCCGCGCCTAAACCCGCACACCAATCGCGCATATGTTCAGGGCTAAATGCAGATAGAAGCGGCGCAATAATATCTGCCCGCGTCCCATAACGTTGAGTAAAAGCTTCAATATCTTCAGAATGAGTAATATTCAAACCACCGCGCCCTGCCATCAACAATTTGCGCGCCAGTGAAGGTTTGCGCTCATATACATGCACAGAAAAACCTGTCGAAGATGATAGGGCAGAGAGTTTCTCCGCCGCCATCAAGCCCGCTGGTCCGCCGCCAATAATGGCGATATGTTTATTAGGAGATTGCATCAAACAACCTGCCCCGCCACATAGCCAGACGACCAAGCCCATTGGAAATTAAAGCCGCCGAGATGACCTGTGACATCCACGACTTCGCCGATAAAGAACAGGCCTTTTTGTGCTTTGGCTTCCATCGTTTTAGCATCTAGTTCTGTTGTATCGACACCGCCCAGAGTGACTTCAGCGGTGCGGTAGCCCTCTGTCCCGTTTGGCTTTGTGCGCCAACGATTAACTGCCATGGCCAGCTCGGATAATTTCTTATGCCCGATCTCGGCAATACGGCCGCTTAAATTTTGGTTTTCGCAGATACTCACCGCCAGCTTTTTGGGCATAGTTTTAGCCAGAATATTTTGGATATCCTGTTTTGGGTTTTCGTCCTTCTGTCGTTTTAGGAAGCTCTCAATATCCTCGTCTGGCACGAGATTGACCTCGATCTCCTCGCCTTCTTGCCAATAGGATGAAATCTGTAGGATCGATGGCCCGCTTAGGCCGCGATGAGTAAACAAGAACCCTTCCGCAAAATCCGTTTTACCAAAAGACACGCTGGCCTCAACCGATAAACCACTTAAGACCTTACAGCGATCAAGCACATGGTCCGTAAAGGTGAGCGGCACGAGTCCGGCGCGGGTCGGCAAAACGTTCATGCCAAATTGCCGCGCAATATCATAGCCAAAGCCACTTGCTCCTATTTTGGGAATGGACAGTCCGCCTGTTGCAATCACTAAAGATACAGATGAAAAAACACCTTTATTTGTTTTGACTTTGTAGTGTTCGTATTCATGCGACACGGAGTTGATCGTGGTTTCTTTGCTGATCGTTACCCCAGCCGCCGCGCATTCACGCATCAACATATCAATAATGTTTTGGGCGCTATCATCACAAAAAAGCTGACCCAACTTCTTTTCGTGATAAGCGATATTATGCTTTTCCACCAGCGCGATGAAATCATGCGGCGTGTATTCTTTGAGCGCATATTTACAAAAATGTTTGTTTTGCGAGAGGAAGTTATCGGGGCTGGTATGGATATTCGTGAAGTTACAGCGTCCGCCGCCCGATATACGGATTTTCTCGCACAGCTTCCTCGCATGGTCAAGAATCAGGACTTTTCTACCGCGCTTACCCGCCTCGATGGCACACATCATGCCTGCCGCTCCCGCTCCTATAATAATAACGTCGAACGGCTTACTCATATCTAATAATGCGGCGGTCTTTCGGAAACATTGAGGCGGTCTTCTTCCGCCGATTCATAATCATTGCGTAGAGCTTGTAGGCGCTGATCCAGCTGTTTAATCATTTTCTTCAAGCTTTCAATTTCACCCCATTGATCGGTGACGACTTCTTTTAACTCATCAATCTCATTTGATTGATGCGCGATAATCTCTTCTAATTTATTGATAGCTGACTGATCCATAAGCGTTTTATAGCACAGCACACACGCTTAGCAAACGACTTATAGAAACGCTCTAACCATAGGACTTTCCACGCGCTTTAATCTTGCGGTTACGTCTATGAAACGTTTGACCAAGCCGCCCATTTGAGCCACCTGAAACATGATCGAATGCTGTTTTACTCATTCTATCCAATTTTGAACGCATACGCTCTGAAGGCGTGTCTGGCAATCTGATTTCTATCCAATCTTTAGGAATTTCTCGCAAGCCATAAATATCTGGGCCATCATTGCGCTCTTCCTGCAGTCCACGTTTGATATCAAACACATCCATTTCAGATTTTTTAGGGTCGTAATATATATTCTCAGCCTGCTTTGGATGAAAAAATTCTTCGGTCAGAGGCGCACGTATCATTAAATCCGCAATCAACCATGACGGTCTTTTATCTTTAGTCTTAAACGGAGATCGCATTCCCATTTTAAACATAAACAAATTACCCTGTGTTCTCGTCATTGGATATGCTTCAACACCTGCTAAGACAGGCTGACCTGTTTCTTTATCAATACGCGCATATAATTTATGCAACACACAAGGGCGATAAGCATTCTTATTTTTCAAATCATGATTACTTAAATCTGCGATGCGCATAACGATTACGCGGCCTCTCCACAATTCTTTCGGCAATTGCACAGTTTCGTCGCGCTTTAATCCTCCAATCCCTAAATTCACTAAATTTTCCATCGAATCAGGATCTATATTTTGTCCCATTATAGCCTCAAGACCATAATTTCTTTGTCTATGGCGATCCACATATTCATGCAATTGTTCATTAAGCAACTGCTTAACAGAAGGAATGTCTGATTGCGTGAGGCGTTGCTCTTCGCCCTCTAATCTTTCAGGTTGCTCTGAGGTAATCGATTTAATGACACCAGAGATAATTTCAGAAACACCATCGTCACCAATTTCAGGGCGATTTTCTCTAATATATTGCCTAAAACGATAAAGATCTTCTCTTTCACGTTCTAAACGCCCTTTTGTCATGGCAAAGCGATGATTTTTTTCCTGAAGGCGTTGAACGCGGGCCTCCATTAATTTGAAAAGTAAATCTTCTTGGTATCTATCCTTCAATGCCTTTTGATCTTCCGGACTCAAATCAGCATATGTCGTTACATTCCCTTTATGCTCAGGAAGAACAAATTTAGCTTCCCTGTCCCATAAATCAGGATTTAAACTCGGAATAAAATAGCAATCGTCTACATTCACAGATCGCGGTGTCCGCGGTTTTTCTGGTCTATACTCAGCGCCTGCATCAATCGATTTTTGAAATGTCTGAAATGCCTCATCTTTTACCAAACCATTTGCATCAACAAAGAAGCCGAGATGGTCACTTTTAACTGGAATACAATCTATACGCCCGCTTCTAAGAACCGTTTCATTACGACGTAATCCGATCACCCAATTGCTAAATGGCGGATGAGCCGTTGAAAAACATAACTCATACTCTGGATCATGATGCTCTGTTTGGAAAGAAAGCGGCATAAGGGCAAAGCTTTCGATAGCCAACGTTTCTTTATTAATAAAAGCACCCATAAACAATGTATTGCGAGGACTTCGTCTACTTACACCATCATCGGCATACGACGTCATCAAATCGGCACGTATAATATCGCCTTGCTTAAGACCCAAAGGTACCCAAACATCATTACAGTAAATATTTGTATTATAATTAATGAAACGAATGGCCTCATTATAAGCGCGGGTCCATTCTTTGTTACGAAGATCCCATCTCAGGCCTTCGCTTTCAGGGATAGTAGAGTCATATATTGCATTGTCCATGCGCACAAACTAGACATAATAAATAATTATGTCTAGCTAAAATTTAACACGCCTGAATAAACCGTTCAAAAATACGGCGGCAATCTTTGCGATAGATCAGTGCTTCTGGGTGAAACTGTAGCCCCAGACAAAATTTCATCTTTGGCACCTCCATTGCCTGCGCGATACCGTTATCCTCCAGCGCCGTGACTTTCACGCCATCACCCAGATCATCCAACGCCTGTCTGTGCAAAGAGTTAACCATCAAACGGTCTGTGCCAAGGATATTGTGGAGCAATGTGTCGTCCCCTATCGTTATTTTTTTACGGTACAAAAGATATCCTATTAAACCCGTAGGATAGTTTTCAGCCTCATGAATTTTAGATATGTCAGCATGAAGTGTTCCACCGCGCCAGACATTTAGCATCTGCACACCGCGGCAAATGGCAAGAATCGGCAGATCATTATCTGTTACCGTCTTCATCCATTTGATCTCCATATCATCGCGCGCCAGATCATAATCATAGCTCAACTTTACCTGATGCGCATAAAGGCTCGGGGATATATCAACGCCGCCACCCAGCAAGAGGCCATCAATCTTTGTTTCATATTTTGGCGAGGACGGTCTGAGGCGCAAAGGTTTTCCCCCTGCGAGACGGATGCTCAAAGCGATAAGCCATTGTAGAGCATCAAACCGATCACTGCCTGTATAGCCAATAATGGGTTTCTTTTTTTTCATTAGCGCGTCAACTCCGGTGGCAATTTGCCGTATTTCACCAAAGAGCCGAGAATAAAGAGAACGCCCAGCCCTACAAAAGGATCATCATCCCCGTATGATATCTTCTCAACTTCTTTAGCTTCTTTCATAATCTGTTTGAATTCATCCACAGCATCATCAAGATGGAACAGGTCATCCAGCGCATTCTTAAAAGCCTTGAGAGCTCCTTTAAAATGATGCTCTTTCAAATTCTTCTTAATTTCAGGCCATTGATCTTCAAGTGCCTCAAAACGAACAAGGTCCGAGAATAAATCTTCAAAACAGGCCATGGTCGAAAGAGCTGGCAGTGCCGTCTTATGTCCTATCTTAGGCTTGCTTTTACTTTCTTCGGAAACCGTACCGTAGCCGAAAAGCTCATATAGCATATAAGGGAAATCCACATCCGAGCGCATAGAGTGATCCAGCCCCGCCCAAAACCTTGGATTGACTTCAATAATTTGTGGCTTTTCATGCGTATCACCATTCCACATAAAATCAATCTCAACAACACCGTGCCAGTTTAAGGGCTTCATTAAATCACCTGCGATTTTATCAAAACGCTCACTTTTAACCGTTTCCCGTACAACGCCTGGCCCTGATTCTTTCGGGAAAGTACGCGTATTATGATAAACCATACTGGCAACCATTTCTCCTTTATCAAAAAGGCCGCAAAAGCAGTAATCCACGCCATCAGCAGCTTCCTGAAGCAAAATTGCTTGTCCACGATTCTTATATTTTTCTTTGAGCGCTTTATACTCTTTTTCCAGCGCCGTCACATTTTTGATCTTTGAAATGCCGCGCCCACCAACATCATTGGACGGTTTTATAAAAGCAGGAAACTCAACCTTCTTCTTTATTTCATCTAGTGACTGGTCATTCAAAATCCATGTTTTTGGACTTTCAACATCAAATTCTTCCGCCGTTTTGGCAAAATGGTCTTTCGGATCAACCTTATCGATAGATTCATATTCAGGTGCAGCGATAGTGATCAGGCCTTTAAACTTATCTCTATGCCGTGCAAGCACCCTCGCATCATCAAAGGCAGGAATCAAAATATAAGGAATAGCCTCGTCAGGTGCGTGTTGCTTAGCAATTTTGATCAAGTCTTCGACATATTGTTCTTCATCTTTATCATAAGATTCACAAACATGATTTTTCGAAACATATTTGGAAAAGGATAGAACCGTCATCGGCACGCTATCACAGCCGATCACATCAATACCGCGCATACCGAGAGACTGGGCGATCAGGAGTGAAATGAGACTACGCCCATATGTTACAATCGCTCGTCCCTTTATTTCAGGTTTCTTTTTTTGATCCGTCATAGATACCAAGATAAGGGAAAAAGACCAGAAATCCACACCGAACCGTCAAGAACAGAGAGAAAAATCTTGTTATTACCAAAATAAAGCATAATTTATGCCTCCGCCCATTTACAGCTTTAAACTTTGCATGAGTCTCAAGTTTTATGTTATGAAAAATTATAAACGGATATAAAATAACAAATAATAAAAATGAAAACAGCCGGCCTTGTATCATTATCGCTTTTTAACGTAACTGCACTCGCGGCATTTTTTACCTATGTAAACCATAAAGGGCAGGCTGTCTCTGAACCAACTGTCCGCCCCGATCCATTGACCAGAAACAGCCCAAGCGAAGCCGTGCTAGAGACAGATGGAACGAAAGACAGCTATAGCTTAACAGCTCTTGACCTACCGCAACTCAGAGGAGACTTTGATAGATGTCTCGCGACCCTTGAAAATTTGGACATTGAGTATGAAGTTCTAGGCGATCAACGTCGCCGCAGTTGCTCACTGACACAACAGGTCTCGCTTACATCCGGCCAAATTGACTATGCAGTCCCATTTCAAGCTACCTGTACGATGATCGCGGCCATCGCCTTATGGGAAGAACAAGCCGTCCAACAATCCGCTCGTGAATATTTGGGCGAAGAAATTGCCCGCATTCATCATTACGGATCTTTTTCATGCCGCCCTATACGCCGTGATCCTTCTAACATGAGTGCGCATGCCAGCGGGAGCGCACTAGATGTCTCTGCTTTTGAAACAGTAAGTGGCCGCATGATTGCTGTTTACGGCAATTGGGATCGACAAGATAGTGTAGGACAATTTTTACACGCTATACGAGACCGGTCTTGTGAGATTTTCCCTGGTGTTCTGGGGCCTGACTATAATTACGATCACCGCAACCACTTCCACCTAGAATACACATCGCGCCGCCACCGCGTGTGCGATTAAATTTGTCCAAGAGCCGGTTTTCTAGTTCAATGAGAAGACTTTCTCGCCATGTTGTGACAAATCAAGCCCTGTCTGTTCTTCTTTTTCAGAAACACGCAATGGCGTCATAAAAGAAATAACTTTCAAGATTATGAAAGTCATGACAAGCGTATAGGCCACAACAACCACGGCACCAATGACATTGGCATAAAGCAAATCTGCACTTCCATATAACAAGCCATCCGCCCCATCGGGATTGATGCTCGTCGTCGCAAAAACAGCCGTTAAGATCGTCCCCACTGTACCGCCAACACCGTGACAGGCGAAAACATCAACCGTATCGTCCGTTTTGAATTTTTGCTTCACGAGACGCACCGCACCATAACAAAGTATAGCCGCCACAGCGCCAATAATGATCGCAGATTGCATCGTAACAAACCCTGCTGCTGGCGTTACCGCCACCAAACCAGCCACAGCCCCGACGGCTGAACCAACGGCTGATGGACGGCCTGTAAATACCCAGTCACACAGAACCCAGACTGTCATCGCCGTTACCGCCGCGAAGAATGTCGTACCAGCCGCATAGGCCGCCAAGCCATTCGCCGCCAGTGCCGAACCGGCATTAAAACCAAACCATCCAACCCAAAGTAAGGCTGTACCAAGAAGAACCATCGTCGCACTGAAACCATGCTCATCCGGCTTAAACTTTGCTCTGTTTCCAAGCATTAGAGCGGCAACAACAGCCGCAAAACCTGATGTCATATGCACAACAAGACCGCCAGCAAAATCCAAACCGCCCATTTGACCGATCCAGCCATTCGGCCCCCATACCCAATGTGCTACAGGCACATAAACAAAGAGAGACCATAACGGCATCATCAAGAACCATGCTTTAAAGCGAATACGGCCTGCCATCGAACCACTAATCAATGCGGGCGTGATCACAGCAAATGTCGCCTGAAACAGCATGAACAAAACATGCGGAATCGTGGAACCATAATCAGCATTCGGCTCAATACCAACATCTTTTAAGAAAGCATAATCAAAATTACCGATAAATCCTTCCGTATCGCCGGAAAACACAAGGCTATAACCACAAATAGCCCAGAGCAAACCAACGACACCGATACAGATGAAGCTTTGGAATGTGGTTGATACCGCATTACGGCGGCTAACCATCCCCCCATAAAAGAACCCGACAGCCGGGGTCATCAGCAGAACAAGAACCGTAGCAACAAGCATCCAAGAAATATCAGCAGCAATCATGGCAACTCCCTTAAAATTTTATGTCATTGATATAAAAACAAAAGAAATTATAGTACAAATATATTGCATCGCAATATATTTCTGTCTTTTATAAACAGCCCAGCTCTTGCTTTTAACGCAGGGCGATGTCTGTGCGGGAGGGCTTTATTTTATTCAGCATTGCACCGAGGGCAAAATAAGCATCAACAGCTCTTCTTTGACTTTGGATCGCCGACATCTCGGCTTCAATATAGTCTCTATCGGCATCTAAGACATCAATCGTGCTTCTCTGGCCCAGTAAAGCTTCTTCTTTTACGCCATCCGCCGCTTGGCGTGCTAAGGAAACTTCAGCAAGACGGCTTTCATATTCAACGCGCGCAGCGTGAAAACGTTGCCATAACATTGAGGCTCTTTCACGCATATCGCTTTTAACCGATTGCCATTCATGAATACGTTGTTTTGCTTCTTTCTTTGCCGCCCGAATGCGAGAGCGTGTCGCACCACCCTGATAAAGAGATAATGTCCCCCGCAGGCCTATAGTTGCTGTCGAGCTGTCATCCACAAGACCAGGCTGAGGATCATATTGCTTATTATAAGAAGCAAAGGCGCCAATTTGTGGGAACAATTCTCTGCCCACCTCATCTTTACTTTTTTGTGCCGCAAGTTCTCTATAATAGGCGTACAAAATCTCAGGGTTACTGTTTTCAATATCAAGAAACAGCTCATCTATATTATCTGGCAGATTTTTCCCTTGTGTCATTAGGTCAAAATTCCACTCTACATTCTCAGGATTAATTTGCAGTCCTGTGCGTTCATCAAATTCACGCACATCAATATCCAGTTCATATGCCGCCGCTGTTAAATCTGCAATTGCTCGCTGCCTTCTGGTTTGCGCCAACAACACGTCGGTTTGTGTTAAATCGCCAATTTCTTGCCTTTCAGATGCAATATTATACTGCTTATCTAGAATATCTTTATTTTGCGTATAAAGCCTCTTCATTTCACGGCTAAAATATACATCAGCATAGCTGAGTGCGGTCTGGTATAAGATATCCTGCACCTCTGTTTGAAACAAAGCTTCCGCAGCCTTAATATTGTATTTCGCTTCATCCATCTGAAAGAAACTGCGCCCTCCGCGCCAAATCGGCTGGTCTACAGACAAAGACATATCCTTTGTGGTTGATCCGTCAGCGCCAGCAAAATTACTATTATCGATATCGCTTTTATAAACCGAAGCCTCCGCCTGAACCGAAGGGCGCCAATTCGCCAAAGCCTGAGAGTATTGTTCTTTTGTGATCTCAAGACGTTGCCGCGCGGCGTGAATATCATCATCACTTTGCAATGTCACACGCAGCGCATCGTTCATTGTAATTATTTTATGGCCAGTTTCTGCTCTCACATTGTGCGCAATAAATAGGCTAGTCATACAAAAAAAAGAAAGAATAAATTTGTTCATGTAAAAAGCATACAAGCTTCGCAGGCTTCCCCTAGCTTAGACCTGTTTGCGGTATACAAGTGTATGCTTTTTATTCGCTTTCAGGTACAACATACCCAACGCCGCGCACTGTGCGTATTAATTTAGGATCATCCGCATCATCACCAATTTTCTTGCGAATGCGTGTAATTTTGACATCTATCGTACGAGGGTTAGGCACATATTTGTCTTGTCTAATTGCTTCACACAACTCATAGCGCTTCATAACACGTCCTTTATTTTGCACAAGATGAGATAGCAAATTAAACTCACGGATTGTTAAATTTCCTTCTTCACCCTCTTCGTCCGCAATCTGGTATTTGGTGCTATCTAACGTCCAACGCCCTATAGAAAAATCATCCAGCTTATCACCCTGATCATCCGACAATTTGGATATCAATTCTTCCTCCATATGATGACGCCTCATATTCGCTTGAATACGGGCCAGAAGCTCTTCTTTGTCAAAAGGCTTAAGGACAAAATCATCAGCGCCTTTTTTAAAACATTGAATACGCATATCCTTACATTTCTCGCCACTAATAATAATGAGGGGGACCTGACTCTTTTTACGCAAATCTTCCATAAGATCCAAAGNCGATCCATCCGGCAAATTCAGATCAAGCAAGATCAAGTCTACTGGATAGCGATCAATAACATCTAATAACCTCTTCCCATTCGCTGCCTCGAGTGTCAAATACCCTTGTTTTTCTAACAGTGACTTCAAACTACTGCGTACTAAGGCGCTGTCTTCTGTAATAAGCACTGTATCCATTGCCCCCCCCTTTTTGCCAAAACCTTGTAACGAAATTGAAACATTAACGCATCAAACTGAAACACAATCTTTAAACATTCACAATTACAGGGCGGTATTCTGAATACATGGGTAAGCGATAACACATTCTAACAATTGGAGAAGAGAGGCGCGACATGGCTAAAACAACTGGAACAGAGAATCTTAACGATACACCAACAACCACGAATATAGACGACTTTAACCTGAATGACTTTATTTCGTTCTCGCCTGTCAAAAAACTTGATGCCGACCAGTATAGTGCTGAGGATATTGACGGTGTGACAGAAAGCATCTTTGGTTCTGGTAACCTTAGCTATGCATCACTGCAAGCCGCACAAACCGATAATATTCTAGATAGCCAAAGCGCGGTTTCAAAAACCTTTGACCTCAGCAATTTTGACCAAACCACTGCCTCCGATATTGTTTCTAGCAATAGCGCTCCGGCGGTTGATGGCTTAAACATCCAAAGCAAAAGTAATGGTGAGACAGGGTTCAACAGCAACCAGTCATACCAGAGTGAAGGTGTTTTTTCCCCCGGCGTCATATCGGATGGCAACTTCTCGAATACAGCGCTCGGGTCCTTTGGCGCATCACAACTTTCTGTCGACCAAGGCGCTTTCTCCTCGGCTAGTAACAACCTCAATCTAGGATCAGGTTTTCGTTCAGGGCGAGACGGCATTGATGGCAGCGATGGAACGAATGGGAATAGCGGCAACAATGGTGACGATGGCAGCGATGGAACAGATGGTCATGATGGCAATAACGGAAACAACGGCAATGATGGAAATAATGGTAACGGCGGTGACGGCCCATATTGTGATACTGGTGATGGCCCGCTGATCAATATTGATATTGATACCTCCATTATAGGTTCCGATATCTCCGTTAATCTTGGCGATACAATCGTATTTCTTCAAGAGACTCTTTTTGATCTTACCGAAACGATCTCCATACTAAATGTGGGAATAGACGAAACTGTGGATGTCGTGACAAATATACTCAATCAGATTCTAACGGACGGTCTTGGCGGGTTAACAGATCCTGTTGAGACACTGACGAATCTGACGGAAAATGTTAACACACTCATCGAAACTGTTTTGGACACAGTCACAAACACCACAGAAAGTCTGATCAACAGCCTTAATCTGGATTCTCTAAGTGATCTCCAACTCCTATCCATTGATATAGACGCCAACATAAAAGAAGTCTTAGGCGACACACTGGATAGTTTGTTCGAGAGTACGGAACTGCTTCAATCTTTGCTTGATACCGTTACAGATCAGATTGACGAAATTAACTTAGGTGACGTGACACAAATAGTTGATAAGACACTTGATCCAGTTCTTGATACGCTGGACAATCTTGACGATACCGTTACAACCTTGACTGATACTGTTACAGACGCTCTGGACGGGATTGTCTCAGGTATTGGNTTGGGTGATATATTGCCCGGCGATGGCGATCCAAACGATACAGACGTTACGGTTGATTTAGGCATTGATGCCCTAGATTCCGATGTCCTTGACACAGTATTAGACGCTACACTTAATCCTGTCGAGGATTTGGTAGGAGATGTTGATTTAGACCTAGGTCTAGGTTTGGACCTTCTTGGTACGGACACAGACCAAAGCGGCGAAGCAGATACCGATATATCTATCCAAACCAATATTGATTTGATTGACGACACCTTGCTTGGTGGCGGTATTGAAATATCGTTAGACCCAATAGAAGAGATTGTCGGTGATATTGATCTTGACCTTGGCCTTGGCGCCGATCTTCTGGGGGATTTGGCAGAAGGTATCGTTAATGACGGTGAAGGCGGCAGTGGAAGCGGCTTGCTAAACGATATTGGTGATTTACTAGAAGACACTGTCGAAGCTGTAGATGATGCAATAATCGATCCGATACTTGGTGATACGCTAGAAGATATCGGTGATGTCGCAGAAGATGTTGTTAATACCGTAGTAAACGATGTTATTGGAGATATCGCCGAGAACTTAGGCCTCGACATTACCTCAGATATTTCACTTTTAGATAACAATGACAGCAATGATGATTCAGGATCACTTATTGATACGGTCCTAGGCGGCGATGACGGATGGACAGATAATGCTCTATCTGAGCTAGGCGATGCTTTCTCAGGCGGCTTATCAGACGGCCTTGGTGATTTGGCGTCATGCGCATTACCCGAGCCGACAGGCACTTTATCCGAAGGATTGAACATCTTAAGCGATGGCAATGATGGCCAGTCAGATGGTCTGCTCGGCGGATTATTAGGATAAACGAGTACATAACAAAGCAAGCGTGAGGAACGACGTAATGACGAAAGATATATTGATGCCAGAAGGATTCCGTACCGACGGACTGACTCTTATTATCGGTACGATCAGCATCAATATTCTCTCTCTAGCCTTACCGGTCATGACCTTGCAAATTTATGACCGGGTGTTACCCAACCCTGGCTCAGGCACACTCCCGGTTCTTATTACCGGCGTGTGTCTGGCCGTTTGTATGGAAGCCATTCTACGGCTGTGCCGCGCTTATGCGATTGACCAGCTTTGACAAATTAACTTTTAATGAAAAGGGCAATAAAGTTGTTGCCTTTAGCAACCGCGACCCAGAAGCCCTTATCCGCCCTTCACACACACTTAAATCCTCAAGCAAACAAATGGGCGCAAGTAAACTCTCCGCGCAAGCCATGAAAATTGAACGTGATGCCAAACAATTTAAAGATAAGCTCAGTGATATTGAAATTGACGAAAGCGACATAAATGATTTTTTCTCGCGCACATCAAGAGCACTGATCCAAGCCCAGAAGGATTACGCTGAAACCAAAACAGCATTTGAAATCTTGCTACAGGAAAAAGAGGAGGTTTCATGATTGTTATTACACAAGATACAGAAAAAATTCTGGCAAAAGATTTAAAAAAAACCTATGTCAATTCACCCGAAGATTACTGTTTCTCCATCAGTTTCTCGCGGCTATCTATTCAAAAAGAAGAATGGTTGGGAGCGATGTCAGATATCTCCTTAAATCTCCAATCAATGAAAACAATGAAGGTCTATATATGCTATGACAATGACGTCTTCATTTTGGCCAATAACATGCCACCTAAAACTTTTCAGATTTTTGTTAAAGAACTGGCAAAAAAAATATCATTTCCATCTCTTGAGAATTTTTGCGCTGATCACCTTCTAGCAAGTTCTTGGAAAAAACTTGATAATATATGCGCCTATAAGCAAGAAAGTCTCTATCGCTACAACGTTATCAAAGGAAATGGCATCGAGGCTGACGAATCCGAGCCTTTAACTGAAGAAAGCTACGATATAGATTTACTTTCTAATTTAAACGACAGACGTAGACGGCATAAATATCCGCATGTTTTTGTTGTTGATGATGATGCTATGTCGCGCTCCCTTATTCGTGTCAGTTTACAAGGAGAGCACAAAATAGAATTTTGCTCAGACGGCACACAAGCATTATCAGGCTATGTGAAATATGCCCCAGATGTTTTGTTCTTAGACATAGGGTTGCCCTACAAAAATGGCCATGAACTTATACAGGAAATTTTATCCATAGACCCCAAAGCATATATTATTATGTTTAGCGGCTTAAAAGATAAAAGCAACGTCCTAAAAGCTATTGATAACGGTGCAAAAGGATATATCACCAAACCTTTTTCAAGAGATCATTTGTTACGATATATCAGCAAATCTCCCTTCGTTTTAGAGCGCGACCCCAATTACTCTGCCAAAAAACAATCCTTATAAACTGAAAGCATCACAATGATCGAGCACTCATCTTTCACCCTCCTTGCCAGTATTGCTGGCGCTCTACTTGTTATGGAGAGTCTTTTCATGCTTTTTAGCGTGAAAAAAAAGAAGCGTATTGAAGAAAATTTGAAAGCGGCAAAAGACGAAGCCAAAATGATGACATCTTTATGCTTAAATATTCCCTATCCCATTATAAAGGTGAATGAGCACGGAGAAATCTTATTCGCCAATATTGAGGCTTTGGAAACATTCCCAGACCTTCTTGAAATGCAGGCTACTCACCCTGTCATACAAGATATTATTTTTAGTGAGCACACTAGAAAAGATCATGAAAATATAAATATCGATGGCAAAATCTATGACCGACAAAGCTACATATTGGATCAAGAAGAAAGCAAAATTGCTAATATTTATTTTCACGACATCACTGCTTTAAAAACGCAACAGCATGCCTTAGAAGATGCGCGCGATGACGCTGACAAACACAGGCAATCAGCAGAACATGCCAGTAAGTCGCGCACTGATTTTCTCGCAAATATGAGCCATGAGTTGCGTACTCCTATGAACGGAATCATCGGCCTTTCCGACCTTCTATGCACAAGTAAAGACATACCCTTGGAAGAAAAAGAGATGGCAAAATCTGTTCACCATGCTGCACAAAATTTACTTTATGTTTTAAACGATATTCTTGATTTCTCAAAAATAGAAGCCGGAGAGATCGAGCTTGAAAAAATCTCTTTTGATCTGTATCAGACGATTAGACATACCTGTGATATTCACAACATAGCCGCAGAAAACAAAGGCATCAATCTCATATACAATAAGGACAAAAACACCACGCTTTATGTGCAAGGGGATCCAGCGCGTATTGGGCAAATTATGAACAATTTGATCGCCAATGCTATTAAATTCACCCAA
>PALX01000017.1 GCA_002710775.1 Micavibrio sp. | reverse complement strand
ACGAGCATCTTCTGCATATTGCGCATCTTTTTGCGCCAAGAAAGAGCCTGGCTCAAATTGTTTCATATGATTGCTGGCAATTTGTTTTGTCGAATTTTTGATTGTTCTCAAGCATTTTGCGCCATCGGGATTGCCTACACAAACGCCGTATAGTTCTTTAGAAAGTGCTCTTGCATCCTGCGCACTCACGGAGGTGGGTAAGATAAACAGAAGGCTTAGGCATAAAAAATAGGCTATATGTTTCATCCATATAGCCTATCAATTATCTTATATATTAGCAAACAGCGATTAGCGACGGATGCCTAGTTTCTCGATGATAGCGAGGTAACGCTTTTCATCTTTTTTCTTTAGGTAGTCGAGCAATTTACGACGCTGAGCAACAAGACGTAGCAAGCCACGGCGTGTTGAAAGGTCTTTTTTGTGCTGTTGCATGTGTGTTGAAAGGTTAGAGATACGCTCAGACATGATCGCGATCTGTACTTCCGCAGATCCTGTATCATTTTTAGCTTGTGCGTTATCCTTAATAACTTCTTGTTTACGTTCGGCTGATATCGACATCGATTTCTCCTATATTGAGTTTAAGTTAAACATGCGCAATGGCTGAATTTGAATACCTTGAATAGACACCATGCCAATCAATGTATCCTTGCAATATGCACGCGCTATATCTGTATCGGAAAGGGTTTCCAGTCTCTGGACATCACCTCTGGATACAAAGCTAAGCTTGCGCCCTTGCTTCAGCTCAGAAGCCTCTTTATCCGTAAGTTGCAAGACAGGGATGTCGTCTAGTCCTGTGTCCACGGGTAATAAAGCCTCATTGCAGGCGTCTTTATCGCCTAGTTCTTTTAATTTGTCCAGTAAAATCGCGTCTTTTTTATAGAAATAGCCAACTTTTAAGCGCTTTAAATTGTCTATATAACCGACTGATCCCAGTTTTTTGGCGATATCACGGCCAAGGGATCTGATATATGTGCCTTTACCGCAGGTCACCTCAAAAGAGCTTTTGTCTTTATCATGGTGAAGCAGACCAATAGATTCAATGTAAACCTGCCGTGTCTTCATCTCAACCTCTTCGCCTTTACGGGCAAGGTCATAGGCGCGCTCACCATTGATTTTTATGGCCGAATAAATCGGCGGAGTTTGTTCAATCTCGCCGGTAAAATCATTGAGCGCTGTGCTTAAATCAGCATGAGAAGGGCGTATATCCGAGACTTCCGTCACTTCACCTTCCGCATCATCGGTGGAGCGAGATTCTCCCCATATCAAGTCAAATGAATAAACCTTTAAGGCATCTTGAACATAAGGAACTGTTTTAGTTGCTTCACCTAAAGCGATAGGCAGGATACCTTCGGCTAAAGGATCAAGCGTACCTGCGTGGCCAGCTTTTTGCGCATCAAATAGGCGTCTTACGGCTGATACAGCCTGTGTAGAGCCCATGTCTTTAGGTTTGTAGAGATTGACCCACCCATTGACGATCTGCCCCTTTTTACGGCGTGCCATCTGTTTATCCTTATGACTTATGAATTATTTTCTTCGTGAATTTTACGCAAGAGCTGTTCTATTTTATCAGCTTCGCCAACACTCTTATCGTAAACAAATTTAATGCGTGGGGTGAATTTGAGCGTAAGCTTGTTACCAATTTCTTTTTGGAAATAGCCTGCCGCCTTGTTAAGAGCGGGGATAAGAGCTTGTATCTCTGCGTCTAAAAGAGGCATGGCATAAGCCGTTGCGTTTTTAAGGTCAGGTGAGATGCGCACCTCTGAGATTGTGACTTTTGATGCAGCGTCGAGCAAGTCTTCATCATGTAAGTGGCCACGCTGAAGAACCTCGACAAGAACATGGCGAATTTGTTCAGCTACACGCAACTGACGTTGCGATCTTTCTCCGGGTATTTGCTTAGACATAGTGAAATCTCTTTATTCGTCGATGTATTTAGTCGATCTTCTGCGCTTCTTCGATGATGTCAGAACATTCAATCATGTCGCCGACTTTGATGTCATCATAGTTATCGAAAGCCATACCGCATTCCATACCTTGCTTAACTTCTTTAACTTCATCTTTAAAGCGTTTGAGTGTTTTCAATGTACCTTCATGGATAACGACATCATCACGAAGCAGGCGCACTTTGTTGCCTTTCTTCACGACACCGTCCGTCACCATACAACCAGCAATCTTACCGACCTTAGAAACGTTGAAGACTTCACGAATCTCAGCATAACCGATAAGCTCTTCACGCGTCTTCATCGATAGCATACCGCTCAAGATTTCTTTCACATCATCAATAACGTTATAAATGATGTTGTAATAACGAAGGTTCACATCTTCTTGTTGCGCCAGATCACGTGCTTGTGCATTTGCACGTACGTTGAAGCCAACAACAAGGGCATTAGATGCTTTTGCAAGTGTTACATCACTCTCCGTGATACCACCAACACCTGAATAGATGACGCGCACATCAAGTTCTTCATTGTCTTCAATCATCTTATGAAGAGAACCTGTGATCGCTTCAATAGAGCCGTGAACATCGGCTTTGATAACGACGGCAAGTTCTTTCTTAGCATTCTTAGACTGTGCCATACGCTGTTCGATTGTTGTTGCGCTCAAAGCGGCGGCGAGGGTATCGCGCTTCTTGCGGCGGCGATAGTCAATAACCGCGCGAGCACGCGCTTCATCCGGCACAACAGCCAGTTCATCACCAGCTTCTGGTGTCCCGTTAAGGCCAAGAACTTCGACAGGTTTGCCCGGTTCTGCTTCGTCAACTTGAGTTCCTTTATCGTCAATAAGTGCCCTTACGCGGCCCCATTCAGCGCCAACGACAAAGATATCGCCTTTACGCAGTGTTCCTTTATTGATCAATACAGTTGCAACTGAGCCGCGGCCTTTTTCCATCTTGGCCTCAACTACAGTACCATGTGCTTCACGGTCAGGGTTTGCAGATAGCTCAAGAACTTCAGCCTGTAGGAGAATTGCTTCAAGTAAGCCGTCAAGATTTGTACGCGCTTTGGCGGAAACCTCGACGCACATAACATCACCGCCCATTTCTTCAATAACGATTTCGTGTTGAAGTAGGTCTTGTTTCACTTTGTAGCTTTCCGCATCCGGCAAGTCGATTTTGTTAATAGCAATGATAATCGGCACACCAGCCGCTTTAGCATGGCTAATAGCTTCGATTGTTTGTGGCATAACAGAATCATTCGCCGCCACAACGATCACACAGATATCAGTGATATTTGCACCGCGGGCACGCATTTGCGTAAAGGCCGCGTGACCCGGCGTATCAATAAATGTGACTTTTTGCTTATCTTTATCTTTGCCGACTTCAACCTGATACGCACCAATGTGCTGTGTAATCCCGCCAGCCTCACCAGAAACAACATTTGTTTCACGCAAAGCGTCGAGTAGCGATGTTTTACCATGGTCAACATGTCCCATAATCGTAACAACAGGCGGGCGTGGTTGTAGGTCTTTAGCATCGTCTTCGATACCTTCAAGACCAATCTCGATATCAGCATCTGTCACGCGCTTGATGCTGTGACCAAATTCGATAATAACAAGCTCGGCTGTATCGGCATCAATTGTTTGGTTAATTGTTGCCATAACGCCCATTTTCATAAGCGCTTTAACAACATCGCCGGATTTTTCCTTCATACGGTTTGACAGTTCTTGTACTGTAATAGTCTCAGGAACAGTTACTTCGTGGAACTGTTTTACAGTTTCTTTCGGCTCAGAAGATTTCATCTTCTCTTTTTCACGGGCGCGTCGCTGTGCGGCAAGAGAAGGGCCGCGATCTCTTTCGTAATCCTCATTCAGCACTTGTGTAACTGTAATTTTACCACCGCGGCGACCACGATCAGTGGCAGGCTTATTATTTTTATTCTTTTCTTCAAGCTTTTTACGCTTCTCAATCAGATCATCTTTATCTGAGCCGCGCTCATCCTTAACAAAGGATTTTCCGCCGCGTTCTTGCGAGGCTAACGCTGCTTCGGCTTCCATACGTTTGATATTAGCTTCAGCCAGAGAATCGGTTGGCACAGTTCTTTTTGCTTTGGGCGCCTCAGTCTCTTCTTTCTTAGGCTCTTCACGTCTTTTAATTTGAGGACGTGGCAAATCAGGTTTTTTCTCTCCTGATTTTTGTGATTCTTTTGCTTGTTCAAGCGCACGTAGTCGTGCCTGTCTTTCGCTATCGGTCAACGTTCTACCTGTTGAAGCAGGTTTTGCAGACGATGACTCCGAAGGAGTCGCAGGCTTTCTTCTGCCACGCATTTCAACTGATACACCGCCGCTAGGCTTGTTTAGAACAGAAGAGGGGGTCGAGCTACTTGAGCTCGGCTTCAATGAAAGTGTTCCGGCTTTTGCGCCGAGTGTTAGGGTTTTCTTTCCCTTTTTTTCGTCTTTCTTATTCTCTTCTTTTTCTTTTTTATCAGTCATGTTTTCTTTCTTTTCCAATCAGAGACATAAAATACATCAATGTGTTAAAAACGCAAGCGCGAGACATGTAAAAACAATGTCCGCGCTTACGCATTATCTTATTTATTTCAAATAGCTTTTGCTTAAGCTACTTGTTCGTCTTTAGCTTCAGATTCTTCTGCCGCATTTTCACTTTCAAACCAGTGAGCACGTGCGGCCATAATGATTTTGTTGGCCTCAGCTTCAGACAAGCTAGATTCTTCGCCAAGCATTTCAACAAGCTCGTCACCAGCAAGATCTGCTAGGTCATCACGTGTTTTCACACCTGCTTCAGCAATTTTAAGAACGAAATCATCGCTCAAGCCTTCGACTTCAAGAAGATCAGGCTGAATACCCAATTCTTTCTGACGTTTCTCAAGCTCTTCACGCTTAGCGGCCAGATAGTTCTGAGCACGCATTTGAAGCTCAGCAGCGATATCTTCGTCAAAACCTTCAATAGCAACAAGCTCATCCAGCTCAATTTCAGCGATATCTTCAATGTATGAGAAGCCTTCGGCCACAAGAAGTTGAGCAATAACTTCATCAACATCCAAGGCGTTGATAAAGAGTTCTGAACGCACACGGAATTCTTCTGCGCGGCGCGCTGATTCTTCTTCTTCCGTTAGGATATCAATTTTCCAGCCCAACAGATCAGAGGCAAGACGGACATTCTGCCCGCGGCGGCCAATAGCAAGGCTGAGGTGCTCTTCGCTTACCACAACATCAATACGGCTATCATTTTCATCAACAACAACTTTTGTTACCTGTGCTGGCTGCAGAGCATTTACAACAATGCTTACAAGGTCGTCAGACCATGGAATGATGTCGATTTTCTCGCCGCCAAGCTCATTTACAACAGCTTGAACACGAGAGCCGCGCATACCAACACAAGCCCCAACAGGATCAATAGAACCATCTTTACCTTCAACCAAAATCTTCGCACGGCTACCAGGGTCACGGGCAACGCCGCGAATCTCGATTAAACCGTCGTAGATCTCAGGCACTTCTTGCATGAATAGGGCTGCCATAAAATCAGGGCGTGTACGAGAAAGGAAAATCTGCGGACCACGTACTTCTGAGCGCACATCATAGATAATTGCGCGGACACGGTCCCCTGTCTTAAGTGCTTCTCTTGGCAAAGACTCATCGCGGCGCATAATAGCCTCACCGCGACCTAGATCGATTGTTGCGTTACCAAATTCAACACGCTTCACAATACCGGTGATGATTTCACCAACACGGTCTTTATATTCGTTATACTGACGCTCACGCTCAGCTTCACGCACACGCTGTGTAATAACTTGTTTCGCTGTTTGAGCGGCAATACGGCCAAAATCAATCGGCGGCAGGTCATCAATAATGAAGTCGCCAATAGCTGCATCATCTTTAAGCGCTTTCGCTGCTTTAAGGTCAATTTGAGCTGCTTCGTTTTCGGCTTCAACTTCTTCTACAACTTCACGGAAACGCTGAAGCTTGATAGAGCCATTCTTACGGTCAATATGTGCGCGGATATCCTGATCATACCCATATTTAGAACGGCCCGCTTTTTGGATCGCTTCTTCAATCGTCGTGAGGACGAATTCTTTTTCAATGCCTTTCTCTCTGGCAACGGCATCGGCTACTTGTAACATTTCCATGGTTTCTTACTCCTTTGTCATAGAAAATAGTTAATCTTAAATTCTTTGGTTTAAACCCTTTTTTAAACGCGGCCTTCTTTCGAAGCCTCCATTAATTTATCTGTCATCACTAAAGATGCTTTTTTAATCTCTTTGAAAGGCAATACATATATGCCTTCCTCTGTATCCAAAACAACACCAACTTCCTTTTTTGTGCCGCCAAGAACGCCGCGAAAGCGCTTTTGACCTGTTTCAATCGGCGTTGATAACTCAACCTTAACGTCAAAATCTTTATAGCGGTCAAAATCTTCAAATCGTGTTAGGGGGCGATCAATACCCGGTGTGCTGACTTCTAGTCTATATGCACCAGATACAGGATCTTCAACCTCGAGCAGGGCGCTGATAGAGCGGCTGACAGCGGCGCAGTCATCAAGGTTAAGATTTGGATTTGTGCCCGGCTCAATCATGATCTGCAAAATTTGTCCGTCCTGTTTATTGCTTGTAAGCATCACGCGGACAAGCTTATACCCAGCCTCGCTCACAACAGGCTCAACGAGTGCTCTAAAACGTCCTTCTGGGTCTATCAGGCTTTTAGCCATGTTTAACGCTCCTTAAAAGCATAAAAAAAGTAACAAAAAAGGCGACCCGTGGGTCACCTGAACAAAATTCAGCAATATTTAAAATTGTTATAGCGATCCTGTTATTTAATTGCAAGTAGTTTCTTAGAGGCGCTCGAAGATGAGATAGCTTTGCTTACGGCCTGCTTTTTCACCTTTTTTCTCATATTTGGTTTTAACCCAGCCTTCAGGTGCGTTCTGCCAATCAGCTTTAGAATTTGCGGTCCATATAAAGGAATCGTGGTTGCTGGCTTGTGTAACCATCCATTCAGCCAAATCATCGACATCTGTTGTCATGATAAGCCGCCCCCCTTTTTTCAATAGACGTGCATAAAGATCAAGTGTCTCAGGTCTTACAATACGTCTTTTATGATGGCGTTTTTTGGGCCAAGGGTCAGGATTTAGAATGTAAATTTTATCAAGGCTGTTATCAGTAAATTGGCGAAGGAGGAGGAGGGCATCATCCTGCCACAGGCGAACATTACGCGTATTATTGCCCTCAATGGCCATCAGCAGATTGCCCAATCCGTTTAAGAAGGGCTCGCATCCGATAAATGCATCATCAGGGTTTTCTTTATGTAAGACAGCGAGCATGTCGCCGTTTCCGAAGCCTATTTCGGCAATCATCTGTTTTGGCTCAAATGAAAACAGGTTTTTCGGATCATAAGATTCAGGTTCGCCCAAGTCCTCACATTTGATATCGAGCTTTTGCTTGAATAGAGTGTCGATTAGCTCTTGCGTTTGCAGGCTAAGTTTACGTCCTTTTTTCCGGCCAAATAGTTTTCGGTTAAATTCAGGTTGCGGCACGTTTTTGGCTTGTATTTTCAAAGTTATCTTTTATCGCCACAGCAAGGTCTGTTTTTTCCCATGAAAAATGACCCTCTTTAGTCGGTGTGCGGCCAAAATGGCCATAAGCGGCGCTTGGTTTATAGATAGGGCGGTTTAGTTGCAGATGGGTACGAATGCCCTGCGGGGTCAAATTAATCCGTGTTTGCAGGAATGTAGATAATTGCTCAGTGTCTATGTTGCTTGTGCCATGTGTATCAACATAAACGGCGATAGGCTTAGCAATGCCAATCGCATATGAAAGCTGTATTGTACATTTATCAGCGACACCAGATGCCACAACGTTCTTGGCTAAATACCGTGCCATATAGGCCGCTGAACGATCTACCTTTGTTGGATCTTTGCCCGAGAATGCACCGCCGCCATGGGGTGCGGCGCCGCCATATGTATCAACAATAATTTTACGCCCTGTCAGGCCGCAATCGCCGACAGGCCCACCAATCACAAATCTTCCTGTTGGGTTGATAAAGAGCCTGTCATCTGCACACATCCAACCTTCGGGAAGGGCGCGTTCAATATATGGCTTTACAATGGCGCGAACATCTTCTTGGCTCATGCCTTCTTTATGCTGTGTAGACAAGACAATTGAATGCGCACGCACAGGCTTACCATCTTCATATTCTAAAGTAATTTGAGATTTAGAGTCTGGCCCAAGCATATCTAGAACACCACTATGGCGATCATCTGCAATAATTTTCAATATCTGGTGTGCATAATGAATGGCGGCAGGCATATATGTTTTGGTTTCATTACAGGCGTAGCCAAACATAATCCCTTGATCGCCAGCGCCTTCTTCTGCTCCATCTGCCGCATTATCAACACCTTGAGCAATATCGGCGGATTGTTGGTGAACTTTGACGTCAATATCAACCGTTCTCCAGTCAAAGCCCTCTTGGTCATAGCCGATATCTTTAATCGTATCGCGGGCTATTTGCTCCATTACCTCATGAGTGATGCTTTGAGGACCACGGACTTCGCCTGCGATAACAACTGAGTTTGTTGTCACAAGTGTTTCAACGGCTACACGGGAATAGGGGTCTTCAGCCAGAAATTTATCGAGGATAGCATCAGATATCTGATCTGCCACCTTATCAGGGTGACCTTCGGACACAGATTCGCTTGTAAATAAATATTTCTCCATAGTCCCCATAGTATATGTTGTGCCTTGTTTTATTCTTTATATCCCTTAAGGAGAAAACAATCGCCCTTTAAAGTCAACGGAAAAGGCTCTGTACATCATAGACATTTAAGGCTTAAAAAGAGACCGGCCCTTCGTTTTGAGAGGACTCTGCAACAGATTTGATGAACTGTAATAGTCTATGTCTTACTTTCTCATCTTCAATCGCATAATAGGCACGAACAAGATCAATTGTTTCTTTGTTATCTAAAGCATGGTTCAGATGAGTGTTTTTTTCGGCGTCACCGAACTGCGTCTGGGCATTGTCTGATATCGCATTTGTCATTCCAGCGTCATAACCAGGTAGGCCTTCAAAAAAGAAATCAACCATGACATTCATAACTTCTGCAAACTCAAAAAGTTTACCTGCGCTAATCCGGTTTGTACCGTGTTCGTATTTTTGTATTTGTTGGAATGTAACGCCGATCTCGCGCGCAAGATCGTCTTGGCTCATCCCCATAAGGTTACGTCGGATTTTCAAACGTTTTCCGACATGCTTATCCACGTTCGTAGGCGCACCTCTGGTTTTTTTCTGAGGCTTTTCAGCGTTTTTAGTTTCGAATTCTTGTTGATCTTTTTTTGTCATTATTATTAATCATTCGCACACAGTTGTATGCCACAGTTTAGGGTGCAGTAATAATTAATGACAAGTGTTTTTTAGTATGGTTTTTTCTTTAAAACCATAAATAGAAAGTAGAGTATACTTAAGGTTGAAAAGAATATTAAATTCCCGTATTTCGCGAATAGAGTTTGTTTATTTAAACTTATGGGTGAAAAAAGCATTTCTGTTTTTCTAATACCGTAACCAATTCTTTGCCCTAAGTCTTGGCCAACAGAATCATATGCTCCTGATATTCCGGTATTGGCTGATCTATACAAGGGAAGACCTTGCTCAATAGCGCGGAACCTTGCCATTGCATGATGCTGATAAGGCCCAGGTGCATCCGCATACCATGCATCATTTGTGACGGTTACTAGCGCTTTGGCCGTATTCAAACTTTCCAGTACATCTTCCCCCATCATCTGGCGCGGAAATATAACCTCATAGCATATAAGAGGAAACATTTTTGAGCTGTCTACAAAAGAGCTATTCTCAGCTTTTCCAGCTGTAAAACTAGCGATATTCATTGGCATTAAAATGTCTTCGGGAATAAAGGGGATGTACTCCCCAAACGGAACGAGATGTCTTTTATTGTAACGCCCAATGACCTCTCCACCCTGATCAATATTGTATATTGCATTATAATAACGAGCCCGATCTTCTTCTTGTCCATCAATAGACTCTCTGTGCAGAACGCCGCTAATAAGGCTAGTCTTAACAGGCCAAGATTGCAGCGCCTCCGTAATTTTTTTACGGTAATAGGGGTGTTCAAAATAAGGACTGCTCATGGCTGTTTCAGGCCAGATAATTTGGAGACTTTGCTCTGGAATATCTGTGTGCTGTTCAGGGGTGTATGTTGAGAGCTCTATCAGTTTTGACAAATGATTCGGGACTAAAGACGGCACCCATTTATCTTTTTGGGGGATATTGGGTTGCACAATCAATACGCCGTCCTGCTTGCTATAAGAGCGCTCCCCCGTTGGCCCGCCATTATAGGCGTAGAGCCTTAAGGATCCCAAGCCATAACATAGTATCACGAGGAAAACTG
Source organism: Micavibrio sp. (assembly GCA_002710775.1). Lineage (GTDB taxonomy): Bacteria > Pseudomonadota > Alphaproteobacteria > Micavibrionales > UBA9664 > UBA9664. Next base: position 35,393 of record PALX01000017.1, on the reverse strand, counting down.
CGACGAAAAAATAGGGGATTTGTTTGTTTCTGAGGCCATGCGCCATTAGTGTTGATACCAGCACCGTAAATAGCGTCAGGAAATATATGCCACCGATGGCACTGAGCTGTGCTACTTCCAGCACACCGTTCCATGCATAACCGGGTAAATTCCATGGAAAACCTGTGAATATCCAGCCTCTGATCCATTCAAAGGTCGACAGGAGCGCTATAAACAAAAAGGTACGTGATAAAGAGTTTTCTCGCGATAATACGATAGTCAGTAAGCTGGCTATCCCCCAAAACAAGGATAAGACCAAAGGTATACCGAATACTGCGAAAGGGTATGCCCACCAGTAATCCTCCCAGTGAACAATAACGGCATTACCGATCCAGTATAGACCTAAAACAAAATAACCAAGGGCGTAGATCATCCCAATGAAAAATGCCGTTCTTCTTTGTTTCTGGCTATCTAGAGGGGTGAGGAGCCAATATAACCCTGCAATACTAGGAAGTATAAGCAATGAAAAATTATACGGTGCCAAAGCAAGGCAGCCGATAATTCCTAAAAGAAAAGATAGAAGATATTTGTTTTTTAAAAGAGCCATAGCTCTATTTAGAGGGAAGATTGCGTATCTTCAAGCGCTTTATTCGTCTTGAATCAGCTTCGAGAATTTCAAACTCAGTCCCTGAATAGTCGTGTTGCAACACCTCACCGCGAACAGGGACGCGGCCAGCCATGGCTGAGACCACACCAGCAAGCGTGTTATGTTCATCGCGCTCTTCATCGGAAAGAATAATGCCAGCTTGTTCTTCAAATTCTTCCACCTCAATTTTAGCATCAACGATGACAGAGCCATCCGTTGCCCATGTTAAGCTGGGCGATCTATTTTGGTCGAATTCATCATCAATATTACCGACGATATCTTCAATGATGTCACCAATAGCAACCATGCCGTCAATGCCGCCATATTCATCCACCACGAGTACCATGTGCTTTTTCGTCTCTTGCATCTGTAGCAACAAATCATAAGCAGGCATAGAAGGGGACACAATAGGAATAGAACGGCAAAGCTCTTCCAAGTTAATAGCTTTCTTTTCAATAAGAGCGGTTAAAATCTCTTTGATGTGGATTGTACCAATAATATTGTCCAGATTTTCTTTATAAACAGGATAGCGGCTGTGCTGTCCCTTAATGACAATCTCGTGAATCTCTTTTTCATCAGCGTTCACATCAATTGCGGCAATATCAATGCGCGGCACCATAACGTCTGCGGCTGTAAAGTCACGCATAGAAAGAATATTAGAAATGAGCTTGCGTTCATGTATGAAGGATGCGGCATCATGGTCTTCTTCGCCATTCTCAATTGCTTCTTCAATCGCACGGCGTAAAGAATTGTCTGTCTTAGCCTTTACCCAATTTAACTTTGAAAAAAGATCCTTACAGAAGAGAGATATTCTGTCTTTTATGCTGTATTGTGCGGTTGAGGAAAAATCGTCTGAGATATCTACGGGCTCAGAAGAGGGGGTAGGGCCGTTTGCCATTGCTTTATTCTGTGGTTCTTTCGACGGTTTTTGAGGGTCCATTTTGTACATTGTCTAATATATCCAGTATGTCATAAAAGCCGCTTATATGTAAGGGTTTTTTATACCTATTTCTTGTAAAACGGCAATTTCAAAGCTTTCCATTTCCTCGGCCTCATCATCATCAATATGGTCAAAGCCTAGAAGGTGTAAAAATCCATGGATAATCATATGAAGCGTGTGATGTTCATAAGGTTTACCTTGCTCCTCCGCTTCACGCTTTATGGTATCAATAGAAATGGCGATATCGCCTAGATAATCCTCGCTATCATTAGGAAAAGACAGCACATTTGTCGGCTTATCTTTACCGCGAAAATCCTTATTGAGTTGCTGTATTTCAGTATCATCTGTGAATTTGATGGTGAAAAGGCATGGTTTTTCCTCCAGATCTTGTAGAATATAGATCAATGCGCGCTCTAGCGCTACTCTATCCAAAGAATCCGGTGCGTCAATAATGTCGTATAATGGTGTATATGTGCCGTTATGAGCCATATAGACTATGTAGTCTATTTAGGGCCGCCCGCCAAGCCAATTCGGTTACTAACTTCTTGAACAGCCTTTGCATCAGGCTCACGTTCCAATTTGCCAATGATATGCGTTACAACAGGGGAGCGCACAACGTCTTTCCCTTCTAATGTAGTAAGTTCAACAAAAGACGTATCGTAAGGCGCTAATTGCTTACACAAATATGCTAAACCACTTTCTACAGGGTTGCCGTGCCTGTCATCGCCAAGATCACATTGATTAACATCGCCGCACATAACCATATTTGAATTACGGCCAATACGTGTAACGATCATTTTGGCTTGTCCAACTGTTGTATTCTGCGCTTCATCAATAACAATAAAAGCTTCCTTTAAATCTCGCCCACGCATAAAACCAACAGGGGCAATCTCGATAATACCCTCACTCATCATGGTTTTCACGGTGTTCGGCCCTAAAAACTCATTTAGAGCATCATATAAAGGGCGCAAATAAGGTGCCAGTTTATCTTCAAGCTCTCCTGGCAAAAACCCTATATTTTCTTCCGCGTCTACCGCTGGTCTAGAAAGGACGATCTTCTTAACCTTACCTGATTTTTGTGCTTCAACAGCTTTTGCAATAGCCAAATACGTTTTACCAGAACCTGCAGGGCCAACACCAAATGTTAAAGGGTGTTTATCTATAGCCTCCAAGTAACGTTGCTGGTTAAGAGATTTTGGGGCTATTTTTACATTCCCGGCTTTAAAAGCAGAACGTTCGCCATTAAATTTTTTAATCTCATTTTGTTTTAGAACCTTTTGCAACGCTTTATCATCAACGAGATCATCGCTTGCGTATCTCTCCCCAAGCGTTGAAAGAACTTTATCAACGGCACCTAGCGCCTCTGCATCGGAACATATAATACGGAAACCGGATTTTTCAGGCATGATCTGAACACCGTAGTCTCCATAGTAGCTCTCAATGTCTTGGACATGCTTTTCAATACAATGAACGACCTCAGCACCATCAATTTGAACTTTTTTGTGAACGTTTCCAATTGGGGTGACGTTATCTCCACCATTGGACCCGCTAAAGCCTTTTTGTGCTTTACCTTTTGCTGCTTTTGAAACCATTTTTATCTCCCTGTATTATAGATGGTTTTTTGTTTTTTTCGGGGTTAGCCGGTTTTTGTTGTTATTATTTCATCCGTTACTATTTCCCCGCGCAGGGCATTTGGTGTGCCCTCCAAGATATTCACATAAACAGTGCTGCCATACAAGCGTTCATTACCACTTATATACACAGATTGGTTAAATTCTGAGTGGCCAACCAAACGGCCAGGCGTATCGCTTTCACGGTCAATCAGCACAGGCATGATCAAGCCTTCGCATTTCTTGTTAAATGCGTGCTGATGTTCACCGATACGTGTTTGCAGACGTGTTAAACGCTCTGATTTCACTTTTTCTGGCACAAGTCCCATCATATTGGCGGCAGGGGTGCCCGGGCGTGCCGAGTACTTAAATGAGTAACAAGATGTGTATTTCACATAGTCAACCATATCCATGGTGGCTTGGAAGTCTTCTTCTGTTTCGCCCGGAAAGCCCACGATAATATCTGAACCAAATTCGATATCTGGACGGTCCTTTTTAAGGCGGTCAATGATCCGCTTGTAATCGTCTGCCGTATGCTTACGGTTCATAATTTTCAATATCTTGTCCGACCCGCTTTGAATAGGCAGGTGCAACCATGGCATTAACTTATCAAGGTCACGGTGTGCGGCGTAAAGACTGTCATGCATGTCTCGGGGATGCGATGTTGTGTAGCGGATACGCTCAACAGGAAGCTCCGCAATGGCAAAAAGCAGCTTACCCAAATCCCATTCATTGCCGAGCTTGTCTTCCCCGTGGAAGGCGTTCACATTTTGACCAAGAACATTGATTTCTTTAGCACCGCCATCGATCAAGCGCTTGGCTTCGTCTAAAATTTGCTCAACAGAGCGTGAATATTCAGACCCGCGTGTATAAGGCACAACGCAGAAAGTGCAGAATTTGTCACATCCTTCTTGAATAGACAGGAACGCTGAAGCGCCGATCTCGGCTTGTTCATTCGGCAAGTAATCAAACTTATTCTCATTCGGAAAATCTGTATTCACAACACGGTTCTTACCAAATGCACCAATAGCATTAGCGACCATTTCAGGGAGTTCGTGATATGTTTGCGGTCCGAACACCATATCAACATAAGGGGCGCGTTCAGCGATAAACTCACCCTCAGCTTGTGCCACACAACCCGCAACAGCCAATAACATTGTTTTGCCTTTGGCTTTCTGCGCTTCTTTGTATTGTTTTAAGCGTCCGAGTTCAGAGAAGACTTTGTCCGTTGCTTTCTCGCGGATGTGACATGTATTGAGGATAATCATATCCGCTGTTTCAGGATCTTCGTTAGGGCTATAGCCAAGAGGCTTGAGAATATCAACCATACGGTTACTGTCATAGACATTCATCTGACAGCCCCAAGTTTTGATATAAAGTGACTTTTGATTTTGTTGTGTTACCATGGTTATGGTTTTAACCACATCTACTTGATACAACGCAAGAAAATTTAGTTATAAAAATGAATAAAAAGAAGAAAATCCTCGCTCTATACCGTCCACGCTTTAGCGATCAACTCGAACGCCTTCATGATATGTTCGATGTTATCTCTTTAAAATCGGCGGAGGACGCAGAAGATATCATTCGTGCCAATCAAGATATTGTGGCGATTTACACGGCTGTCGGACGAAATGTGAGTGCGAACATAATGGCAGCGTTGCCCAATCTTGAAATTATTGCCAATTATGGTGTGGGGTACGACAATATTGATATTGAAGCGGCAAAAGCGCGGCAGATTGTTGTTACAAACACACCGCATGTCGTTACGGACGATACCGCAGATACAGCCATGGCATTACTGTTGAACGTTTCCAGGCGTTTTGTTGAGGGCGATATCTTTGTCCGCGTTGGAAAATGGTTACAAGGTCCTATGCCTAACGGACGCGCACTAACGGATAAAACCGTTGGCATTCTCGGTTTGGGTAATATCGGAAGGGCTGTGGCGCAACGTGCGCGCGCTTTTGAAATGAATGTAGCGTATACAGCTACGGCCATAAAAGATGATGTACCTTATAAATATTATAAAGATGCGGCGGAGCTAGCTCAGCATTGTGATTATCTTGTAGTGACATGTCGGGGCGGTGAAGATACAAAGCACCTTGTAAATGCTGATGTCCTGCAAAAACTGGGGCCGGAAGGATACTTGATTAATGTAGCGCGGGGCTCTGTCGTCAATACAGAAGACCTTGTTTGGGCATTGGAAAATGATGTTATTGCCGGTGCAGGGCTAGATGTCTTTGAAAATGAGCCTTTTGTGGATGAGCGCTTGTTGAAACGTGACGATGTTGTTCTGCTACCGCATATGGGAACAGCCACAGAAGAAGTGCGCTATGCACAAGGTGAAATAGTCTTGGCAAATCTGGAAAACTACTTTAAAGGTGAGGCCCTAATCTCACCTGTGGTTTAAATTTTATGAAATATTTTTTGTTTTTAGCGTCTCTAACTTTGCTTTTAACGGGCTCACATGCCAATGCCAGAGAATGTTACACGCTGGATGAAGCGCGCGCTGAACAAATTATTCGCATCCATAGCGAACTTATGGTCGTTGGCCTTAATTGTCAGCATAGAGCTAACCTCACCAACGCCTATCAGGAATATAAGAGATTCACCAATCAACATGCTTATCTTTTGGAGCAACAAGATAGCGTGATGGAAGCCTTTTATACATCTAATGGGATAGATAAGCCATCACGGGCTGTTCATAATTTTCGCACCTCTATTGTGAACAAAATCGCTTCAGATGCGGCGATCAGGCCTGATGGATTTTGCGCTACTTATGGTTCGAGGCTGAACTTTGCCCGTGGCTTGAATACGCAACAACTCATGAAATGGGCGTCAAGCTACCCGATCTCAAAGCCCCTATGTGGACAATATTGACGCTTTTGTTGAGAGGCGCTTCGTAATCTCCTAAACTCCCCCTTGTCAGCTTTTAAACAGACAAAGAGGGAAAATATATGTCCATTGATACTGCTATTAACAAAACCGTAGCGCCATTTGCAGATTCACTATTTAGCGTTGTCTTTGCTTCCATAGACATCTGGACCAACCCAGACGGTTCAGTCGTTGAAATGCCGATTATTTTGGTGTGGTTATTGATGGTGGGTATTTTCTTTTCTTTCTATTTAGGCTTTCCGAATATCCGTTATTTTAAGCATGCGGTAGACGTAATTCGCGGAAAATATGACACAAAAAAAGCAGGAGACGGATCGATCAACCGTTTTCAGGCACTGGCGACGACGCTATCGGGAACTGTAGGGCTGGGTAATATTGCAGGGGTGGCTGTGGCTATTTCCGTTGGCGGGCCGGGTGCGGTTGTCTGGATGGTTTTTATGGGCTTGATCGGTATGACAACAAAATTTGTTGAATGTGCTTTAGGCGTAAAATACCGCATCAAATTGCCTGATGGTAACTTTTCAGGCGGACCGATGTATTATCTGGACCAATGCCTTCGAAATACAACAGCGAAACATTTGGGTAGTTTCTTAGCAGGTCTATTTGCTGTTTGCTGTATTGCGGGAGCTATTGGCGGCGGAAACCTATTTCAGTCCAACCAAGCTTATGAGCAACTCGTGAATGTGACTGGCGGTGCAGAAATGAGCTTCTTCGCTGATAAGGGCTGGCTTGTTGGGCTTATTCTTGGCGGTCTCGTTGCAAGCGTTATCCTTGGCGGTATCAAATCAATCGCCCGTGTGACCAGTAAGATTGTACCTATTATGGGCGCAATTTATGTTGGAACAGGGCTCATTGTTATTATCATCAATTACCAGAATATCGGCCCAGCTTTTGCCGCTATTTTTGCTGGCGCGTTTACTTTCCAATCAGGATTGGGTGGATTATTAGGCGCCATCATCATGGGTATTCAGCGCGGGGCATTTTCTAACGAAGCGGGTTTTGGCTCGGCGGCCATCGGCCACGCCGCGGCGCAAACCAAAGACCATGTGTCTCAAGGCTTCGTTGCTATGCTCGGCCCTTTCATTGACACAATCATTATCTGTACGGTAACGGGACTGGTCATCACTATTTCCGGCGTGTACGAGACCTATACAGACGGCATGGCAGGGGTTGCACTTACATCTAAAGCCTTTGCTGATACGATTAGTTGGTTCCCATATTTGCTGGCATTGAGCGTATTCCTCTTTGCTTTCTCAACCATGATTTCATGGTCCTATTATGGCGTGAAAGCCACAATGTTCCTCTTTGGTGAAAGCCCGATAGCGCGAGATGCTTTTAAGGTCTTCTTCTGTCTTTGCACGATTGTGGGAACAACAGTTGACCTGAATGCTGTTATCAAGCTAACAGACGCGATGATCTTCGCCATGGCGATACCGAATATTATCGGTATGTATATTTTAGCCAGTGAGTTCAAAGGTGATCTCAAGGCTTACACTAAAAAAATGAAGATTTAGCATAATCAACGGCCTTCTATTTTGTTTGTGGATAAGCCGATTCGCTTATTGAATTAAGAGCGTCCGCATGGTTCTGTAATACCATCCATTACAAATAAAAAACCATGAGGAAGTTGGCTGTGGCTGAACAAAAAGATAATACATCCGTAAAAAAATCATCATCTGAGAAAACCGATAAAAGAACGATGCTTTCAGGTGATAGCGGGCCATCTCGCCTTCAAATTTTCTCTGCAAAAGCAGATGGTGGCGTTGACAGTATTGCGTCATTTAATCCATCTCAAGCACCATCATCCTTTAAAAAAAAGTCTGAAGTAGACGGCAGTGATGACAGCACTGCTAAAATAGCGCCATCTTTACGTGCTCAAAAATCTGCTTCCAAAAATATTCCTGAATTTGTTGCAAAAGCAGATAAAGACACTAATGCGAAAGAATGGGATGAAAGCTTTGTTCAAGGCACGCAAAACGATGCCGCTAGACAGGCAAAACAGGACCGTTTTTCGTTCAAGGTCACAAAGAATGTCGTCTTTATTCTATCTTGCTTTTGGTTAGGTTTATGCCTCTATCACGCACTCTTTTCTATCGGTATTGTTAATTTACTGACAGCACCATTGATGGAAGTAGGGGGATTGCTCGGTATTGCCTTAGCCCCGATTGCGCTACTTTGGAGCATGATTTCAAGCCTTCAGCGCAATGATGACATTGAGATGTATGCACAGAGCTTAAAAGCAGAGCTTAACTCTATCCTCTTCCCAAGTGAAGAGCGTGCCCAACGTGTACACCGTGATATCGAAGACCTTGTGGCCCAATCTTCGGAGCTTGCCGCTTCATCAAAAGCAGTGCTTAAATCCATTCACCGTGCCCGCCATGGCCTACGCGCTGAAATGAAAGAATTTGCGACATTAGCTAAAAAAGGGGAGCACCATATTTCTTCTCTTAGCACGTCTTTATCTCAATCAGTCACTGATGCGGAAGGTATTGTCCAAAGCCTAGAAGGACGCATTGCTAATATTGAGAACCGTTGTTCAGACAGTATTGCATCATGGGATAAGGCTGTAGATACGTTACTTGAGAAAGAACAAACAGTCGAGGCGGCGTTTGATAGCGGCGCTGTGAAAATGCTGGATACAGCGAGGAAAATGACAAGCGAAGCGACTATCATCCAAAATAGCTTCATGGATACGGCTAGCAAAATGGCTGATAAAGTTTCTTATGCTGTTGAGGATTTGGAGAGCATCCAAGCGAAGTTAAGCGATAGCGTGTCCTCCGTTGAGACGGTCACATCTGAGCTAACAGACAGTCACAATACCCTAAGTGCAAATCTCGATGATCAAGTTGAAACGCTTCGTAGTACAACGACAGAAGCGGCAGAAATGCTTTCAACCTCACGCGCGCTTCTTTCTAATGAAATTAGTGCCTTTGATGATGGTGTCGAAAAAATCACAGTCAAAACAGAAGATGCAACAAAGTCTCTCAATAAGCGCATTGCAGAGCTTCTTAATGCGGCAGACAAGGTGAATGATAACTTTGATAGTTTCGATGCGCGTCTTGAAGAACGTACAGAAGGATTAACAAGCTCTGTATCAGGATTGGATCGCTTCTTAGAGAAAATTGACGCCACGGGTGAAGATGCTATTCACCGCCTATCCGAAGCGTTGGAAACGGCTTTAAGTTCTAGTGAGAACATGCGCTCTTCTATCCGCGAAGCGACGGCTTTGATGGGCAAGGCAAGCGACAAAGCGCAGGAGCAAGCAGATACCTTGCTTAATAACACGAATGTGAATCTTGAGAAGCTAGGTGATAAAGAAAGAGACTTTATCAAGCACATTGAGGATTACAGCAACACAGTCGCGGAATCTTTGGCTCGTATTGAGCGCGTTCAAACACGCGGCGAAGATATAGTGGCCAATATTGATACAAAAGCACAATCAGGCGCTACAACGCTTAAAGATGCTGTATCTGTTCTTGAGAACACATTGTCATCCATAGATGACCGTATTCAGTCATCCTTGAACGTGGTTGAGCAAACAACGAAGGATGTGTTGCGTAGCGAAGAAAGCTTTGACGCCACTTTTACAAAGCGTACAGAAGATTTGATTCAGGCAAATCAGAAAACAGTGGAATCTACTGAAGCTATCCGTGATATGCTTAAAGGACAGGCGCAGGAAATTGCTATACTTAGCGGCAAGATCACTGGTAATACGCAATCGGCAACGGATCGCTTACAACTACAACAAAAAACATTCCAAGATGTTGTTGAAGATAATTTGGCTATTTTGGATAAAGCGTCAGATGGTCTTGAGAAACAATACACTCAGATTGACGAATATTGCACAAAGACCCACACAAACTTCGAGAAGCTTGGGCAAATCAGCCAGCAAACATTTGATGTTCTCCAGCAAAATGAAGACGACTTGCTTGTTCAGTTTGAAAAGTTTGACGGCTTACTGCAAGAAAAGGCGGAAGAGCTTACCGATACACGCATTAAAACAATTTCTGATTGGAAAGTGCTTGCAGAAGGGCTTGATAAAACACTTCAAGAAACTCTGCCAAAATATGAGAACTTCATTAAAAAAAGCAATGCAGTTATATCTGAAGTCAAGACATCCGGCGAAACGGTATCTACTGAAGCCGCGCAGTCTATCGAACGCTTTAGTGATATCAAATCTGTTATGGACAGCACGTTTGATACGGTCTCAGAACGTACATCTGATATTCAGGTGAAACTAATTGAGGTGAACGATAAAATGCTTGATAGCGCCGACCTTATCACGACAACGATTGATAAGGCCGTTGCCAGTGCAGACGCGGCGTATCATAGCTTTGAGGATAAATCGAGCGACATTCACTTGGCTGTTGACCAAGCAAATCTCAAAATTGCCAAAGTTCAGGAATCCCTAACAGAGCAACTTTCAGCCCTTTCTGATCATGTCGGACAATCTTTGGTTACGATTGGCAGTGCAGAAGACAGTTTTGTTCAGGCCGCTCAAACAATTGAAGAGCGCTTGGGTGTTGCTAAAACAGGCTTTGTTGAATTGAAATCAATTGTTTCGACAGAAGCTGACGCCCTTGGTTCTATTACAGCTGATACACTGAACAAAACAACGCAGGCCGTTAAAGAGATGGCATCACAAGGCAAAGCGTTGCTTAATAATAGTGACCACACGCTTTCAGCTCTTAAGAAAGTCAGTGACAGTATCTCCATCCGTGTCATGGAAATCGACAAGCAGATGAACAATGCGAAAGAAAGTGCAGCGAAATATACTGGTGCCCTTAAGGATGAGGTTAAGAGCATCACGGAAGTTACACATGGCTCTGTTGATCATATTACGGCCTCTATTGCTACATTGCAGGACCGAGCAGATGAGATCAAAGATACAACCAAGATTCTTAATAGTGAAATTGCTGGGGCAGGGACGCAATTGCGGTCTCATGCAAAAGACCTCAAAATTGTATCGGAAACGGCAGTTCTTGTGTCTTCTGAGGCTAGCACGAACTTCTCTGAACATACCGAGCATCTAAAAAAGGCATCTGCAGATGCGCAAGAACAAGTCGCAAAAATTAAAGAAGCGGCAGCCATGTTCCAAAGAGATCATTTCCTTGGCTCCGCTAAGTTCCTGATGGAAAGCGTGCACTCTTTATCCGTTGATATTATTCGCCACGTTAAGGGCGGCGATATTGATGAGAAGGACATGCGCGCCTATGAACGCGGAGACATGACAATCTTCACAAAGCGCTTACTTGAGATCGGTGACAAGTTCCCCGAAGCGATGGTGCGTGAGAAGTTTTCCAGCGACACAGAGTTCAGGACCTATGTACAGCGATACTGCCGACAGTTTGAAGAGCTCTTAGAGCAAGCTGTGAGTAATGACCATGGCGGCATTATGAGCGCGACTTTTGTGTCATCAGATATCGGTAAAGTATATTTGTTGCTCTGCAAATCTGTTGGCCGCACACCGCGTGGAATTGTAAAACACTAATTATTACAATATGTTAAGTGCGATATTCAGGATTTGTTAAGCCTTTCATGAATATAATCGGCTATTGATTGATTTGCGCGAAGCACCATATAATTCGTGTGACCAAATGATGGGGATTATTTTACATGTCGAAAACAAAATTCTGCCAAGGTATTTCTGATATTTCAGATGGCTATTCAGGTTTCATTCTTGATCAATGGGGCGTCCTCCATGATGGGAAAAAGATCTTTGATGGTGTGCTTGAAGTTATGGAACAACTCAAAAGCCGCGGCAAAGAGATCATCATTCTATCAAATTCTGGTAAACGCTCTGGCCTAAGCGAAAAACGTCTTAAAGAGCTTGGCTTATCAAAAGACTATTATGATCACATTGTGACGGCTGGCGAGTTTACATGGCAGGGCCTTAAAGATCAAAAAGAGGGTATCTTTAAAGATCTTGGTAAACGGGTTTATGTGTTAAGCCGCAACGAAGACACGTCTATTGTCGACGGCCTTGATCTTAAGATTGCGCATGACATTGATAATGCTGATTTTCTTCTAATTAGTGGCTCTGACGCACCAAATAAAGAACTGGATGATTATGATGCTGTTTTAAGAAAGGCATCTCAAAAGAGATTACGCGCTATTTGTGCAAATCCAGACACATATGCCCTCATTGATGGAAAAACGTATTTCGGAGCAGGGCAAATCGCACGTCGGTATATTTCGTTCGGTGGCGTATGCGAATTTATCGGCAAGCCTTATCAACCTATTATCAGGCACTGCATGTCTTTGTTTGAAAACGCACTTCCCGCCAGCACAATCATTATTGGTGATTCCATGCCGCATGATGTGATGTCCGGCGCTTTGCTAAATATTGATACAGCGCTCATAGCCAATGGCGTGCATGCCAAACAATTTGACGGTGCATTCGATAATCCGGCAGAAAAAGACAAGGTCTTAAATGCGCTGATTAATAATTATGGTTGTAAGCCAAATTACCTGATGAATGACTTTTCATGGGGTCTGGCTCTGCCTGACCGTAAACATAAAAAAGATCGTAAAAAGAAAAAGTAATTTGCGCACTGCCAAACATAAAACTTTGGGCAAAGCCGCAATTGCACGCAATAGGGATTGATTCGCCTTATTGATATCTATACATTTCTACGCATAGAAAACTTATAGATTTAACCAAAAAGGGTATCATGACATTTAATCCAAACAATTACCTCGGTATTACGAATAAACCAGATCAAAAACTCATCTGCATGATGGGGCTTAACGTACTGGAAGACGAGGGTCTAGCGCTTGAAGTCGGCACACATCTGAAAAAGATTACGGATGATTTGGGCTTACCTTATATCTTTAAAGCCAGCTTTGACAAAGCAAACCGCTCATCCATCAAAAGTTACCGCGGCCCAGGTATTGATGAAGGCTTAAAGATCCTTGAGACTGTTAAATCTAAGCTCGGTGTAAAAATTATCACAGATTTGCATGAGCCTGCGCAAGCTGAACGTGTTGCTGAGATTGCTGATATTGTTCAAATTCCAGCCTTTTTGGCGCGCCAGACAGACCTCGTCATCGCAACAGCCGAAGCGGCGCAAAAGCATAAACGCCTGATCCACATTAAAAAGGGTCAGTTTATTGCCCCTTGGGATTGCAAAAACATGGTTAATAAAGTTGTTGAAGCCATTGGTGAGAATATCGTCATGCTCTGTGAACGCGGCAGTAGCTTTGGATACAACAACCTTGTGGTTGATATGCTGGCGATTAAAGAAATGCAAAAATTAGATTGCCCTGTGACAATTGACGCTACACACGCTGTTCAATTGCCAGGCGCAGACCCGCGAACAGGCGGGGCATCGACAGGTGGCCGCAGAGAAGGTGTACCTATGATCGCGAAAGCGGCAGTAGCGGCTGGCGCAGATGGCATCTTTCTTGAGTTCCACCCAGACCCAGATAAAGCAAAATGTGATGGGCCAAGCTGTCTTGCTTTGGATGACGCTGAGGCGCTTGTAAAAACACTGGTTAAGGTTAAGGAAGCTGTAGCCGCGTAAATATAAAGCAGAAAAACAAGGAGTTTATCATGGCAAAACTAGAACCCGGCGTTGTATGGGGCGATCAATACCAAACATTGTTACGCGCCTGTAAAGAGGGGGCTTATGCGTTGCCTGCGGTAAACATTGTTGGCACAAACTCCTTGAATGCGGTTATGGAAGCCGCCGCCAAGAATAAATCCGATATCATTATCCAGCTATCCAATGGCGGCGCGCAATTCTTTGCCGGCAAAGGCATGGAAGATAGCCATAAGGCCAAAGTCCTTGGCGCTGTTTCGGCGGCACAGCATGTGCATTTATTGGCTAAGGAATATGGTATCGCTGTTGTTCTGCACACGGATCACGCAAATAAGAAGCTTGTGCCATGGATTGATGATCTGATTACCTATGGCGAACAATATTTCAAGGACCATGGCTATCCACTCTTCACATCTCATATGATTGATTTATCTGAAGAAACAATCGAGGACAACCTTGAAACAAGCGCTCGTATTTTAAAGCGCATGGTACCGCTGGGTATGAGCATTGAGATTGAGCTTGGCGTTACTGGCGGCGAAGAAGACGGTGTCGGCTCCGACGAGATTGACAATGATAAACTCTACACTCAACCAGAAGAAGTTCTACAGGCATACGAAGTGCTTGCGCCTATTGGGCATTTCTCTCTCGCCGCATCATTTGGTAATGTTCACGGCGTGTATAAGCCTGGCAATGTAGAGCTTAGGCCTGAAATATTGAAAAACTCTCAAGAGCTTGTAGCCAGCACAAAAGGTCTAGGCCACAACCCGCTTGATCTTGTTTTTCATGGTGGCTCAGGCTCAGAAAAAGACAAGATTGCGGAGTCTTTAAATTACGGCGTCTTTAAAATGAACATTGATACAGATACGCAATTTGCGTTCGCTCATGCTATTGGGGAGTATGTTGAGGCTAATGCAGACGCCTTCAAGCACCAAATACACCCAGAGACAGGTGAGCCGCACAAAAAACAATATGACCCACGTGTCTGGCTTCGTAAAGGGGAAGAGGCTATGATTGAGCGCCTTAATGAAGCCTTTATCGATCTGCGCTCGGCAGGTAAAACGCTGGTCGGATAAAAAAACGATTTTTTAGCCTAAGAAATACTTGCATTTTAACGGCAAGCTCGTTATTTATGCACTTTAGATTTTTACGCAGAATTTTTGGAGAGTAATTATGAAAGCAGATACACACCCAGATTATCACTTCATCGAAGTTGAAATGACTGATGGTACAAAATATAAAACACGCTCAACTTGGGGCAAAGAAGGCGACCTTATGAAGCTTGACGTTGACTCTAAGTCACACCCAATTTGGACAGGTGGCGGTGCACGCGTGATCGAAAAAGGTCAGCTTGACAAGTTTAACAGCAAGTACGGCGCGTTCGGCCTTGGCGGTGCTGATGACGAATAAGTGGAAATATATTTTCGCTTCTGTCTTCACGCTATCTTTAGCGATTGTTGCTGCTTCTTATGCGCCGGCTATCGGTCAATCTCGTAGCTCCAGTTATATGATTGCCGCCGAACAAGGTAACTATATTTGGCGCGTCAATGTTGGGGATGGCTCGGTTTCTTTTTGTGTAAGAGAGGCAGTCAACACAACGAACCCTAAATATTTGTCTGGCCAAAAGCCTGTGTGCTCTGCTAGCTCAGGTCCTGCTGGACACTAAAAAATAAGCAATATTTGCAAGAATAAAAAAAGCGCCATTACGGCGCTTTTTGTTTATCTGGATACTGTGTTTATCTAAGGACGGAATGTCCTGCATAACTGGCTGTATCGGCCAGCTCTTCTTCTATACGCAAGAGTTGATTGTATTTGGCAATACGGTCAGAACGGGAGAGAGAACCTGTCTTAATCTGCCCTGCATTCGTTGCCACCGCCAAATCCGCAATTGTAGAGTCTTCCGTCTCACCTGAGCGATGAGAGATTACCACGCCATATCCGGCGCGTTTAGCCATTTCAATCGCAGCCAAAGTTTCTGTCAGCGTTCCAATCTGATTGACCTTAACAAGTAAGCCATTGGCTGATTTTTCGGCAATACCGCGTCCCAAGCGCTCAACATTCGTCACAAACAAATCATCGCCGACAAGCTGTATGCGAGAGCCTAAAGCATCTGTCAGGCCTTGCCATCCAGTCCAATCATCCTCATCTAAGCCATCTTCGATAGAGGCAATAGGATAGTTTGCACTTAACTCACCCCAATATTGGATCATGCCCTCGGAGTCTAATTCCTTGTTTTCACCTTTTAGGCTATATTTACCGTCTTTGTAGAATTCAGAAGCGGCAGCATCAAGGGCAATAACCATGTCTTGCCCTGGCTTATATCCAGCTTTATCAATCGCTTTCATGACGAAATCCAGAGCTTCCTTTGAGCTTCTCAGATCAGGAGCAAAGCCGCCTTCATCGCCTACGGATGTGGAATGTCCCGCCTCGTTTAAAAGAGCTTTTAGGGCATGGAATGTTTCAGCGCCCATCCGCACCGCTTCACGCATATTTTCTGCCGCAATAGGCATGATCATGAATTCTTGGACATCAACACCATTATTGGCATGGGCACCGCCATTGATGATATTCATCATCGGAACGGGCAGGGTGTGTGCATAGGCACCGCCTATATATTTGTATAAAGGCAAATCAACTTCGAGCGCCGCGGCTTTTGCCACCGCCATGCTGACACCAAGTAAGGCATTTGCGCCTAAATTCTTTTTATTTTGTGTGCCGTCTAACTCCAATAATGTTTGATCAACAAATTTCTGATCAGATGACTCATAGCCGCATAAAGCATCATTAATGACGTTATTAACGTTTTCAACGGCTTTTAAGACGCCTTTGCCTAAATAACGTTTCTTATCACCATCGCGCAGTTCAATCGCTTCATATGCCCCTGTAGAGGCACCAGATGGCACGGCGGCACGTCCTAGAGCGCCACTTTCCAACATAACGTCAACTNCAACAGTCGGGTTACCACGGCTATCTAAGATTTCTCTGGCATGGATATCAATAATGGCACTCATTTAGCTCTCCTTAAAAAATATTTTTATTAGTGTAGACGAATCAAAAACTGAGTCTAGGCAGGTGTTTCCGAGGGGTGGGCTGTAAATTAGCGCGAATCGTGAATTTTACTCGCTTGACCGCCGGAATCGAATATGATTCTATAGATATATGATTCGTTTACAACGTATAAAACAAGATATTGATTTCAGGCTCCTGCCAGCCCTCGTGGTGTGTGGGCTTTGTTTTTATTTCTCATACCACCTATTGCAGGGTGAACGCTCGGTTTGGTCCTACGTGTCCAACAAAACAGCGATTGAAGAAAAACAGGCCGAGCTTACAAAGATTCAAAAAGAACGCTCAGACCTAGAAGAAAAGGTTGTAAAGCTTCGCGTTGCGACGCTTGATGCAGACTATCTGGAAGAACGGGCAAGATATCTTCTTGGGTATATCGGCGATGACGAAATCGTTCTCATGCCAAAAAAGTAAGAAATTTAGACAAGAATAACTTGCGCTTTATTCAATGATCCTATAAAAAGTGTTTTCTGGTCTCGGAGTGTAGCGCAGCCTGGTTAGCGCACCTGTTTTGGGTACAGGGGGCCGGGGGTTCGAATCCCTCCACTCCGACCATCTTTTCACCGCCTTAAGGAAGTTCCATTGACAAACAATGATGAAACGAGATGGGCCACATTAATAAGCGCCGCCCAAACAGGTGATAAAGCTTCTTATTCTCAGCTTCTCGCTGAATTATATCCCTATATAAAAAACGTCATAGCGCCGCGCATCAGCCAAAAAGATGCTATTGATGATATTGCGCAGGAAATCCTTATATCGTTGCATGGTTCTATGAATACCTATGATGGGAAGAGGGCGTTTAAACCATGGTTACATGCTATCATCACATACCGCACCTATGATTATTTCCGCAAACACTATAAGAACAACACATACACCTATGAAGATTTAGATTTTACCGCCACGCCGGAGGATTATGTAACTTCTACTGCCCATATTGGCGAATATAAGGATATAGAGAAGGCTTTGGACAGCCTGCCAAAAAAACAGCGCAAAGTATTTGAAATGGCGAAGATACAAGGATACAGCATGAAAGAAATCGCATCAGAAATGGATATGAGCGAGTCCGCTGTTAAAGTATCGATTCACAGAACCCTTGGAAAACTAAAGGAAATGATCGGATGAGTAACGATAGTAAAAAAGAGAATAAAGGCCCTGAAGACCTCATCAGCAAATTAAGCGGTGATCTGGAGCCGTGTGAACCATTGAAGCACCCTTTAAAGCGTATGGCGCCATGGGTTATTATTGCTAGCCTCTATGTTGCTCTCGTGGCTTTCTTTGGCATTGGTGTTCGCCCTGATATATGGGATATGCTGATCCATAATCACCGCTTCCAGCTTGATATTGGCCTCGCAACGATGATCTATCTATCAAGCGGTTTCGTTTTGGGCTGGGTTAATCTACCTGACATGCGACAGCAACCATGGGTGGTTGCCATTCCCGTAGTCTTTCTTGTGTTGTTTATTGGCAATATTTTATTCCGCCTGTTCACTGAAAACCTTGCAAACCCCAATTACGATATGATTTGCTTTCCGCATTCTGTCTATCTGACCGTAATACCGCTTGGATACCTTATCTTCCTTATCCGAAAAGGGTGTCCAGCATGTCATAAGAAATCAGCCCTTTTTGCAACCATTGCAATTTCGGCAATTGGCTGGATCGGTCTGCGCTTCACATCACCCATTGACCATATGGTGCATATCTTTTTTGTGCAGTTTCTTCCTTTTATTGCGCTTGGAATTTTACTTGGCATCTTGTCAGCGAAACTATTTCGGTGGTAGACTCTGCGCATGAATTATTCAGTGCGCATATACAAACCCTCAAAAAATGCTATGCAGTCTGGCCTCGCCAAGACAAAGAAGTGGGTTATGGAGCCTGATATTTGCGCGCCATCACTGCCAGAACATCTCATGGGGTGGCAATCATGTGACGATACGTTCAAGCAGGTGCGTCTTTATTTCCCAAGCGAGCAGGAAGCCTTGAAATTTGCACAGTCAAAAGGGTGGCATGCCACAGTTCAAGCGGAAAAGATTAAAGCTGTTAAACCCAGAAATTATACGGATAACTTCAAAGCCTAATTCCATAAATTAAAGCTTTACAACCAATTTGCGCTTAATCTATTATCCAGATTGCCTAATTAAAGGCCATGCGCGTCCTTAGCTCAGCTGGATAGAGCACCCGCCTTCTAAGCGGACGGTCGCAGGTTCGAATCCTGCAGGACGCGCCATTTTTTCTTATATGAGGAGAAAACGACATGACAATGACAGATGCAAAAATTGAGCAGACTCTAGATATTCTCAAAACCAAGCTTGTGCGCATGAGAAGACCAGCACAAAATGAAATCCTAAGAGAGCATTTTAAAGAAAGTTCTGAAGGTCGCTGGACAGCAAAAAACAAACTTGCTTTATTAATTGCGCTCAATCGTGAGCAAATTAGCGTCCAAGACATCTCTGACAGCTATCAATCTTCGATAGAAGAGGTTGCCACATGGATTGAATGCCTCAACCCAACAGCACGTGGTTATGGGCTTGGTAGCCGTACGATTGTGGAAACACGTCAGCCACGATAGTTAAGGGATAAAAAAAGTCCGGAGACTTTATGAAAAAAGTGACTCCGGACAAACGGCGGTAATAGAGGGTGTGTTACATCCCTTATACTTCATCTTACCCGACTCAAGCAAGGATAATTTGGTTCTTTTTTCAAGGCCTTTTCTTAAGATACCCATATAACAATCTGATTCGTTTCGTTTTTTAGCGTTTTTATGGACGTTGATATCTTGCGTACTTCTTTTTGATTTAG
The DNA here is from genome assembly GCA_002710775.1 of Micavibrio sp. Taxonomy (GTDB): domain Bacteria; phylum Pseudomonadota; class Alphaproteobacteria; order Micavibrionales; family UBA9664; genus UBA9664. The sequence goes on along the minus strand of PALX01000017.1, from coordinate 15,923 downwards.
GACTGTGCTATTGGATAGATATGAGAAAAAACGACTCGCAGCAAATCCTCATTATCGGAGCAGGGGGCTTTATAGGAACAAATCTGTGCGCCTATCTCAATGCATCAGGCCAGTTTGATATCACGGCGCTATCTCGTTCAGATGCTCTTAACTCTGCGCACGCTTCCAGCTATGAATACACACGCTTGAGCATCACAGATTGGGATATGATGAGAGAGAAGGTTGCAGGTAAAGATACGGTTATTTTACTTGCGCACCAGACAGACGCCAAAATAACCACGCAGCTACTCGATATCTGTGTCGAAGCCGATGTGAAGAAATGCATCTACGCCTCATCTGGTGGGACTGTCTATGGTAATGTTGCAACGGAGACCCCGATAAAAGAAAGTGCTGATCTTCATCCTATAAGCACCTATGGAGAGGAAAAAATAGCCACAGAAGAGCTACTCCAAAACTATAAAGATAAAGGATTATTACATACAATCTCCCTTCGTATCGCCAACCCTTATGGCCCATATCAATTTATAAAAAGGAAGCAGGGGATTATTGGTGCGGCTTTTATGAGCATCATTAATCATGAGAGCCTTACCCTATACGGCGATACGGTTCGGGATTTTATTGCTATGGATGATTTATGCGCTGCCATTAAAGCCGCTATTGTCTATGAAGGGGGTGAACCTATATTCAATATTGGAAGCGGTATTTCTGTGCGTTTAACAGCTCTAATGCACTTTATTGAAGACATCACAGGCGAGCCGCTTAGTATTGATCACAAAGATATCAGAGAGCAGGATGTGCACTACAATGTTTTGGATATTTCTTTGGCCGAGAAAGAACTCGGCTGGACGCCAGAGATATCCCTTGCTGATGGTCTTAAAACCTGCTGGGATTGGTACCGTAAAACATATATGAAAGCAGATGTATAATTATGGATATTTTTACGGCTATTATTGTTTATCTTATTATTTGGTGGGTAGTTTTGTTTGCTGTTCTGCCATGGGGTGTAAAGCCACCAGCTGATCATCAAACAGGCAACGTGTCTTCAGCGCCGGACACGCCTGATTTAAAAAAGAAGTTTATTATCACCTCTGTTATCGCGGCTATCTTTTTGGCGCTGACGATTTTACTGATTAATCTTGATGTTATAGACTTTAGAGAAATAAGTAACCAGCTATTCAAAGAAAGTATGTCATCATGATCCGTTTGCTTATACTCACCTTAATAGCCTTTTGCGTCCTCCCTCATCAGCCATATGCGCAAACTACAATCGTGACAACCTCACCTTGTAAATACGCCATTGTGCATCAAGCAGATGATGACGTGACCTATACCGGACCCGAAGAGGGGATAGCGCCCGCCAATCTATATAGTGATCCTTTTGAAGTCTATAAGACTATTCAAATTCCGCTAACCGTTGATATGGGGCAATATATTGGTATTAACACACCGGAAGGGCTTGAACTGGACAGCCAGATCGGCCAAATTGAAGTGGACGTTGAAAATGGAACAATGCGCTATAACGGCCAAGATATAACATCCCGGATCAACGCTTATTGCGATCAAGTAAATAACGACAGTAACGAAGCAAACAATGACAGCACAACAAGCAAGCAAACCACAGATGCAAAAGAAGAAGAATAAGACCGCTATTTCGCCAACCAGAGACGAAAACTTCCCTGAATGGTATCAACAAGTGATCAAAGCGGCTGACATGGCTGAAAACTCAGCCGTACGTGGCTGTATGGTGATCAAGCCGCATGGCTATGGTATATGGGAACTCATCCAAAAAGAGCTTGATAATCGTATCAAGGCTGAAGACGTTGAAAATGCGTATTTTCCGCTTTTGATCCCATTATCGTATATCGCCAAAGAGGCTGAGCACATCGACGGTTTCGCGACAGAATGTGCTGTTGTAACGCATCATCGCCTTGAAGATGACGGTGAAGGCGGCTTAAAACCAGCAGGTGAGTTGGCGGAACCTTATATCGTCCGCCCAACGTCAGAAACTATTATCGGCGAGTCTATGGCTAAATGGGTCAATTCTTACCGTGACTTACCGTTGAAGCTGAACCAATGGGCGAATGTGATGCGGTGGGAAATGCGCCCGCGTATGTTCCTCAGAACGGCTGAGTTTCTATGGCAAGAAGGGCATAATGCCTTTGCCACAGCCGAGGAAGCAGCGCAGGATGCACGGCGTATGCTTGAAGTATATGCTGATGTTTTTGAAAACGTATTGGCTATTCCAGTGAAACGCGGCCAAAAAACACCCGAAGAACGTTTCCCCGGTGCTATTGATACATTGACCTTGGAAGCCATGATGCAAGATGGTAAGGCTCTCCAGGCCTGTACGTCACATAATTTAGGGCAAACATTCTCTAAAGGCTTTGATATTAAATATCAGGCCGAAGACGGCAACCAAAAGCACGCATGGACCACAAGTTGGGGGTTCTCGACCCGTACTATTGGCGGCGTTATTATGACACATGGCGATGATGACGGCTTGCGCCTCCCACCTAAAATTGCGCCAACACAAGTAGCAATCATTCCTTTTATTCGCGATGATGCCGACATTGAAAAGCTTCAGCCTTATGGTGACGGTCTACTAAATAAATTAAAGGCCAAAAATATTCGCGCTCGTTTTGATCTCTCGGAAGGCCGTGCTGGGGATAAAATATGGAATCACATCAAAAAAGGCACGCCTGTACGTGTTGAAATCGGTATGAGAGAGCTGGAAGAGGGCGTTATATCAGTATCTCGCCGTGATAAACCAGGCAAAGAACATAAACAAACTGTACCTGTGGGTAACTTTGTTGATAACATTGAGGATATCTTAAATGATATTCATGAAAACCTTTATAATGAAGCAAAAACCTATTTAGAACAAAATATTACAGATGTTTCTTCAACTGAAGAATTGGAAAAATTTTATAGCGATCAAGAAAATAAGGGGTTTGTTAGAATGGATGTAAGTGTACTTAAGGATCCAGCTTTAGAGACCATAATGACAAAGCATGCCTTAACACCGCGCTGTATACCTTTTGAAGATGATGGCAAAAAAGTTCTTATCGGAAAGTCCTACTAAACTATGTTCAATGCCTTTGAGAGAATGATTGCATGGCGCTACTTGCGCGCAAAAAAGGCAGAAGGCTTTGTCTCTGTTATTGCAGGCTTTTCATTTCTTGGCATTATGCTTGGCGTAGCGACGCTGATTATTGTTATGTCGGTCATGAATGGATTTCGATCCGAACTCATCGGACGTATTCTTGGACTTAATGGCCATATCAACATTTCTTCTTATGAAGCACCTCTTGAGAATTATCAAGAAATGGCTGATCAGGCTTTGCGTATTGATGGGGTGAAGAGCGTCACTCCAGCCATTGAACGCCAAGCTCTCTTATCCCAACAAGGAAACGCAACGGGTGTTATTGTACGCGGCATTTCGCAGGATAGCCTTAAACAAAAAAAAGAACTGTATGATGGCATTATTGCCGGCGATGCAAATGCCTTTAGTGAGAACAATATTGCGATTGGATCAGAACTGGCAAAGAAGCTACGCCTTAAAGAAGGCTCAACCATTACCCTGATCAGCCCACAGGTAAAAGCAGGTCCTTTCGGAGCTATCCCACGCTCCCGAAGCTTCAATGTTGCCATCGTCTTTGATGTCGGCATGTATGAATACAATAAAGGCTTCATCTTTATGCCGCTGGAAGAAGCGCAACGCTTTTTCCAAACAGATGGCCGCGTTGATTTTCTAGAGATTATGACCCCAAACCCCGCCGATTTAAGTGATACTAAGCAGGCACTTCGCACCATCTTCCCAGAAAGCATCGCTGTGTCAGACTGGCAACGTACGAATGGGAGCTTCTATAACGCCTTGCAAGTAGAACGTAATGTTATGTTCTTAATTCTCACGCTGATCATTATTGTTGCCGCATTCAATATTATATCCAGCATGATCATGCTCGTTAAAGACAAATCAAAAGACATTGCCATTATGCGCACTGTTGGAGCGAGCAGGGGCGCGATGATGCGTATCTTCATCATGACAGGCGCGTTAATCGGCTTTCTTGGAACATTCTTCGGCGCTATTTTAGGCATTAGTTTCGCTGTTAATATCGAAAAAATCAGACAATTTTTGGAAAGCCTCAGCGGCACAGAACTATTCTCCGCTGAAATTTACTTTCTCTCGCAATTGCCTGCTGTTATTGAATGGCATGAAGTTATCAGCGTGATCATTATGGCTCTTATTTTATCGCTAGGCGCCACGCTATATCCGGCATGGCGTGCCTCACGCCTCGATCCTGTGGAGGTGCTGCGCTATGAATAGTAATAAAGCCCCCGTCCTTGTCACAAAGCACCTTAAAAAAACATATGAGCAAGGTGCGAAAAAACTAGATGTTATCAAAGATGTCTCTCTTTCTATCGGCAAGGGAGAGATTGTAGCGCTTGTCGGTCAAAGCGGGGCAGGTAAGTCCACCTTACTTCACTGCCTTGGCTTACTAGACCAGCCGACAAGCGGCGAGATCATTATTAAGGATGTGGATGTTTCAAACCGCAATGACAAAGAGCGTACGCTGATCCGCCGCAAGATCATGGGGTTTGTTTATCAATTCCACTATCTGCAACCTGAATTTACGGCGCTTGAGAATGTGTCCATCCCGCTGATGATTTCGGGTAGTGCGAAGAAACAAGCTGAAGACCATGCCAAAGACCTTCTTGTTTCTATGGGCTTGGAAGATCGCATGAGCCACAGACCAGCCCGCTTGTCCGGCGGGGAGCAACAACGCGTTTCTATTGCTCGCGCCCTTGCGAATTCCCCAAAAATTCTTCTTGCCGATGAACCTACAGGTAACCTTGATGAAGACACATCGGCACGTATATTTGATCTTTTAATGAAAGCGGTGAAAGAGCGCGGCGTATCCGCCCTAATCGCTACACACAACCAGCGTCTGGCAGCACAAATGGACCGCGTGCTTACGCTGGAGAACGGTTACCTCGGGGCTTAAATCCCCCCTGAAGCTGGGATAAAACTTGCCTTTGAGTTTTTAATTCACGCTCAATATTAGACCGTGCAATATTTTCGTATCTTTGCCTGAATAAGTCTGTTTTGAATAAAGGTTCATCATGAGCTGCATAGACGGCCAAAAAATTATTCACGCGTCCGTTCAGAAATTCAACATCTGTGAAACCATTAAACTCTTCTCGTACTTGGTCGCAATAATATCTAAACCGTTCTGGCTTAGCCGCCAAGATTGAGATATCCATATCCAGAAAAAGGGCGGCATCTGACATGTCAGGCTTTGCCTTCAAATGGCCGCGCGTCATACGGATCGTCTCAACAACCTTTTCAACAAAATATTCTTCAAAGCCAAGAAGTTTTAACTCTTCTTCGGCGATGATGGCCGAAGATTCTTCATTGTTAAAACCAGTAAGCACACTGTCTCTATCGCTTTTATATACGAGGTCATGCCAGAAAATGACGGCAATAACGAAAGGAAGGTGATCAATATGCTTTTTGTTTTCTTCCATTTTATCAAAAAGCTCAGACAAGTGCTCCACTGTATGATACGCGCGGTGGGGTTCATTATAAGCCTGCCATATCCGTTCGAACATGGGGTCGTAATCAGATGTATTTTCTGCAAATATAGCTCTGGAGCCAGAACCTAGCATTTTTTGCCAGTAATTCTTGAAACGTCTCTTTAGCGCTGTTTGGTTGCCAATATCCATAATGCAAGAAAGTTATCGGAAAAAACAAAAAAGTGCCAACAATTTCTTGGGTACGAAACGCCTGTAAAGCTTCACATCAGAGCGGTCTTTCTTTAAGATTTTCCTATGCCAGACACCGCGACCCAAAACGCACCAAAATTTGTGCATTTGCATATGCATTCGGCTTATTCCTTAGCCGAAGGTGCAATGCATCCAAAAGAGATTGTTGCCATGTGTCAAAAACTGGGCATGCCTGCCGCGGCCATAACGGATACAAACAACATGTTTGGTGGGCTGGAATTCGCTCTTGCGGCCTCAAAAGGGGGCGTACAACCTATTATCGGGTGTCAACTCAGCTTTGGTCATGAAAAACACCAGCTTGTCTTTCTCGTGCAAAATGAGCAGGGCTACCGCAATCTCTGCGCACTCGTTTCCCGTGCTTATTTGGAAGATAAAGAGCAAACGGAAGCACAAGGACACTGGGAAGACCTTGAGCAATTTAACGAGGGACTGATTTGCCTGAGCGGCGGTGTAAAAGGGCCTGTATGCCAATACTTGCTTCACAATCAACCTAAAGAAGCTGAGAATTTCGCTAAAAAATTAAACAAGCTATTCAAAGGTCGTTTTTACATTGAAATCCAGCGACATGAAGGCGTTATAGAAGAAACACGTACAGAAGATGCGCTGATTGATCTTGCGTATAAACACAATATTCCGCTTGTCGCGACCAATGACTGTTATTTCAGTGATAAAGAGATGCACGAAGCCCATGATGCGTTACTGTGTATCGCTGAAGGCCGTTACGTTACAGAATCGGATCGCCGAAAAGCAACGCCAGATCACTATTTCAAGTCCGAAGATGATATGGTTGAGTTGTTTAGTGACCTTCCAGAGGCTATTCAAAATACCGTAGCCATAGCACAGCGCTGTTCTTATTTACTTAAGCCTATTGACCCCATCCTACCGCCTTTTGATACAGAAGGGGGACGTAACGAGATTGAAGAACTCAAAGCTCAGGCGAAAGAGGGCTTAAAATGGAGATTAGAAAATTTTGTCGAGAATTGGGAAGATAAAGACGTACAGCAACCTTATTGGGACCGTCTGGATTTTGAACTCGGTATTATTGAGCAGATGGGTTTCCCAGGATATTTCCTAATCGTATCGGACTTCATCAAATGGGCAAAAGAACAAGATATACCTGTCGGACCAGGGAGGGGGTCTGGTGCCGGTTCAGTTGTAGCATGGGGCCTTAAAATTACCGACCTTGACCCACTTCGCTTTAACCTTCTATTCGAACGTTTCTTGAACCCTGAGCGCGTATCCATGCCTGACTTTGATGTCGATTTTTGTCAGGATCGCCGTGATGAGGTTATTCGCTATGTACAGGAAAAATATGGCTACGATCATGTAGCGCAGATCATTACCTTTGGTAAGCTTCAAGCCCGCGCTGTTGTAAGAGATGTCGGACGCGTGCTTCAAATGCCGTATGGGCAAGTGGACCGTATCGCAAAAATGATCCCGAATAATCCTGCGGCACCGGTCACGCTCCAAGAAGCACTTGATCAGGACAAAGACCTCAGAGATGAAGTAAACAAGGAAGAAACCTCGCAAAAACTTATCAATATTGCGCTAAAACTTGAAGGCCTATACAGACATGCCTCCACTCATGCAGCGGGGGTAGTGATAGGGGACAGACCTCTGCATGAGCTGATTCCACTGTACCGAGACCCGCGCTCTGACATGCCTGTAACCCAATTCAATATGAAATATGTTGAGCAGGCAGGGCTGGTCAAATTTGACTTCCTTGGCCTCAAAACACTTACCGTTGTTAAAAAGGCGGTTGAATATATTAAAGCCAGTAAAGGCGATGAGATTGATATCCTTAAAATCCCACTAGATGACCGCAAAGCCTATGAATTACTCTCTGATGGCATGGGTGTCGGCGTATTTCAGTTAGAGAGCTCAGGCATGCGCGATGTCCTGAAAAAACTACGCCCAGACCGTTTTGAAGATATTATCGCCCTTGTTTCACTCTATCGCCCAGGGCCGATGGATAATATACCGCGCTATATCAATATTAAGGAAGAGCGCGAAGATGCCGATTATATGCATCCGATACTTCAGCCTATATTGGAAGAAACTTTCGGTATTATGATTTATCAGGAGCAGGTTATGCAAGCCGCACAGCAACTAGCGGGCTATTCACTTGGTGGTGCGGACCTTCTGCGGCGCGCCATGGGTAAGAAAATTAAAGAAGCGATGGACGCAGAGCGCGAAAAATTCGTTAAAGGGGCTAAAGAACACCATGACGTGCCCAAAGAAAAGTCAGAAGAGATCTTTGAACAAATCGCGAAATTTGCTGGATACGGTTTTAACAAGTCTCACGCCGCCGCTTACGCGCTTATTGCCTACCAAACAGGGTGGTTGAAAGCCAATTACCCCGTAGAGTTTATGGCTGCTTCTATGACCCTTGATAAGGGTAACACAGAGAAACTAGCAATATTTAAACAAGATTTGGACCGTATGAAACTTCCTCTATACGGCCCTGATGTGAATATCTCAGGCCCTGATTTTCAGGTTGAAGGAGAAGGAATCAGATATGCTCTGGCGGCACTTAAAGGGGTCGGCACAGCCGCCATGCATATACTTGTAGAAGAGAGAAAAGAAAACAAATTCAATGATTTATATAATTTTGTTGAACGTGTTTCTTCACTCAATAAAAAGCAACTTGAGATGCTTTCAGCCGCAGGGGCACTAGACAGTCTGAATAATAATAGGGCGCAAAACTACGCCGCCGCCGAAATGCTCTTGAGGCATGGCCAGAATATACGAGCAGAGAAAGAATCCGGCCAAAACTCACTATTTGGAGGCGATTCAGAGGCTTCCATAGCCCTTTCTAAGCCGCCCCTACCTGACATGCGCGATTGGGATCACTTAGATCGCTTAGCCAATGAATTTAGCGCTGTCGGCTTCTTTTTATCCGCGCATCCATTAGATGGACGTGAAAAGCAGCTTAATAAACTCCATATTGTTTCATTTATCGATCTAGAAGACAAAATGATGTCACAATCTGCCGCACGCGTACAGATGGCAGGCATCCTATTGAAAAAACAGGAAAAAATATCCAATAAGAGCGGTAAAAAATATGCCTTTTTGCAGCTATCTGACAGCACAGGCGTCTATGAAGTGATGATCTTTTCTGAGGCTTTAGCCTTCGCCAGAGAGTTTCTGATTGAAGGCACGGCGCTCTTATTGACCGTAGACGCAGAAATTAAGGATGACCAAATGCGTATGGTCGCCCAGATGGTCACATTGCTTGACGAAGCTGTTGATGGCTCCATTCGCCAAAGTGACATTATAATCTCCGAAGTTAATGAGAATCTGAGTGAGCTAAAAGAAAATTTGATCATCAGTGATGGTGAGGACGATGTAAATGCCGTGAAGCTGTCCTTAATCATTCCCATTAATGAGACGTTGAAAGCAAAACTTGTTTTACCTGAGCTTTATAGTTTTTCAGCACAAAACAGACGTAAAATTGAAAACATAGATGGTATTGAGAAGATTATTGTCCATTAATAAAGGTTAAGATCGACGAGAATGCTTATGATATATAGAATATAGGACAAATACATATATAAGTCCCCTCTCTTGAAAACCATCTTATATTTAACATAATATATATTATCACATTAATTATAGGTATAGAATATGCAGCCCTCTCATAAAGAAAAATCATCTAATAATGATCCTAATGTCATTGAAGACAAGTTTCTAAAACTCGTCGAGATTATGCGACAGCTTCGCAATCCTGATGGCGGTTGCCCATGGGATCTGGAGCAAAATTATCAAAGTATTGCCCCGTATACCATTGAGGAAGCCTATGAAGTCGCTGACGCTATTCATCATAACGATTTCGAAGAATTGAAAGCTGAATTGGGCGATCTTTTGTTTCAAGTTGTTTTTCACGCTCAAATGGCAACTGAGGACGGTAAATTCACCATAGATGATGTCTTGGATAGTATTTGCGAAAAGATGATCCGCCGTCACCCTCATGTCTTTGATAAAGATAGCGGCATGACAGCCGAAGAAGTCGAGGCCCAGTGGGATGAGATTAAAAAGCAAGAACGCGCTGAAACTGTTCAAAATAGTATTTTGGACGATGTTACCGTTACCCTACCTGCCCTGCTACGAGCCGCAAAACTATGCAAACGCGCGGCAAAAGCCTGTTTTGACTGGCCAACAGATGAAGCGCATATCGCAAAATGCCAAGAAGAATTCGATGAAGTTAAAGAAGCGTTGCTTGAAGACGATAAAGACCATTTAGAAGAAGAAATCGGTGATGTCCTGTTTTGTTTCGCCAATTTAGCACGTGCTAAAGGCATTAATCCGGAAGAGGCCCTAAGAAAGGCCAATGATAAGTTCTATAAACGTTTCAACGGCGTTGAAAAGGACACTTTAGCGGAAGGCAAGGATATCAATGAACTTGGCCTTGATGAGTACTTAGAGCTATGGAAGAAGCAGAAACTAAAGTAATTGACATAATAAATAAAAACTGCTAAGCTTATTGTATTGTAACTAAGTGAGGTGAAGGCATGGGGAAAAAATTAGGCTTAATATTTGGGGTAGCTGCTTTGGGCGCTGTAGCAATGGTAGCGGGACCAGGCGCCTTAATTGCCGGAGCATTTGCAGCTAATGCAACTGCGTCAGCCTACACAGCCGCAACTGCGAGCATGTGCTTAGCAGGCTTAATTGGAGCAATTGGCGGTGGCATGATTGGAAACTCTATGAGTAACAGCCCCTATCAACAGTTTAGACGGAATTTCTAAAATAACTGCTTATATTTACCTAAATCTCTTGGATGGATGAGCGCTTTTATATAAACATACTTCTCATCAACCTCATGCGATAGTATGTCAGCGTGCTCATGAAGCCAGTTTATGGCTTTTCCATCCTTATGCGATAGTTTGAGGTCAATTTCCTCGTACTCAGACTGTAAATAGTCTTCAATCTTAATAAGAAGCTTATCTAGACCGTATCTTTTTTCGGCGGAAATATATGCCTCCGAAGGGAGTTCGAATTTCAACGCCGCTTTACGGTCTTTATCCGGCATCAGATCTATCTTGTTATAGACATTGATAATATGATCTGCATCCGGCTCAATATCGAAATCCTTCAAGATGCGCTCTACCTCGGTCTTTTGGGCCTTGTGATTAGGTGAAGAGATGTCCTGTACGTGCAAGATCACGTCGGCATAGGTTACCTGCTCTAATGTTGCACGAAAGGCTGTAATCAAATGCGTCGGCAGGTCTGAAATAAAGCCAACTGTATCAGAAAGAATGATTTCTTGGCCACTTGGGAGCTCAGTGCGACGCATCGTCGTATCAAGAGTGGCAAAAAGCATATCTTTAGCCATGATATTCGCACCTGTAAGACCGTTAAACAACGTGGACTTGCCGGCATTTGTATACCCAACAAGCGCAACAATCGGGTACGGCACTTGCTCACGGGAGCGTTTTTGAAGCGCCCTGTTCTTTTTAACCTGCTCAATCTCTTTCTTGATTTGCGTGATGCGCTCACCGATCAAACGGCGGTCAATTTCAATCTGTGTCTCCCCAGGGCCGCCTGTTGCTCCTGTCCCGCCGCGTTGTCTTTCAAGGTGTGTCCATGAGCGCACAAGACGAGATTTTTGATACTCTAAGGAGGCTAATTCAACCTGAAGCTTCCCCTCTTTCGTTTGCGCGCGGGCACCGAATATCTCAAGGATAAGCCCCACTCTATCAATGACTTTTGCATCCCATTGTTTTTCAAGGTTACGCTGCTGGATAGGTGTCAAAGAGGCATTAACAATGATGACATCAGGGTTCATCTCTGCTGACAGCTCTTTTACGTCCGCGATGATACCTTTGCCGATATAGGTGGCAGGGGATATTTTTCTTAGTGCAATAAGCTGGTCATGGACCACATCAAGCGAAATAGCTTTCGCCAACTCCATTATTTCCTGATGTTGCGCCTCTGACTGAAGAGAGTCTTCTAAGGCGCCCTTATTTGCTTTTTCATAAGGGTTAAGGACGAAAGCTGTAAAGGACATGAAACTTTAAGCGTCTTTGTCCTCGTCCCCTTCCCCGTTTAAGGAAAGCGGACTATTTGGCATGATCGTCGAGATAGCATGTTTGTATACAAGCTGTACGTGTGATTCACGTTTGAGTAACATGGAGAAATTATCAAACCATGTTACGATCCCCTGTAACTTCACGCCATTCACAAGAAAGACGGTGACCGTCATTTTTTCTTTGCGAATCTTGTTCAGAAACACGTCTTGTACATTTTGAGCTTTATCAGCCATGATGTGTTACCCATCTCTTTTATAATTTAGATGTTATTAAGTACTGATATACTGATTTTAACACATTACGCAAGTTAAAATTAAGTTTCTACTTTAATTAATTACAAACAATACTTTTTTCAAAACCAACTATAAGTCGATAATATTAATATTATTGGAAAATAATTCCTCAACACGCTTGGCTTGCTCCTGACAGGAAATCAGTATTACTCGGTCTCCTTCGCGTATATAGAAGTCTGCATAAGGTGTAAATAATTCATCTTCTCGCCATATCCCGCTGACGCGAACTGTCATCGGCAAATCGAGATCCCTAATCGCCTTATCGCAGATAATTGACGATGAAGCAACTTCGGCTTCAACAACTTCTGCAAACCCGTCATAAATATTGTAAACACCTTTGATTTTACCTCGGCGGATATGCCTGAGCATACGTGATACCGTAATCGAACGCGGTGAAATCACGGCGTCAATACCCAAATAGCCTGTCAAATTCGTATAGACAGCCTTATTAATGAGCGCCATTGTACGTTGAGCCCCATATTGTTTCGCCAGTAAAGATGCCAAAATATTATTCTCGTCGTCATTACTAACAGCAATAAAAGCTTCTGCATTATCAATATTTGCTTCTTTTAATATTTCTTTACTTAAACCATCACCGCGCAAGATCATAACATCTTTTAGACGCTCAGATATAAGCTCGGCTCGCTCCTGCTCAATCTCAATAATCTTAATATTTGCACCCATCAGCTCTTCTTGCATACGATTAGCAAGGGCTGTTCCAATATTGCCGCCGCCAAGAATAACGATATGGCGTGCTTTTGGTTCTTCATGACCAAATATGGCTAAAGCGCGGTATAGTTGATCGGCATGAACAATGAAATATACCTCATCACCAACAAGCATCTGATTATCTTTGTTTACAATAATGCGCTCATCGCCGCGAATAATCGCCATGATCTGCGCCTGTACATCTGGGAACAATGTTCGTAGCTGTTTGAGAGGCGTGTTCACAACAGGGCAGTTTTCTTCACAGTGAACACCTACAAGCAGAAGTTGGCCGTCAATAAGACTAATCACATCAGACGTACCGGGCACTTTCACACGGCGTAAAATGGCTTCAGCCACCTCCTCTTCCGGTGAGATAATAACATCAATCGGCATGTGCGCTCTGGCAAAGAGGTTAGACCAACTAGGGTCCAAATAGTTTGTTGTTTGAATACGCGCGATTTTCTTCGGCACACCGAATAAAGAGTGCGCCACCTGACAGGCCACCATGTTGATTTCATCAACATCCGTAACGGCAATAATCATGTCAGCATCGGCAATACCAGCTTCCTTAAGACGGTCCGGGTGAGACGGAAAACCGACAATACCGTTGGCTTCCAAGTTATCATTAATACGGGCAATGCGCTGCGGCTCAGGATCAATAACCGTGATATCGTTGTTCTCACGACTAAGATAAGCCGCAATATTATATCCAACTTGCCCTGCCCCACATATAACTACCTTCATGTAAACCTTACCTGTTTTATGCTTGGTTAGCGGCATTCTCACGAATGTCATCTAACAATCCTAACGTTTTTAATTTTCGATGCAATGCCGTACGCTCCATTCCAATAAAGCTGGCTGTCTTAGAGATATTACCATTAAAACGGTCTATTTGCTTCAACAGATATTGTTTTTCAAAACTTTCGCGGGCCTCTTTCAGTGGAAGCGCAACAACATCATGACCAAAGTCATGCGTGCCACCACCGCTGATTTCTGTTTTTTTCTCTAAACCCAGACGTATATCCTGCGGCAAATCTTGTAAATTAACGTTTTGCCCTCTCTTTTCAGGCACCATAATCATGATCCACTCAATGATGTTCTTCAGTTCTCTGATATTACCCGGCCATGTATAAAGCTGGAATAAATTAATAACATCATTATCGAGCTTCAACGTCGGCACTTTCAACCGCTCGCTAATCTGCGATATAATCTGCTTCGTCAAAATAGGAATGTCCTCCACGCGCTCCCGCAAGGAAGGCATCGTTAAGGGAACAACATTAAGGCGATAATATAAATCTTCTCTAAACCGCCCTTTACGGATAAGCGTTTCTAGATCTTTCGTTGTAGAAGCGATAACGCGTATATCCAGATCTATATCTTTACCTGGCTGAGCACCATGGATTTTCTGGTCCTGCAAAACACGTAAGAATTTAGCCTGTGTCTCAAGAGGCATGTCTGCCACCTCATCCAAAAACAATGTGCCGCCATTGACTCTTTCTAGCACCGAATTTTTAGCGCCAAACAGCTCGTCCTCTATATCATCATCTGTCAAGATCGCACAGTTCAGGGCGATATAGCTTTCAGAGGCACGTGCAGAGCATTTATGGATATAACGTGCCATGATATCCTTGCCTGTCCCAGCTTCCCCATAAATCAATACACGGCTTTCAGTCGGGGCAATTTTTTCTATATTCTTGCGGAGCTTTTCAATGGGCTTAGAATCACCCGTCAAATCAGAGATAAACCCATCATCATCTTTAAGTTGACGAAGAGACTTGTTTTCTTCCTGTAGTTGCGCTTTCTCCAAAGCGTTCTTTACGGTCAATAAAAGACGTTCCGTCTTAAAAGGTTTTTCAATAAAATCATAAGCGCCGAGCTTAATTGTCTGCACGGCTGTGTCGACATTGCCATGGCCGCTAATCATAAGAACAGGCTTATCAAACCCTGTTTTGCGTAACGACCTCAATAGCTCGATACCGTCTTTGTCACTATTTTCCAGCCAGATATCCAGAATAAGCAAATCAACATTGTGATGATCAATGACATGCTCAGCTTGCATCGAATGTGCCGCTTGTAAAACTTTATACCCTTCATCCTCCAAAATATCCTTCAGCAGGCTTCGGATGTCGTCCTCGTCATCAATGATTAGAATTGTTTTTGCGCTCATATATGCTCGTATACTATGCCTTTAGCTTGAATTACTTAGATACTATCATTAGGCAAGTGTATTATAAATGCAACACCTTTATCAAAGCCGAATTTTTGATACTTTTTCAAAGAAGACTTCTCAATATCCAAACTTCCCTTATGTTCCTCGATAATGCGTTTAACAATAGCAAGACCCAGACCACTCCCCTTTTCTTTTGTGGTGATGTAAGGCTCCAGCACTTTTTCCTTCATATCTGGTTTGAGGCCAGGCCCATTATCAAGAACTTTAATGACCAGTTCTTTCTTTGAGTATTGCAACAAGATAGCGATTTGGGGTTTTTCAGTATTGGCTTCTTGAATGGCCTCAATAGCATTCTTTACAACATTCGTAATCGCCTGATGAAGCAAGTTCTCATCAGCGCGCAATTTATATTTCGCCTTACTTGTGTTTTCCAAAGAGAATTTGATATCCGGATATGTCTGACGATAAAAAACGATAACTTCACGGCAAATTTTCTCGACATCTGTTTCGCTCATTTTAGCCGATGGCATACGGGCAAATGTTGAAAATTCATTCACCATATTTTGTATGTCCGATACATGACGGATAATTGTTTCGGTACAACCCTGAAAAATTTCTCGGTCTTCCTTATCTTCAAATTTTTGTTCGTATTTACGCTTCAGACGTTCTGTTGCTAGCTGTATAGGAGTCAGCGGATTTTTGATTTCATGCGCAATTCGGCGCGCAACATCGCCCCAAGCGGCTTTGCGCTGTGCAGATTCCAGCTCAGTAATATCGTCAAAGGTAATAACTGCGCCCATACTATCATCACCAATGAGAGAGATTGCTACGCGGATCAGGAATGTACGTTTCCGGCCATCCTTACGTTCCCATATAATATTATCCTGCGCCAAAAGGTTCTTATGCTCGAAGGCCTGATCTATGATGGGAGCAATT
>PALX01000016.1 GCA_002710775.1 Micavibrio sp. | reverse complement strand
CTTTATCGTCTGTTATTAGATGTATATCTATGTTTTTGGGGCTTTTTTTAAGTAAGCTTTCCCAGTTCAGGGCATCACGCATTGAACCTTTTTTACCAGGAGGGTTGCCTAATTCAATTCTTTTTTTCGCTGCTTCGTAACAATCGTCATTATGAGGAATTTTAATGCATACGCTAAAAAGCTTTTCTATAAGTTTATCCGCTTTTAAATTGTTGTTTTTTATATCAGTATCTATTTGAGAGATTAAGTCGGCGTGCAACTTTTCTATATTTTTTTGTGTGGTTTGTATTTCTTTGTATTGAGGATAATCCTTGCAATAAGCAGGAAACGCAAATTTAATTTTTGTTTTCTTGAATTCTGATAAGCCTTCATTGATTTTGTTAGCTCTATTTCTAAGGGTTTCTTCTATTACTTGTTGTGTAACAATTAATGTGAGTTCTTTGTCCTCGATAAGTTTGACAAGCTTTTCTAATTCAACAAGGTCATCGCTAGTTAAATGATAAAATGATAGCAAAATGTTAGTATCAATAAATAAACGCATCTCTCTACTCCCACTCGATTGTACCTGGTGGCTTGCTTGTGATGTCATAGACGACGCGGTTGATGCCGCGGACTTCGTTGATGATGCGGGTGGAGACTTGACCGAGGAAGTCGTGGCTGAACGGGTAGTAATCCGCGGTCATGCCATCGGT
This sequence comes from Micavibrio sp., assembly GCA_002710775.1. Classification (GTDB taxonomy): domain Bacteria; phylum Pseudomonadota; class Alphaproteobacteria; order Micavibrionales; family UBA9664; genus UBA9664. Next base: position 18,082 of record PALX01000016.1, on the reverse strand, counting down.
TGATGTTACGGCGCGCAGGGCGCAGACATANTCATAGGTGCGGGCATCGCCCATCACCCCGACGGTTTTGACGGGTAGAAGCACGGCGAAGGCTTGCCAGATATCATCATATAGGCCCGCTTTGCGAATTTCATCGAGATAGATGACATCGGCTTTGCGTAAGATATCGAGTTTTTCTTTTGATAGCTCGCCGGGGATACGAATACCAAGGCCGGGGCCGGGGAAGGGGTGGCGCGCGATGAAGTCTTCGGGCATGCCGAGTTCGCGGCCCAAAGCGCGGACTTCGTCTTTGAACAGCTCACGCATAGGCTCCACCAGTTTTAGGTTCATACGTTCCGGCAAGCCGCCAACATTGTGATGTGATTTAATGGTGACGGACGGGCCGCCCGTGAAAGAAACAGACTCGATCACATCGGGATAGAGCGTGCCTTGGGCCAGAAACTCAACATCGCCGATAGTGTTGGCGCATTTGTCGAATACATCAATGAAGGTCGCGCCGATGGCTTTGCGTTTATCTTCGGGGTCTGATTTGCCTGCGAGCTTTTCCATGAAGATGTCTTCGGCTTGCTCATGGATTAGCGGAATATTGTAATGGTTGCGGAATAAGTCAACGACTTGGGCAGACTCGCCTGTGCGCATCAATCCTGTATCCACATAAATACAGGTGAGCTGGTCACCAATGGCTTCGTGGAGGAGGATGGCTGTCACGGAGCTATCAACGCCACCTGACAAACCGCAAATGACTTTGCCTGTGCCGACTTGTTTGCGGATTTTCTCAATCGATTCTTCGCGGAAAGCGGCCATGGTCCAATCTCCTGCACAGCCGCAGGCTTTGTGCGTGAAGTTTTTTAGTAGGGCTTTACCATGGGGGGTATGGACAACTTCGGGATGGAATTGCACGCCATAGAAGCGGCGCTCTTTATCCGCAATCATCGCATAGGGCGCACCGCCAGATTTACCGATAACGCGGAAGCCGTCGGGGAGGGCAGTGACGCGGTCACCATGGCTCATCCAGACTTGCTCATGCGCGCCTTTATTCCAGACATCTTGTGTGAGGGAGCTATCATCAATGACCTCGACCATGGCGCGGCCAAATTCGCCGCCACCGTGGCTCTCGCCGCTTTCGACTTTGCCACCAAGCTGTTCAACCATGGTTTGCTGGCCATAGCATATGCCCAGAACAGGCACACCAAGTTCAAAAACAAGCTGGGGGGCACGGGGTGAGTCTTTATCTGTTACAGAGCATGGACCGCCAGAAAGGATAATCCCTTTGGGGTTAAATTCTTTGATACGCGCATCGGGAGCATCGTTGAAGGGCCATATTTCGCAATAAACACCCGTTTCGCGCAGGCGGCGGGCAATGAGCTGGGTGACTTGGGAACCGAAATCGAGGATGAGGATGTGATCGTGTTGCATGCCCTCAAAATTAAAACCTTCTGCTCGTTAAAGCAAAAGGTTTTTATTTAATTTCAAAAATCAAATTTTTTTAAAAAATTACACGAAATCAAAAGGAGTAGCGTGTTTTATAGCTTGAGCTACAAATTGATCTCTTTGCCTTTTTTCTTTACGTGCTTGCCCCTGTTCGTGCAGGTCTAAGCCAATTTTTGATGCAAAAAAACCAAGCATCGCGCCAGCAACCATCATCGTTCCTCCAGTGAGTAATGCGCCCAAAGCGGGGGTTGCAAGTGTTACTACAGCGGCTGTTAATGCAAGACCAGCTACCGCTCCAGCGACGGCGCTAAACGCTTTTACTGCATATTTTTTGTTTTGATCCATAATAAAACCCTCTCATTATTATGTAAATAATAGACATTTTGTGATCATTTAGCAAGAAAAAAATTAGAGCTCTTGCTTTAGTAATAACAAGACTTTATCTTTCTATGTGTTTAAACCATAAGGAGAAACACTTACTATGAGTAAGAAACAGGCAAAAACGACGCCACAGGAAAGACCGCTTTCCCCGCATCTTCAAGTTTATAAACCGCAAATGACATCTATGCTTTCTATCCTGCACCGTATGACAGGGATGCTTCTTGTTCTGGGGCTTGTGATTTACACGGCATGGCTGGCCTGTGCGGCGCTCGGTTTATATGTGTATATGGATTTTCTGGGATTACTGGAAACCAAGCTGGGCATGATCGCCATGGTTGGGATCAGCTTTGCAGGGTTTTATCACTTCTTTAATGGCTGTCGCCACCTTGTATGGGATACAGGCAAGCTTTTCGAAATTGGCTGTGCGACAAAAGCTGGTTATATGGTTTTGGTTTTGGCTATTATAACAACGGGCGGGTTTTGGTACCTGTTGCTGAATTAGAGGGAATAACATCATGACAAAAATGAAATGGGAAAAAGGCGGACTTAAAACACCGATTGCCAGAGCGCGTGGCCTTGGCTCAGCCAAAGAAGGTGTAAAACACTGGATGGCGCAGCGCTTTACGGCAATCTTGAATATTCCGCTCACGATTTGGTTTGTCTATCAAATCTTTAATGCGGGCTTTGATGTGCACGGCATGATCCCTGTATGGATGAACTCACCGGTGAATTCAGGTCTATTGATCTTGTTCACAATCAGTATTTTTTATCACGCGATGCTAGGGGTTCAGGTGGTTATTGAAGACTACGTGCATAATGAATTTCTAAAAATCGTTCTGATTGTGTTGCAAAAAGGCGGGCTTATGCTCGGCGCGACGATCAGCATTTTTTCAATCCTGCATTTAGCACATGGTTTCTAGTAGATAAGGTTTTAAGGAGCAAAAAGCAAAATGGTTAAGTCATATAAATCATACGAAATTATCGATCATGAATACGATGTTGTCGTCGTTGGCGGCGGCGGTGCAGGTTTGCGCGCGACCTTCGGTTGTGCTGAGGAGGGACTTCGTACGGCATGTCTGACGAAAGTATTTCCGACACGCTCTCACACAGTAGCGGCACAAGGCGGTATTTCGGCGGCGCTCGGTAATATGGGCGATGATGACTGGCGCTATCACATGTATGACACGGTAAAGGGCTCTGACTGGCTCGGCGACCAAGATGCGATTGAATATATGTGCCGTGAAGCGATTCCGGCGATTATCGAGCTTGAGCATTATGGCGTTCCATTTAGCCGTACAGCCGCAGGTAAAATTTACCAGCGTCCATTCGGCGGTATGACAACAGAATATGGTAAGGGGACAGCACAGCGCACATGTGCGGCGGCTGACCGTACGGGGCATGCGATCCTTCACACGCTATATCAGCAAGCGCTTAAGCATTCGGCGGAATTCTTTATTGAGTATTTCGCACTAGATCTGATCATGTCAGATAAAGGCGAGTGCATCGGTGTGATGGCTTGGAATCTTGATGACGGAACGATCCACCGTTTCCGCGGCAAGCAAACAATTCTGGCAACGGGCGGTTATGGCCGTGCGTATTTCTCGTGCACCTCTGCGCATACATGTACAGGTGATGGAAATGCAATGGCGGCGCGTGCTGGTGTACCATTGCAAGATATGGAATTTGTGCAGTTCCACCCAACAGGTATTTACGGCGCTGGCTGCTTGATTACCGAAGGTGTGCGCGGTGAAGGCGGTTACTTGACGAACTCAGAAGGGGAGCGCTTTATGGAGCGTTACGCACCGTCTGCTAAAGACCTTGCCTCTCGTGATGTTGTGTCTCGTTCAATGACGGTTGAGATTAACGAAGGCCGTGGTGTGGGTGCGAATAAAGACCACATTCACCTGAACCTTCAGCACCTTGACCCTGAAATTATTCATGAGCGCCTGCCGGGTATTGCCGAATCGGCGAAAGTTTTTGCTGGCGTGGATGTAACAAAAGAGCCGATCCCAGTGTTGCCGACAGTCCATTACAATATGGGCGGTATCCCAACAAATTATCATACAGAAGTTGTAAATCCGACGGCAAAGAACCCTGACCGTGTTGTGCCGGGCTTGATGGCGATTGGTGAGGCTGCTTGTGTATCCGTACACGGCGCGAATCGTCTCGGCTCTAACTCATTGCTTGACTTAGTTGTCTTTGGACGCGCAGCAGCAAAACGCTGTGCCGAGATTATTGACCGCAATGCGAGCCACCAAAGCCTTGGTAATGACAAAGGGGAGAAGGCGCTGGACCGTCTGGATTACTTCCGCCATAACAAAGGGAAAACAAACCCTGCAGAACTTCGTCTTGATATGCAAAAAACAATGCAAAATCATGCGGCTGTGTTCCGTACCGACAAGTCTTTGACCGAGGGCGTGAAGAAAATTGATAAGGTCTTTGCTGGCAAAGGTGATTTGGTTGTTAAAGATAAATCAATGATCTGGAACTCCGATCTCGTTGAAACGCTTGAGCTAGATAATCTATTACCGCAAGCTGTTGTAACAATGCATTCTGCGGAAAACCGTAAAGAGTCCCGCGGTGCACATGCCCAAGAAGATCATCCTGATCGTGATGATAAGAAGTGGATGAAACATACAGCGATGTGGATTGACGAGAAGGGTAAAACCAAAGTCGGTTATCGTCCCGTGAAAATGGAAACACTTACAGATGAAGTAGATGTTTTCCCAGCGAAAAAGCGCGTCTATTAATAAATTGACATAAAAATATATTGTGTGATAGCAACATAGATATATGGCTATTCTTGCGGACCACACCAATATACCCTCGCCTTTTTCACGCTTAAAAGGGCTACTTAAGCGCTGTTTTAGTCCAGAGTACAGGCGTCCCAGACTTTATTTAGGCGATCATAGCATATCTTACAGCACGCAAGACTTTGTCTGGTCTAAAATGGCGGATGAGATATGCCGTGAAGAGCTGGACATTTCTGCTACTGAAATTTTAAGCATCATGAGCGATGGTTTGCCAGACAATACGGCGCTTATTCTGTCCATTCGTAAAAACGTCAATGGGCTGTTTCATTTGGATTATACCTTGCGCGATATTTATCGCTCTATGGACATTGCAAGGGATAGTCGGACTTTTTCACAGGAGCAGAAAAAACTATATCCGGGCAGATTCCATGTGGACCCGTTATTTCATCGTCAGGGGGTCGGCAGAATTTTGATGTTTAACTTGCTTCGATTGGGGCGGCAACTTGGGCTGGAGTCTTTTAACGCTTATGCAAGTGACGAGAATGGCATGTTAACCTGGCCTAAAATGGGGTTTAAATTAGAGACTGAAGAAGATTCTGAGCTTTTCGTTGATTACTGTGATTATGCTTTTGGTTTCTTTGCTCCTTTTTTGGATGAAGAAACGCACCGCCTGTATAAAGACCGACTCGATGGACTTGATCCTAAAGATCCATATTCAGTGTGGGATGTTGTTTCTATGAAGGCGCCGTTAAATGCGACGGATAGTGATATTGAAAGGGCTATCAGGCAGTTGGCGTTTTGTGAGAGCGGTTACCCTGAAGAGAGTATCGGCATTAAAAAACAAGCGAAGACTTTCGCCGAAGTACTTTTATATTGTGAAAGCTACGATTGTGTTTTTGATTTCAATGATCCTGCGCAAATCGCAAAGCTAGAAGAATATTGCGGACGATGTTTCAAAACAGGGAACAGGATAGAAAAACCTGCCAAGCAGACAGGCTATGTGCCCATCACTAGATTCCCTGTGTAAGCTATTGTATAAACTCGGTTCTATAATGGTAATAGACCAAACTTTTTGGCAAGGGCCGGGCGGCTTGCTCTGAACTCCGGTGTTCTTCTTAGCACATCAAGCGCTTCTTGAAGGCCTTCTGCATCTTCTGCGGCTGCCATTAAAGGGGTGTCTCCATCCAAAATCATTGGGTCGCGTTGATTTAGAAAGGTTACGGTCTTTGCAGGGCATTGGAAAGCAAGGCCTGCTTCGACTTTTAAAAATTCTACACGGGCCATTGCCGCATGTTCAGCATTGATTTGTGCTTGCGTTCTCGGTTCAGTTACGGTGCTCATGGCGAGGGCTGGTGATGTAGTCATCTTGCGTATCCTTGGTTTTGCATTGCTAACATTGTTTCTCATGCCATATCCATTTTTGAAATAAAAGATAATCTTGTGTTGCAATGCACCCACTTAATTATATTGACATAATGATAAAGTGTGGCGTAGAAGAATATATGTCTAGGGCTATACCATTATTACCACTGGAAAAATTCACAGTGACTAGCGTTTCCTCACCAGAAGAAGTGCATGAATTTTGTCTTGAGAAGTTTGGTATGACGCCACATTTTATGATGGCTGTTTTGTCAAAAGGTTTGCCAAATGATTTACATATGGGCATTGAATGGGATTACGATCCCAAATATGGAGAATGGGCTGCTCTTACTATTTCTGTTCGGAATAAGAAGAACAAACTTGTGGCACGTGATTACCGTCTTGTCGATGAGGAAAGCAAGAAGACATGGCCCGGTGATCTTCATGTTGATGCGTCTTTATCTGGTCAGGGTATTGGCACGCTATTAGCGTTTAATCAAATGCGACTTATCAACCATATGGGCGTTCCAAAAATGTTAATTAAAGCAGGAGATGTAACGGGGGCGGCATTCTGGGGGCGTCTAGGGTTTGATTTGGAAAATGAACAAGCGCTACTGCATTTCAATAAAAAGATTCTGGCAAAACGCTTGGAAATAATGAGCGGGTTTTTAGGGGAAGACTTTGTCCATCATGCTTATGAGGCGTGCGAAGCCCTTGACCGAGGTAGTGTTTGGCCGTTGACAGATTTGGATCAGGACATCATTACGTTCTACAAAAAGGACAAAACAATGACCATGTTGCGTATGATGAACGAAGAATACGTTGATATTACAGTTGGAGAGGTGACTGTGAGAGAGGCTGTATTAAGCGCAGGAGCGTTAGCACGTTTTGAGAATCGCGGCGTTATTACTTTAGGACAAGTTCTTCTCGTCGGTCAGCAATGGTACGGTGTTTTTGATTTTTCCAGCCAAAGACAACTGGACAGATTGGCACTCAATGTCAGCGCGCCTCTTGGGATTACGCCGGATGAATCCGTAGTACAACAAGCGCCGCCAAAGTTGCATAGACGATTTAGATTGGGATAGGTATCTCGCAATAACTTGCCATTTTCACTAAATTTTAAAGCTTTTTCGCTAAGAATAAGGTGGGAGTGTGTGTTATGCGCGAGGAATTTATTAGAGAAGCTTTCGCTGGTCAATCAGAAAATCGCTATTTAGCGCGTGTTGACGGGATTGTTGATCCAGATCAGGTGCGTGAATTTTGTCATCAGAAATTCAATGGTCTAGACCCTGAGGATATTGCTTTGCGCTTCAGTGGAAATTTACCGGATGTTTGGCGTCCTCAAATTACATTCAAAGGACAAGGAGAACCTTTCAGGATGGAGGTTGAATTCTATGCGCCTGGAAAAGAGGAGCCAGTGCTAACTGGCGAATGGAGTGTAAATCTGAACCATAAGACGGCTACAATGGTGAAGGTTGTGTCGCAAGAAAAAGGTAAAGGTTATGGTACAAATCATTCATATGATGTTTTGGATTTCTTAAAAGACCGCGGGGTGGAGCAAGTGTCTTTGGAAGCAGCTATCAGTAGTGGCGGCTATGTATGGGCGGCTTTTGGGGCGAAAAGAGACTTGCATTCTGAAACGCTTGAGGTCTTAGATATGGCCGTAATGCCGAAATTTGAGTTTCTCAAAAAAATTGATGATCCAGAGCTTCAGGAAAAAATAAAAGGTGTCGAGAATATTCTGAGCCGATTAAAGGAAGATTCGCGCGCGGTGAATGAGTTGGCGTTATATGAGGAGGATTTCGATCTTATAGAACATGGTTTGGACGAAGACTTTATTCAAGCTTTATACGAAGTGGGGAGACGTCGGGTCTATGATGCCGATATGGCTGAATTTACAGTAATGGGTCCTGATACACGCGGATATATGATGGAATGTGTACGGGATAAAAGACCTGTGTCCATTGGACAGTTTCTTTTGGTGGATAGTAGTTGGAATGGATATTTCGATCTTACAGATCCTGATGTTTTGCCTAATTTTGCGCGCAGAATAGAAAGAAATATCAGCGAGCCTGAGGGAGATGCGCCTAAGCAGGATAAAAGAAGACCTTCCGGTATGGGTAATGGCAAATAGCCTATCAATAAAATCGGATTTTCTCTTCACAAATGGTCTGCGAAGGCTTATTTTATTAGTTCATAACAAAGAGATAAAATTTTATGGCTGAGTTTACACTACCGAAGAATTCAAAAATCCAAAAAGGTAAAGAGTTCAAGGCTTCTAAAAAAGCTAAGAATGTTCGTAAGTTTAAAGTTTACCGCTGGTCACCGGACACGGACGAGAATCCGCGTACAGATACATATGAAGTCGATATGGATGATTGTGGGCCTATGGTGCTGGATGCGATTATTAAGATTAAGAATGAGATTGATCCGACTTTGACATTCCGCCGTTCATGCCGCGAGGGTATTTGCGGGTCATGTGCAATGAATATTGACGGTACAAACACGCTGGCGTGTTTGAAGCCTATTGAAGACATTAAAGGTGAGGTTAAGATTTACCCACTGCCGCATATGCCTGTGGTAAAAGACCTTGTGCCTGATCTAAACCATGTCTATGCACAGCTCTCAACGATTGAGCCTTGGATGAAAACACAAAGCACGCCACCAACGCGTGAGCGTCTACAATCACCTGAAGAACAAAAGCTTATTGATGAGGCATCTGCCTGTATCCTTTGTTTTTGTTGTTCGACATCATGTCCATCCTATTGGTGGAATTCAGACCGCTTCTTAGGCCCCGCTGTATTGCTTCAGGCTTATCGCTGGGTGGCGGATAGCCGTGATGAGGCAACGGGTGAACGCTTGGATCAACTTGAAGATCCTTTCAGATTGTATCGTTGTCATACGATTATGAACTGTACAAAAACATGTCCTAAGGGGCTTAACCCTGCACGTGCAATTGGCGAGATCAAGAAATTGATGGTTGCGCGTAACGCCTAGCGCCCAGCCCTTAAAGCTTTTTATGAAATGTTACTACTGTTGAAACTGGCCGTTATACCCTGTCGGTAGCGTCATTGTCGTCGTTGTTTGACAATCCAGTTTTTCCGTTTGTATCACGTCTTGGGTCGAGATAGCGATTTTCGCATCGCATAGAGAATCGGAGTTGATGGTAAAACCGCCACTGGATTGACCGCCGATTTCTTCGGCTTGTGCTTTCATAACGGCTTTATTTCTGAATTTTACTTTGGCTGACTTTCCATTCATGGCGACCTTTGTATTTAAAATCTGCAGGTCGTTTTGAACATCTTTAAGAGATAGGAAAGTGTTCAGGATATTATTGATATATTGTGTGCGGTTATAGTTCACTTTCTCTTCGGAAGAGCCCATCATGCCCAGATCTGTTTGGATCGTATCCTTATATTTAAAGTTTGATTTCAGGTGTTTGTTTAAATAGCGCTTAACTTCTGCAACAGCGCGCAAATTCGAGATGCTCAATTCTTTTTTGCCGCCATTTGACTTTAAATCCAGTTCTTCAGAAGCTTGTTTGGCAGAGTCTTGCAGGAAGTCTGCTTCAGATTGTAGGTGGTTCTTGACCGCATCACTCGTTAGAAGAACGTTTTGCGCCTGAGCTGGCATGGTGTTAAAGACAACAAAAAAGCAACTGGCGGCGAGGAATAAAAAAGTCTTACGCATAAAGAATATCTACCTTTATTTTCACTTATGGATCATATCTTCCAATTAAGATATAATATATTTTATTCGTTAACAAAGCTTTTAGTGCCATGGTTTTTATTGCAATTATTACAGTTTTGAGCGCTTTTCTGGCCTTTTTACTCGGGCTTTTGTGGTATTCGCCGATGCTTTTCGGGGCGGCTTGGCGTGCGGCGTTAAAGAGAAAGCCCGGTGCCAAGATACCCATGAAAATGCGTGTCACGCTGTGTGCTTTATGGCTATTGTCTGCAATTGTTTATAGTTTTGTCGCGCAGGCCATAGGCTTATCCAGCGTGAGTGACTATCTCATTTTCTCAGGTCTAATGTTTCTTTGTTTTTCTTTGCCCGTCAAAATCATGGATGTTATTTATGCGGGGCAAGCGCGTAGCCTTATCATGATAGAAGGGCTGTATTACCTGACAGGATATATCCTGATCGGTATGACGCATTACTGCGCCGCCCTTATTTTCGTATAAAGATTAATCGTCTTCTTCTATGGCCTTTTGCTCATTGGGGTCTTGACCCGAGGCTCGGCACTGTAGATTGAAAAATCGCGGTGTGTATTCTTTATCATATTTTAATTGATAGCCGCAGTTTAGGCTGACGAAATAATATTGTTGTCCCTTGATTATATAGGGGGCTGTTGACGATAAATCGGCCAGCGGCGCTACGGTTATCTCTGGCGATAACTTGTTTATCTTCCTTAAACGTGCCGCCGAAAAAAGCATGGAAAACATTAAGGCCCTCTATATTCTTTGCTGAAAGCGTATATTTTTTGGCTACGCCAAGACGCTCGACAACTTCAGGGTTGATATTGAGCTCAAGCTTAAAAGATTTTTCGCCATGATCTTCGAAGAAATTCTTGATGACTTTCTTGTTTTTGGACTTCACGGCAATCTGGGTTTTCTCCAGTAAGTTACGTATCTTCTCAGGCGTGAGAAGCTGGAAAGCGCCATCATATTCTATAGCTGGTTGGGCAAAAGAATTAGCCGCGGAGAATGTAAATAGGCCAAGAAGGGCAAGAGTTAAAAATCTCATTCAAAATCCAATCCAATATCAAGCGCTTTGACACTATGGGTGAGTGCTCCTATTGATATATAATTAACACCTGTTTTGGCAAATTCTTCTATGCGCTCCAGTGTAATACCGCCCGAGGCTTCTGTTTCAAACCGTCCGTCAATCATAATGATGGCTTGGGAAACCATGTCAGGCGGCATGTTGTCGAGGAGAACGACGTCGATGTTGCTGTCTAAAATAGTGCTAAGTTGTTCAAGCGTGTCTACTTCTACTTCGATACGGATACCATCTTCGACATTTGCTTTCACGCGGTTTATGGCTTCGTTTATATCGCCGTCACACGCGGCAATATGATTGTCCTTTATCATCACGGCGTCATAAAGACCAAAGCGGTGATTAGTGCCGCCGCCATCACGCACAGCCTTTTTTTGTAAAGCGCGCATATTAGGGAGGGTCTTACGGGTGCATGTGATCTTAGCGGGGTAATCTTTGGCCGCTTCGACATATTTGGCTGTTTCAGTTGCAATGCCGCTTAAATGCTGAAGATAGTTTAGAGCGATGCGTTCGTGAGAGAGAATAAATTTTGTTTGTGCGTTGATTTCTAGGAGAACATGACCTTTTTTGACGGGCGTACCGTCAGAGATAAGCGGCGCTGTTTCTAATACTTCGGCAGCGATATCCATGCCGGAAAGAATGCCGTTTTCACGGGCAATAATACGCGCTTTGCTACGGTGGCTATGTGGAAAGATGGCGTTAGAGGTAATGTCGCCAGCCGCGCCAAGATCTTCGCTTAAGGCTTGTAGAATTAAGTCTTTATAATCACGCATGATGGTTCTTTCTTTAGGCGCTATATTCCAGCATACGATCAACAGAATGTTTTGCTTTTACCGCGACATCTGGATCAACAAGAATTTCACCGCTCATATTTTTGAGGCAATCAAGAATTTTCGGCAAAGTAATGCGTTTCATATGCGGGCATAGTTGGCACGAGCGCACAAATTCAACATTCGGGTTGGCGGCGGTGATGTTATCGCCCATGGAGCATTCGGTGATTAGGATAACACGCTTAGGCTGTTTTTCTTGCACATAGGAAATCATCTGTGCGGTTGATCCTGATAGATCCGCCTCTGCCATGACCTCTGGCGGGCACTCAGGGTGAGCTAGGACAACGACATCCTCACCGCTGTTGCGGAATCGTTTGATATCCTCGGGCGTGAATTTTTCATGGACTTCGCATGCACCTTCCCATGTCAAAATTTCGATGCCCTCAACTTGGTTTTGTGTGTTTTGCGCGAGATATTTATCAGGAATGCAAAAGACCTGCTTGTGGCCTTCATCACGCAAGCGTTCAATAATTTTAACCACATTGCCCGAGGTGCAACATATATCCGTTTCAGCCTTAACTTCGGCGGAGGTGTTGACGTAGGTAACAACGGGAACGCCTGGGTATTTTTCTTTAAGTAAACGAACATCTGCGCCTGTAATGGATTCTGCTAGTGAGCATCCTGCTTTCATATCAGGCAGGAGGATTGTCTTCTCCATGCACAGAATTTTAGAGGTTTCAGCCATGAAGTGCACACCGGCTTGAACGATGATATCCGCATCTGTTTTGGCGGCTTCTTGCGCGAGCTTGAGGCTGTCTCCGACAATATCGGCAACGCCGTGGAAAATATCGGGGGTCATATAGTTATGCGCTAAGATGACGGCATTTTTTTCGGCTTTGAGCGCATTGATTTCCTCAACCATAGGCTTAAGGGCATCCCACTGAACTTGTGGGTAATGCTGGGCTACTTTGCTGTATGGATCGGGTTGAGCGCTCATATAACATTATTTAAATGTTTTTAGGGCTTTGTAAAGGCGCGTCTTAATTATAGCAATTTGAGTTGTTCGCCTTTTTTGGGACGAGATATCGCTTTTTGGATGTCTTGTATTTGAAGGCGTAAGGGTTTTTTCACTTTATAAATATTTGTGTGACGGTCACTTAAATCTTTAGTCTTTTCTAAAATACCAGCATCAATAAGTTGTTCGAGTAAAGGCTTAACCATGCGGCTTGTATCGTGTCGATGGAATTCTTCGCGTACCATAAGGCGATTTTTGTAGTTCCGTACACGAGTAGAACTGGCAAGGAAGCCGCCATCATAAAGGGCAGGCCATGTAAAAGTAGCGCCAACATCTTGGCCTTTGTTTCTTACATCGCAATATCTAGCAATGCATCCTAAAAGCCATATATGTCTCTCATTTAATGTGCCCATAAGCTAATCTTAAGCAGGCATTTTAAATATGTCAAAAAATATGCGTTTTAATGAGATTTGTTTTTAAGCTTATAAAGCACGCGGATATGTGGTTGGCCGCGGGCGGCTTCATATTTCTCATAAAATTGCTGATGATATTCTTCGGCAACAAAAAAGGTCTTGAGTGGTTCGAGTGTTGTGACAATAGGCTTATCGTATTGTCCGCTTTCATTGACCTCATCAATGATGGCTTGCGCTGTTTGTTTTTGTTCTTCTGAGTCATAGAAGATGGCTGAGCGATATTGCGGGCCTATATCAACACCTTGACCATTAAGCTGTGTCGGGTCATGGGCTTTGGTGAGGAAAAAGCGTAAGAGTTCTTCATAGCTGGTCTCTTTGGAGTCGTAGTAAACTTCTAAGGCTTCTGCATGGCCTGTTTTGCCCGTGGTAATGTCGTCATATGATGGGTCTTCGAGCGCGCCACCTGTATAACCGACGAGTGTATATTTCACACCGGGCAGGGTGCGGTACTCACTCTCAACGCACCAGAAGCATCCGCCAGCAATCGTCATTTTTGGCAAAGATTCTGGTTTATTTTCCATCAAACCATCATGGGGGGTGTAGGCATGTTGCGCGTCGACCTTTTGGCTCATAGACATCATTAAAAATCCCGTTAAAATAAGTGCTGCAATAATAAAATACTTCATGGTGTTTAATTCGCATCAAGGAAAGAAAAGTTACATGGATATAATTAAAAGCCCTTCACCGAATTTCAATGAGCGCGACGGTGCTCAGATCGATATGCTTATTATTCACTATACGGGGATGAAAACAGGTGAAGAAGCGCTCGAGCGCATGTGTGACGAAGCGGCAAAGGTAAGTGCGCATTACATGATTGAAGAAGATGGTCGTATTTTTCAACTTGTTGAGGAGGATATGAGGGCATGGCACGCAGGCGTTTCATCTTGGGATGGCCGCAGTGATATCAATGGACATTCTATAGGTATAGAGCTTGTAAATCCTGGCCATGAATGGGGATATAAACCTTTTCCTGATGTGCAAATTGAGGCGCTCATGGAGCTAATCGAAGATATAAAGACGCGGCATGATATTAAAACGGAATATGTGCTCGGTCACTCGGATGTAGCGCCTGAGCGTAAGCAAGACCCGGGTGAGCTTTTTCCTTGGGATGTGCTGGCGCAAAAAAATCTAGCCTTACCCCGCCCACTTAAGGTATAAATCTTTCATTAGAAGTCAGAAGGCTGGATGACCGCGTTTCGTGCGAGGAAAGTCCGGGCTTCAGAGAAAAATGGTGCCGGGTAATACCCGGGCGGTGCAAGCCGATGGAAAGTGCAACAGAGAGTAGACCGCCGATGACCTGCTTAGGCAGGCATAGGTAAGGCTGAAAGGGTGCGGTAAGAGCGCACCGCGTTATCTGGCAACAGATGCGGCTAGGTAAACCCCGCCAGAAGCAAGATCAAATAGGCGCTGCACATGGTGTTTTTCTCCACCGCGGCGCGGGTAGATTGCTAGAGGTGTATGGTAACATGCATCCCAGATGAATGGTCATCCAGTNTCATGNGAATGATATGGACAGAACCCGGCTTATAGGCCTTCTGACTTCTTTTTTTTTCTTTTTNTAATGTGTTGGNGGATATTGNGCNGTGTTGTTTTCGTTNTCGCANATATGTTTCCATAGNGTNGGAATGNTNTCGGGTTTAAAGCCNCGNTTCTTATTTTTGGCGCCAATCTCGTANACATGTTTGAATTGTTTGAATAGCGTGTCATAGGCTTTGAGCAGGGATGTTTTTGAATCCCAGATATGAGTTGCCTCTGCACCTGCGCCATTAANCTCAATAATTTTCATATTCTCACCAGTCTCTAGCGAACGCATATCTTCAAAACGGATATCGAAACGACCAAAGTAAAACTCAGGTATCTGTTTTGAAAGTGTATCAAAGAACGTTTCCATAGCGGGTGTGATATGGGCATTACCGTCTTTGAAAATTGTGCCTTTGCTGTGTGCACCTGCAAAGGAAAGGCGGAAGGGTTCGCCTTGGTCCAAGATAATATCGAGTTTGTCTTGATGGCGCGGGAAATAGACATGAGATAAATGCTTGGCGCGCGGATCTTTTAGGATCAGTTCTTTGAGTGTTGATTGCCCGTCACCATAAATATAGGGGAAATATTTGAGCGTGAGGGAAAAAATATGTCCTTTATCTTCGTTTGGGTGACGAATATAAAAAACGCCGGCTTCGGCCTCATATAGCACATATTCTTGTAAGATAATATTGTCTGTGACGGGGAAATTATTGAGATAATGATCGAGTTCTTCCGTGTCGTGAATTTTTTGTACGCCTGCGCCGCGGCATCCTGAGTCTGGTTTTGCAATGATAGGAAAAGTGAGGCCGTGACGTTTCATTTCCGCCGTGGCTTGTTCAATGTCTGTTGTTGCTTTTATGGATAAGGTGAGGGGGATGTATTGTTTGAGGGTTTCAGGGAAAAGGCGATAAACTTCGGTTTTGCTGTCTCCAATAAAACCGCCATTTTTCATGCTAGGGTTTGAGGCCGTAAGTGTCGTTAGGCCTCCGTGTTTAGCGCTGAGCCACAATGCATAAAAAACAACAGGGGGGTAGAATGCCCATCTGGGCCATAATTCAAAAAAAGACAGGGGCTGTGCTTGGTCATCCAAAGGTGGGAGGCCTTGATGTGGTCTATATTCCTTTGGGTCTTCGGGTGTATCTGTTCTTTGTTGTAACATATGAAGATATTCTGACGAATGCAGTATTAGGTTACAACAGTAAAGGAAAAAGAATTAATGACTAAAATTAAAACGTATCTGCCGGCTATATTATCTATATTCATTAGTTTTGTATTTATTCAGTCTCTGTTTTTTAAATTCAGCGGCTCCCCAGAAACAGTTTATATCTTTACAACGCTTAATGAATGGGCATCGCACCGTTTTGGTCTGGAAGGGTTGTTTCTTCCGCCTGGTATTTTTAATGCTTATGTGATTGGTTCGGCTGAATTGGCCGCGTCACTATTGTTGTTGGGTGGTTTGATATTCAAAAAACCATTGGTAAATGCTCTGGGTGCTTTGCTGGCTTTAGGTATTATTTCTGGTGCGATATTCTTTCACCTCTTTACACCTTTAGGCGTTGAGGTGCAGGGTGATGGCGGCACGCTCTTCGGCATGGCTGTGGGGGTTTGGTTATCATCAGCGCTTATCTTGTTCTTAAGAAAAAGTCTGCTTTGCTACTGTCCATTCAAGTAATAGATAAAATTGTATCTATTTTTTGTATTTCATTAAACTCGTTATGTTTAAATGTTCGTGTGTAGCGAAAAAGGGGAAAACACATGGGTAATGATTTCACACAAATTTATGAGGCGCTCGGCGTCACGGAAGAACAGCTAAGAAAAGCAGATGAAGAGCAGGGTATTATCGAAATATTTCAGGGTGTCGATGAAGATGGGGACATGTGCTATGCATATCTAGGGGTGAAGCCTAGTCTTTATCTGGAGTATCAGCAAAAAATAGCCGAGCAGGCAGAAATAAACCTTGATTATTATGGAAAATTATTGTACAGTGGCAAAGGATCGTATCCAGATGCTGAGACTCAAAAAGAAGTTGAAGAAAAATTTGGTATAGATCATAGCTTGATTGGAAAATTCCAAGAAGAGTTAGAAAAAATAGCGAGTAGTTTTTAGGAAAGGATTTTTAAGATGAAGGCAAAAGCAGTTTCAACGATGGGTACAAAACAATCAATGCCATTGGACCAAAAGGCGGCTGTAACTATGATAGGGGCTGGCGTAACTATGCTTGCATCATTTGGNTTTGATGAAGCATTGCGCAGTGGTAAAGAAGCACTACTTTATGGTGATGCTGCAAACGGAATTCAAGAGGCGGCGATAAAATTAAACGAAGCGGGTTTGACACCTCAGCAAGTTTTACTTGCTGCATTTGCCCTACCTGTGGTTGCTGGGGTAGCTGCTTTAGGTAAATCGGTTGCAAAAGCTGTTTCTAATAAAATTAAGCCACCTAAAAGAGATATGGCTTAAATATAAAATTAGATAAAAGACCCCGCTTCGGCGGGGTTTTTTTATGCTTGGAACGGGCTTTAAAGTGGCCTGATTTCCTTGACTCTCCATGAAATTCCATGATATACCATATATATCCATAAATTTTGGGTAAGAGGGTATATTTAGGGGTTTTTAAGCGCACTACAAGATATGCGCTCAGAGGATTGAGAGAGTTTTAAGGAAGAAAATGGCACTGTTTTTGTCGACATATGTGAATAAGCTGGATAAGAAGGGCCGTATTTCCGTGCCTTCTGGCTTTCGCTCGGCTTTGGCAGGACAGTCTTTTCAAGGCGTGGTTTTGTTTAAATCACAAAAGCATGCGGCGCTGGAAGGGTTTCCAATGTCCTACATGGAAGATATATCCGAGCGCCTTGATCATTTTGATCTGTTCTCCGATGAGCAGGATGACCTCGCCACAACAATTTTTGCACAAAGCGTCCAACTCCCGCTTGATGGGGATGGCCGTATTATTTTGCCAAGTGACCTTATTGATTTCGCAGGGCTGGGCGAGCAAGCCTCGTTTGTCGGCCTTGGGCACAAATTTCAGATTTGGGCGCCAGAGAAATTAGAGGCGCGTAAGGCTGAGGCTATGAGCGCTGTGAAAGATAAGAGCATGACGATTCCTAAAAACAATAAAGCGGATAAGGGGAGGGCATAGCGATGAGTGGCCATATCCCTGTGATGCTGGAAGAAGTTATAAAAGCGCTGGATGTGCAAGATGGTGATGTCATTATTGATGGGACATTTGGGGGCGGCGGCTATACGCGCGCTTTCTTGGAAAAAGCTGATTGTAAAGTGATCGCGGTGGACCGTGATGAAACAGCGATTGCGCGTGCGAAGGACTTAGCGGCTGAAACGGATGGCCGAGTTGTTCCCGCTCGCGGCACTTTTTCTAAGCTTGATGAATTAGCAAGATCAAAAGAATTCGACACAGTGAATGGTGTTGTATTGGATATCGGTGTGAGCTCCTTTCAAATTGATGAAGCGGAACGTGGTTTTTCTTTTATGAAAGATGGGCCACTGGATATGCGTATGGATCAAAGCGCAGGACAAACGGCTGCTGATTTGGTGAATAAGGTGTGTGATGAGAAGGAGCTCGCCGATCTTTTTTATAAATATGGC
>PALX01000015.1 GCA_002710775.1 Micavibrio sp. | reverse complement strand
GGCTCGGATTGTATGCGTTGGTATTTGATTTCATCATCTCTCGTCAATGGCGGCGATTTATCCGTGCCTAATGATGGCGGAAAGGCCATCGGCCAAATCAGAAACCAGATTTTAAACCCGCTATGGAATGCTTACAGCTTCTATACACTCTATGCCAATGCCGACAAAATCCGCGGCAAACTGATAAAGAGTAGCGAGAATACGCTCGACCAATATATCCTTGCCAAAACACGAAGCCTCGTTGAAGCCGTCGATGCGAAGATGACGGTCAATGACTTGCCAGGATCTTGTGTAGAAATCCGTGACTTCTTTGACGCCTTAACGAATTGGTATATTCGCCGTTCGCGTGATCGTTTCTGGTCAGCAGAGAAAACAGCAGATAAACAAGCCGCTTATGACACACTCTATACCGTTCTTCATAATCTATGCCGTGTAGCCGCACCGTTCTTGCCGTTCCTGACAGACACTATTTTCAAAGCCCTTACAGGCGAGGAAAGTGTCCACCTAGCGGACTGGCCCGATGCAAATGCTCTAAGCGCTGATGAAGCATTGGTGACTAACATGGACCGCGTGCGCGAAGTCTGCTCTGCGGCCCTGTCTGTGCGCGAGCAAGAAAACTTGCGCGTAAGATTGCCATTAGCTGAACTGATCGTTGCCTCAGAAACAGCGCCAAATCTGGAAAACTTTAAAGACCTGATCCAAGACGANTTGAATGTTAAGACNGTGACACTGAGCGCNGAGCTTTCAAAATACGGCGCGCTTGAGCTGAAAGTGAATCCGCAGATCGGTAAAAAGCTGAAAGACAAAATGAAACCTGTTATGCAAGCCAGCCGCGAAGGCGANTGGTCNGANAATGGTGACGGCACGGTGACTGCCGCAGGCGTTGTGCTTGAAGAAGGTGATTTCTCAATGCGCTTAAATACCGCTGAGGGTTTAGCTTCACAGCAAATTTCTGGNCAAGGNGCNGTGATTTTGGACACGAAAGTGACGCCTGAGCTAGAACGCGAAGGTATTGCCCGTGATCTTGTCCGCCTGATCCAGCAGACACGTAAGGATGCTGATTTAAACATTTCTGATACGATTGACCTTGTGCTTACCCTCCCCGAACAGGCAAAAGAAGCAGCACAAGAGCATGCGGAGATGATTCAGGCAGAGACCTTAACGCAAAGCTTAAGTTTTGATAATGGTGATAGCGGCTTTTATGCTGGCACGCATGACCTACTGGGTGAGAATATCACAATTAGCGTCCGCAAAAGCAAAGAAGCCGCGGCTTAACGCTATTTCTTATAACTACGTTGCAGAATCTCGTTCCCTTTTTGCGCCAAATCATCTGCACGGTGACGCATGGTTTTTGCCGTCGGGTCTTTACCAAGCCTGTCAATCACTACAGAAGCGGCACTAAGCAACCTTAAACACTGGCTAAGTTTTTCTTGATCCACATCATTTGATGAGAGGTAGAATGTAGCGGCTTCGACCATTGAGGCGAGCTGCTGAGGAAGTGCAAAGTACATCTTGCCTGCCTTATCTTTAAATATGGCTTTCACACCATCAGCGCTAATACCAGATTCAGGTGCTGAATCAAAAACCATGTCTTTTTCTAAATACAGCCTAAAAGTAAGATTTTCTGAATTAATCATTGTCTGTCCATTTCATTATCTCTACCGCTTCATAGAATGGCGCGAATATATTTCACATAATATAAAATGTCAAACTTTCATACCTGTTACCCACTGACCTTGTTATCAATTACGACTTAAAGCTTGAAATCCTTGGCAAACTGGCTTTGAATTAGGGGCATGAATATAAAAACAATTCCTTTTTTCCTGATCGCCTTTGTGCTGATCACCGACCAGCTTAGTAAGTGGTATGTCCTTGAATTTATTATCCGTCAGGACGGGTTTCCTATGCCTTTTATGGAGTGGCTTAACTTCGACGAAAGGCTGCCTTTCTACGGCGTACAAATCACGTCTTTCTTCAATATTGTCATGGTCTGGAATGAAGGCATAAGTTTTGGTCTTTTCAGCGGCATGGGCGGCACACAATGGCCTCTGACTATATTATCGCTTGCTATTGTAGGGTTCTTATTTGTATGGATGTTCCGAAGCAACAGCCTGTTCATTAACCTAATTCTTAGCCTCATTATCGGCGGGGCTTTGGGCAATATATGGGATCGAGTACGCTTTGGCGCTGTCGCAGACTTCCTTGATTTCCATGCTTTTGGGTATCACTGGCCCGCTTTTAATGTCGCCGATAGCGCTATCACAGCAGGGGTGGTTATTTTACTCATTCACAATATATTTTCTAAGAACTAAAAACAGGACGTAAACAATGAAAAAGACATCACTATTTTTGTTACCTTTAGCCCTTTCTACAGCTCTATCCTTAAGCGCTTGCGCTGGATTACGTGAAGCCATAGGCGCTGGTAAGAATAAAACGCCTGATGAATTTGCTGTTCAAAAACGTGCACCACTGGATATTCCATACAACATCACACTTCCTATTCCACAACCTGGCGCACCAAGACCACAAGAAGTTACACCAGAGCAGTCGGCAAAAGATGTCATTCTCGGCGCCCCTTCTCAAACCACTCAAAACGCCAGCAATGACGCAAGTGGTGACGTCCGTGCCATTATGACACAAGCGCCAGCGGCGGAAACAGAAACAACAAACATACAAAACAGTACTGTTATCGAAGAAGAAGTGATCATGCCTGGCCAGCCACAGCCAATGAGCGAAGCTGAAAAGCCTGTCACTACCAAAACAGTCACAACTGAATCCTCTCCAGCGTTTTTGGACAAGCTCGGCGCCAGCGATGCGCCTGAGGATATCCGCCGCGTCGTTGAAGAAGATTATCAAGATGATGCCGAGCGCGCTGTACCTATCGGACGCCGCCTGATTGTCGGTAAAGCAGCAGAAGAACCTGATGCTGTGGTCGTTGACCCTGCACTCGAACGCGAGCGCCTTAAAAATGCCACAGAAAAAGGTGAAGATATTACAACGGGTGAAACACCAACGTATAAAGATTAAGGACATTATTTAACCGTGAAACATTTTTTCACCGTTTTACTACTGATTATACTCAGCGCTCCTGTTATGGCATCCAGCGATACATTATTTGGTGCCCAAAAAGTTGTCCTTGATAACGGACTGCAAATTATTGCCATCCCAAACAACAAAGCCCCTGTCGTTAGCCATATGGTCTGGTATCAAGTCGGTGCGGCGGATGAACCGAATGGTCAGTCTGGAATTGCTCATTACATGGAACACCTTATGTTCAAAGGCAGTGCAGGCCTCAAACCCGGTGAGTATTCCAAAACAATCCGCTCCCTTGGCGGCAATGATAACGCCTTCACCTCGCAAGACTACACCGCCTATTTTTCAACCATTGCCTCAAAATATTTGAACACTGTCATGCAAATGGAAGCTGGGCGCATGAAAGCGCTTAAAGTCCCTGACGATGAAGCTGCATCGGAGCTAAAAGTTGTACTTGAAGAAAGACGTCAACGTCTTGAAAACAATCCTGCCGCCTTATTACAAACAGATATGCAGGCCGCCCTATATCCCAATCACCCTTATGGTACACCCATCATCGGTTGGAAACCTGATATAGAAGGCTTAAACAACGAAAAGGCTCTCGCTTTTTTCAACACACATTACGCACCTAACAATGCCATTCTTGTCGTCGCCGGCGATATTGAAATGGACATGTTGGAATCCATGGCCAAGAAGTATTTCGGCGATGTAGAAGAACGCGACGTACCTGAACGTTTTGTCGTTAGGAAAGCCGAGCCTATGCCCGCCAAAAAAACATTGGCCTTAGAGCATGAGCTTGTAAAACAGCCCGCCTATTACAGATCATATCGTGTGCCAAGCTGGATTGATGACAAACAAACCGCACTCGCGCTTGATGTTTTACAAGAACTCCTCGACGGTGGAAGCGATACACCGCTTTATCAGGATCTCGTTGTAGAGCAGAAGAAATCGTCTGGGGCGAGCCTTAATTATTCATTCCAGTCTCTGGGGCCAAGCGAAGTCACTATCGCCGCTTATCCGACTGAAGGTGTCAGCCTTGAAGAGTTGAGCGCGGCAATAGACACTTTTATCAAAAAATATGATGAAAAAGAATGGAGCGCAGATGAAATTAAGGCTGCCGTTACGAAAATACAAGACAGTATGGTATTCTTACGCGACAGTGTCACAGGGCCAGCAATGATCGTCGGGCGTGCCCTTTCCAGCGGCATGAGCTTAAATGATATCGAAACATACACCCAGCAATTGGAAACAGTAACACCAGATATGTTGAATGCCGCTGTCGATCAATGGCTCTCCAGCGAAACAAATTATGTGGAGGGCTATCTGAAACCANCCCCGTCCCCTGATAAGAAGCAGGAAGGTAATGATGCTTAAAAAAACCGTCATTTATTTAACGCTAAGCTTTCTTTTCATTGGCGCAGTGGCTTTCATCGCTATGCCGACACATAGCCAGACAAAAAAGGATGAGAACGTCCTTAATATCATCCCCGTTGTATCGCCGGGCGGCATCAAAGCATGGCTGGTTGAGGATCACTCTACTCCCATCATTTCCATGAAATTTGCTTTTAGACATGGGTCAGCCCATGATCCTGAAGCCTTGAACGGTGTTTCACAACTCCTATCCAACACGCTGGATGAAGGTGCGGGGCCTTACGATTCCACCACCTTTCAAAAACGCCTGAATGATAGCTCCATCACATTGCGCTACAGTAACAACCGCGATTATTTTTCAGGCATATTAAAGACACTGACCAAAAATAAAGAGGAAGCCTTTGCCCTTCTAAAACTTTCCTTAACAGAACCTTTATTCGAAGAAGACGCCATTGACCGCATGCGTCAAGCCAATATTAACCGTATTAAAGAAGGTTTAGGCGATCCTGACTGGATCACAGCCCGCCTAACAAATGATAAAGCCTATGAAGGACACCCTTATGCTAAAAACAGTGGCGGCAGTCTTAGCTCTATGGCGAGCATCACACCCGTTCATTTAAAAACAATGGCAGCAGAAAAAATTACAAAAGAAAATTTGGTTGTAGCCGTGACAGGAGATATCAGCCCTAGCGAGCTTTCACTCGTTCTAGATCTGATCTTTAAAAATTTACCTGAAAAGGCCGACAAGCAAGATGTCCAAGAAATATCCATCCAAAACAAGGAAACAAACTTTGTTTATATCTTGGATATTCCGCAAAGCTTCGTCACTATGACATGGGATGGCGTCAACCGCAGTGATGATGATTTTTACGCCGCGATGGTCATGAATCATATTTTAGGCGGCGCAGGGTTCGGCTCTCGCCTAACCGAGGAAATACGCGAAAAGCGCGGCCTCACCTATGGCATATATTCGGGACTCAACACCTTAGACCATGCACCGAGCATCTCTGTCTCCACCTCAACGGATCATGAGAATATGGCTGACATTATTCGTATTACCGAAAAAATCATCGAAGACATGAAAAATGAAGGCCCCACAGATCAGGAAATGAACGATGCCAAGAATTACCTGATTGGCTCAATGCCCTTGCAACTAACCTCCAACGATTCTATCGCCAGTATCCTGCTGGGACTACAAATTGATGACCTCCCTAGCGATTATTTAGATCAGCGTGAAGCTAAAATTATGGCTGTCACAAAAGAAGACGTCCAAAACGTTGCCCGCAAATTATTCAATGTAGCGCCGCTCACTATCATGGTTGGCCAGCCCATTTTGCCAGAAGGCTATCAATATCAGCTCATCGAGGAATTGCCAGATGCTGAATAACACCGTTACATGGCTGAGCCTTACACAACATGCCAAACAAATAAAAGAAGCCTCTATCACGTCTTTCTTCGAGGCAGAAGAAGACAGACTTTCACAATTTTCTATTCAGCATGAAGGCATAACCTATGACGCTTCCAAGGTCTTGATGGATAAACGCGCTCTGGATTTACTCCTTTTCTTATGCGAAGAAGCCGAGCTTGAACAATGGCGCGATAAAATGTTTGCCGGAGAACACATTAACAACACAGAAGATCGGGCTGTATTGCATACCGCGCTCCGTGCCAATCCCCCTAGAGATGAAGTTGAAAATGCCCTCGCTAAGATGCAGCGTTTTTGCGAAAGCACCCATAAATCAGGCAAATATAAAGACATCGTCAATATCGGCATCGGTGGCTCAGACCTTGGGCCGCGTATGGTCTATCACGCACTGAAGGACCAAAGTAAAACGGGCTTAAATGTTCACTATGTTGCGAATATAGATGGTCATGACCTAAAACGCGTTCTGGGTGAATGTACCCCTGAAACAACACTATTTATCGTAGCATCCAAAACATTCACTACGATTGAGACACTCACCAATGCTCATACAGCCAAAAACTGGATCACAGAAAAAGGATTGGCTGTGAAAGATCATTTCATCGCCTTAAGCACCAATATGAATGCGGTTAATGCCTTTGGTATCGAGGCACAGAATATGTTCCCCTTCGAAGAGTGGGTCGGTGGACGGTTTAGCCTGTGGTCCTCTATTGGGCTATCTTTAGCACTGGGGTTAGGCTTTGAAGCATTTTCGCAACTTTTAGAAGGCGCGCGCAATATCGACGAGCATTTCAAGCAGGCTCCCTTAAAAGAAAACATCCCTGTATTAATGGGGCTAACGGGGCTATGGCACGACACGTTCCTTGGCTTTCCAGCTCTTGCCTGCCTTCCCTATGACCAACGTCTTGAGTATTTCCCCTTATACCTGCAACAGCTGGATATGGAATCTAATGGCAAAGCCGTCACTAAAGATGGGTTCACTGTAAGCTACCCTACCGGACCAGTAGTGTTCGGCCAGCCCGGTACAAACGGTCAGCACGCCTTCTATCAGCATCTACATCAAAGCCCGATGATTACACCTTGTGAATTTATCGGCGTGGTTAACCCCGATCATCCATATACAGAGCATCATAAAATACTGCTTTCCAATATGATTGCCCAGTCCCAAGCGCTAATGCTGGGTAAGCGAGCCCCTGAAGATCAACCGTACAGAGCATTCAGCGGCAACCGCCCAAGCACAACATTATTACTACCCGAACTAACCCCCTATCATCTAGGCCAGCTTATCGCGCTATATGAACACAAGACCTTTGTTCAAGGCATATTGTGGCAAATCAATAGCTTTGATCAGTGGGGTGTTGAGCTTGGCAAAGCAATGGCTAAAAATCTTTTGGCAGAAAACAATGATGCTGATACAATTGACCCTTCAACAGCGCACCTTAAAGGGCTGTGTAAGATTTAGTCTTTATTAATCTTTTATACAGATAATAGTGTGTTGCGCTTTTATTTGGCTATCTGGCTCTTAGGAAAGGGTCAAAGGGGAATATGACAGAAGACGATAATTCAAAGCTTACGCAAGCTCAGATTGACGAGATTATTAAACTGCATGTGAAATATAACAAAGGCATGCCTGGCGGTAAGCGTTGTGTCTTACAGTTTAAAATTCTCGATAAACTTTCTTTTCATGGTGCCGACCTATCAGGCGCCGATTTTGCAGGATCCAGCTTTGTTGGCGCAGATTTAACTGGATGCAACTTTGACCACACAAATTTCTACGCCTGCGATATGCGGGAAAGTAATTTGACAGCGGCCAGCTTCAAACGCGCCGATTTTCGCGGTGCTTACATCGCCAATGCGACCATCAACCGTACAGATTTTTCTTCTGTCGATATGCGCGAAGGACGCTTGATGGAAAAAGCAAAAGGCGTGCGAGGGCAAACAAGCGATATGACGCGCGATGGCGGCGAATCTATTGTAAGCACTTCGTTTCAAGGCTCTTCTATCGTTAATTCTAATTTCAAAGGCGTAAAAGCCTTCTCCGCGGACTTTTCAGGCGCGGATATGTCTGGAGTTTCCATGATTGACGCTGACCTCAGGCAAGCTAATTTCAACGAAACAAATCTATCAAAAGCTGACCTGACGGGCTCAGATTTACGCGCTGCGACATTGGAACGCTCTAATTTATCAGGCGCAAACCTAGAATGGGTAGAAACAGATAAGGAAACGTCCTTCAAAGACGCCATTCGCCAAGAAGACAGTCACAGTGAGCTATATGACGGCGAACGGTCTTTATATGATCAGCTCTCCGATCACATCTCTTTCATTAACAGTGCTGGTAAAATCGGTAAAAGACTGGGCGTTAAAGAAAAAGACTTCAGAGAGGTCGGTGATATTAAGAAGCTTCCTTTGACGGCGCTGAAAGCCACCCAATGTAATTTCTCAGGCATGGACCTTAGCCGCCTACAATTACAAAGTTCTATTTTGATCGGCAGCGATTTTTCCAATTGTGACTTAACAGCGGCAGATTTACGTGGCTCTTCATTCAGGCACTGTAATATGAGTAACTCAAATTTTGCACACGCTAATTTAAAACCGCTTCAGTTCTCAGGAAAACAAATGCCGGTTAGTTTGGAAAAAGCCGTGTTACGTGAGTCTAACCTAACAGGAGCTGATCTGACAGGTGTTAACCTTGCGGGTGCTGACCTGACAGGGGCAGATCTTACCAATACGATATTAAAGGATGCGATCCTGACAGATACCGTTTTGGATAAATGTAATATCGACAAAGCTATCCGTTAAAACGTTTTTTATTTTGCTTCTATCCACGGCTTTAAACACCTCAAACACGCTGTTTATTTGCGTTTAACGCTAAACTAGCGCAGAGTCCGTCTATGGCCATACGATATCTACCAGAAACACTGATTAACCAGATTGCCGCTGGTGAAGTCATTGAGCGCCCAGCGGCGGCGGTGAAAGAACTTGTCGAAAATGCGATTGATGCAGGATCGACACGCATTGATATATCCCTCAACCATGGCGGCAAAAGCCTGATCATCATTGATGATGACGGGATCGGCATGTCTGCAAGTGATTTGGCCGCGGCTACAGACAGGCACGCCACATCCAAACTATTGGATGATGATCTGACTCATATTGCCAGCCTTGGTTTCCGCGGTGAAGCTCTACCATCTATCGGCGCTGTCTCACGCATGCGTATTACAACGGCCCAGAACGGAGAAGCCCATCGTATCGATATTGAAGGCGGCAAGAAAAGCGATATTATGCCCGCCGCTCGGCAAAAAGGCACACGTATTGAAGTACGCGATTTATTCTATGCCACGCCGGCACGGCTCAAATTTTTGAAGACAGATCGTTCAGAATACTTGGCGGTCAAAGATGTCCTGCTCAGACTTGCCATGGCTTATCCTGATATCGGCTTCACCTTAAAGCATCATGATAAAACCATGTTCAAATATCCGCGCCTCAATGGTGATATGCTGGATAACCGCCTTGCACGCCTCTCTGCTATTATGAGCAAAGAGTTCCAAGATAACGCAATGGAGATCAATATTGAACGCGGCGAAGCAAGGCTTACAGGTTTTGCCAGTCTGCCTACTCATCACCGCGGCAACGCACAGCATCAATATCTGTTCGTCAATGGCCGCCCTGTGAAAGATCGTCTTATCATCGGCTGTATCCGCGCCGCTTATGCAGATGTTTTGCATAGAGACAGGCACCCTATGGTCGCCCTCTTCCTCGACCTGCCATATGAAGATGTTGATATCAATGTGCACCCTGCTAAGACGGAAGTACGGTTCAGAGACGCCCAGAAAATTCGCGGCCTGATCATCACTGCCCTTCAACACGCCATTCATACAAACAGCCAGACAGCCTCTACAACTGTCGCCAGCGATACTTTAAGCGCTTTTAAACCGCATGTGGCTGTGAACCAGAACTTCGGTCAAGATTTCGGACAATCCCCGTCCACACCTCCCCATAGCAATGCTGGCGGTTTCTTCCACCGCCCTGCCAGTACATCCCTGCCAACAGGTGCGGCGCAAGCTGTCCTTGATAGCTGGGCGCCTACGACACGATATGAGGACTCTATAGCGCCATCAACGCCAGATATGGCACAGCCACAACAAGAGCAAACACAGTATAAATTAGGCAGTGCCCGCGCACAGCTTCATGAAACATATATCGTTGCCCAAACAGCGGATGGCCTCATCATCGTAGACCAACATGCAGCGCATGAGCGTCTCGTCTATGAAAAGATAAAAGCACAGATGGCGGCAGAGGGCGTAAAGCGCCAAAGCCTGCTTATCCCTGAAATTGTCGAGATGGATACAGATGATGCGTCCTCACTGATGGAGCGCAAAAAAGAGCTGGATGCCATGGGTCTCGTTATTGAAAGCTTTGGCCCAAACTCCATCTCTGTACAGGAGATTCCAACCCTGCTGGGCAATAAGGCAGATATTAAGGGACTTATCCTTGACCTCGTAGACGAACTACGCGAACTGGACAGCGTCAAAGGCCTAGAAGAGCGCCTTTTCGAAGTTTGTTCATCTATGGCCTGTCATGGTTCTATCCGCTCTGGCCGCCGTCTCAACTTAGATGAGATGAACGCCCTGCTCCGCCAAATGGAAGAAACCCCTTTCTCTGGCCAATGTAACCATGGCCGTCCGACCTATGTTGAGCTAGAATTAAAAGATATTGAAAAGCTTTTCGGCAGAAGAGAATAAAGAGTAAACAAAGAAGACAAGAAAGACGGAAAATAGCGATGGGTGATCAAATCAAAATTTTTATGGGTTATCTAATCTTCTTTATGACAATCCTCACCAGTTGTTACCCCGTTGGCATGCTTGCTATTGTGAGCTTTGGCCTTGCTATATTTTTTCTAATATATGTTTATTTTTACAAAATGACATCGCCTAAAGATTCTCTAGTTCGCAATCATATGATCTATCTCATTCGCACTCTATGGCTTGGCTCTCTCTATATGATGATTTGCATGACAGTCGCGTATTTTTATGGCGCGCCGCGTTTTGATATGACCGTTATCGAAATGGTGACGACAGGTCAATACGTCCCCATGAGCGAACAAGAAATCTATGCACTACAAGACCGCTTCATCGCTATGAACCAGCCTCTTATTATCTATGTTTTGTTGATTGCTTTCGGCCCGACAGTATTATTCTTCCTTTACCGTATTCTTAAAGGACAAATGGCCGCCTCCAAAGGAACAGCGCCTAAAGGACTACGTAGCTGGCTATAGCACAACGCTAATATTTATCCTATTCCTGGGAACTTATTCGTCTGACAGCGCGGTCCCGACCAACTCCATTCATATTTGTCGATACCTTTTTGACCTGGCGTCGAAACTTCATAGCCCTTGCTTTCCAAAATAGATTGAATACGCTCATTTTCGTCAATCATGATGACACTATGCGTATCGAGCTCTAAGAAATTACTTTGTCTGGCATTAGCTTCATCTGATGACAATTGATAAACTTCACCGCCCGAAGCTAAAATCTTACTTTCAATTAATCGCGCTGTAGATTCATCTGTTGCATCTGCGTAAAATAAGACAGAGCCATCATTCATTTCATCTGACATAAACGTATCCAGATGATAGAAGTAACCGTCATCTTCAAGTGGAACAGCCACCCCCGACCACGCTTCCCCTTTTATTTCAGAAACCCTGACCGCAAGTACCTCGGCTGTTTCTTTGTCAGCCCATTCAGGCACACCAAGAAAGACAGTTTTGCTTTTCTCGTGCAATATAACATTGCCACCTTCGAACCAATGCCCGGAAATCACTTCCGCATCTATTCCTTTCTCTTTCATGAATCGCGCTGTCTGTTCCGTGCGTGCCACATATTCATTTTTAGTGCTCTCAAGAAATGCTTCATCAGCAGAACTACACTCTGCGGCATCTTCCTCATCGCAGGCCGATACATTTTGTTTATATACCCGCGCATCTGGCAATAAAGCATGTCCGTCCACCTCAACATAGCTATCTCTTGTCCAATAAACCATAGGGTTTTCCTCATGGTCAACCTCAGGGGTAACAACCGTATAGCCGTGATCTTCAATCGCACTCTTCAATGCGGCCCAATGTTCATGGAATCCTGTATCCTGCTCTATTTCAGCCATATAAATTGTTTTTGAATCAGCGCTGACTTCGCGGCTGTTTTCCGCATGCGCAGGCCCTGCGCCACCAATAACAGCGGCAACTTGTGAAAATGCCATAACGAGAGGGGCTATTCGCCTTCCTACACCCATAAGCAAATTGTACAAAAAAACGGCTAATTATTCGTTAATATGCAGGGTTTTCAGACAGGATTCGCAAGCCGCAAGTTCCGCTTTGAGCTGCGTGAATGATTTGTCCTGAATAGGGTCCGGACCGTGCTGTTCCAAATCATGAAAATCGATATAGAATAGCTCTTCCAGCTTTGCAAGTTTGAATATCTCTTCGGCTGACAGCGCCGATTTCACAAAAGCGCATGCAAGGACAATCGAACCTGTCATGGATACGAGCATTTGGAACAAAGAAAAGTGGTACATATCCAGCGTTTCCATGAAATCTACGATTTTTTTGTAGTCTTCATCCGAAGGACGATGCACATCCAGCCCTTGCTTCACAGGCAATGTAATGCTCATTTCCTTTTCAAACCATCCTAGATGCGGCGTCCAGTGCTCAGCCTGATGCTTTGCCATTTCAGGCGGCTCAGGCGTGTGATAGCACATCAATTCCGTATCAAGGTAGCGCATGATTACACTTTGGATGTCCATCCTGTTCTTCGACACATAATCCTGCGCCGTAACAGCGACTTGGGTATGATACATTTTGGCTGGGTCAATTTCGCTGTCCTTCTCAACAGCCTGCCATTCATCGGCGATCAACTGAGCCATCGCTTCGTTAGGAAGAACCAGATTCTCCTTAGCTGGCGTTTTCATTGGCTTACCATCCAACAATATCTGAAATTCTTGCTCAGCTTCAGCCAAACCGACAACAGGCGCAATCGTGACGTCTTTATAAAATCTTTTCATGGGGGAAGGAATAGCCTAAAAGCTTGATTCTTTCAAGGCCTTCATCTCAACGAGAATGCGGCAAAGCTTCATTTGGTTACAGACGGTATTGTTCATTTTCTCATCATCAATGAGAGACCAGAAAGCGCGGCGAATTTCGCCATAATCATTACCGGAGAGACGCTCCGGGTCTACACCCGCAGGCAATAGAGGTACAATCACACATTGTCCACTATCAATACATTGCTGATAACGCTTCTTATCCTTCAAACGTCCGCTGGAAATACGCTGTGCCGTGCGCTTCATTTTGATGTAATGCTTTTGCACGATATCTTTCATATCCAAGCCAAATTCTGCTTCGATTTGTTGCAGGTCAGAGCAAAGAGGCGGATAAGACAGTCCTGCCTCTGCCGGTTCTGCACAAATACGGGTGAAGCCGATCCAGTTCTCACCGCCAAAAAAGCTGGCCTTAATATATTGTTCTAATGTCGGATAGCCGTCGATATATTCTTCAAACATAAACGGCTGACCAGCCTCAGCCTTTTCGATATAGGCTTTGCGCCATTCAAATTTCAGTACACTAACGGTGAGCGCGCTGACAATCACAAGAATGGCCGGAATAATAATCACAAACCGAAAAGCTTTCATGCCCCAAAACAACAAGCCAAGACCGGCGCAAACAGCCATAAAGTAATAGCCCTGACCGCTTTCCATATAAGAGGCATTGCTGCCGAAAATAAACAAGACGACCATGAGAAGGACGAGCGTTGCACCAAGTGCAATTTGAAATTGGCGATCACGGCGAAGATCTTCAATAATTTTCATGCAATATCTGCCCTTAGCTACGGAATGTTTTCTCAAGAGCTATACTAGCCGTATCAGAGCAAT
This sequence comes from Micavibrio sp., assembly GCA_002710775.1. GTDB lineage: Bacteria > Pseudomonadota > Alphaproteobacteria > Micavibrionales > UBA9664 > UBA9664. Next base: position 11,533 of record PALX01000015.1, on the reverse strand, counting down.
CCATCAAGAGCTTCGATGTCATAGCTAAAGCCAAAAAAGTCATTTGTCTTTTTCATGTGAGAAGGCAAAGGGGCAGAGAATTGCCACATTCCCCCTTTTGGTTTGGGTACTTCCAAAATATGGGCATGAAGGTGCAGCGTTCTTTCTATCGGCGTATCCATCAGTGCTTCTTTAGAAAAACCGTATTTAAAGTCGCCTAAAATAGGTGTCTCAAGCACATCAGCCGCATGAACACGGATCTGGTGCGTCCTTCCTGTGAGCGGTGCAAAAGCCACCAACGCGGCTTCCTTGCCTGCCTTATCCAACACTTTGAAGGCTGTGCGTGCTGATTTCCCACTCTCATCATCGACAATTGTTCGTTCATGTCCGCCTTCTGTTTTAACGAGGCCGGCGCGTATTTCGCCTTCAGCTTGCCTAGGGGCTGGCATTGTGACAGCCAGATATATTTTCTTCACATCACGGCCTTTGAAGGCCTCCATTAAATAGCGTGTGCTGTCGGGTGTCTTACCGAGCACCAATAAACCTGATGTGTCTTTATCCAAACGATGAACAAGCTTAGGCCTTGGGTCCTCTTCCTTTTGCTTTAAGCCATCGAGGAGCGCATCAACATGACGCTTAATGCCTGTTCCGCCTTGTGTGGCTAGCCCTGAGGGCTTATTCAGCACAATGACATCTTTATCCTGATACACGACTAAAGAACGAATGAAGTCAATGTCCTCTTTCTTGAGACTATGTGACTTCTCTTTCTTTTGGGCTACAGATCCACCTTTAGGTCTCTCATGGAAAATAGGCGGCAAGCGGAGCTCATTGCCTTTTTCAAGGCGACTATCCGCCTTCGCACGTTTTCCATCAATACGGATTTCCCCTTTACGAATCGCTTTTTGCGCCGCTGCAAAGCCTGTATGCGGATAATGTTTCTTAAGCCAGCGATCAAGGCGCTGTCCATCATCATCTGCTTTCACTTTTACTGGTTGATATGCCATTTAAAACATCTCTTTCTTTTTCAAGGCACCGACCACGGCATCTGCCATAAGATCATACCCGTTGTCATTGGGATGAAGACCATCAGCGTATAAGCATGTCTTAACCCATTCATCCTCATTCATATCAAAGTCAATAAACTCCACGTTCTTCTGAACACAAACATCTTTCAAGACACTATTAAATTTTTGCGTTCGCTCATTCCAAAAAACGAACAACCACCCGTCATAGGATTACTTTTGGGCAACGTTTTCGTCTCGTCATAAAATCTATACCCCAAGGCCATCACATCATCAAAATCTTGATTAAGTTTATCAAAAAGCTGTCCCATTTGCTGTTCAAACTTCTCAACAGAACTTACATAATTGTCTTTTGTATTCTCTGCTTTCGCATTATTGCCACCAACAGATACTATAGCTACCTTTTGTCCTTTAATGCCATAATGTTTTAACTGATCAGGATAAGTATCAAGTACAAAACCAACCGTCGCACCAGGTTTGGAAAAGTTATATATCTGGCATATTTCTCCTAAACCGCTCTCTTGATACATTTTTTTCTGGTAATGTTTCTTAATTTTATCCGCCCAGCCACCATTTTCGCCGCCGACACCAAATGCATTACTGGAACCTAAAATAAATATCTGTTTCACAGCACAGCCTTTCCCAGTACAAGCCCGGCCCATAAGGCAACAATCGCGATCATGACAGACGCCATAATATACAGTGTTGCCTGAGTCAGCGCCCCGCGTTCAATCAATGTTATTGTATCCAAGGAGAATGTGGAGAATGTCGTGAACGCCCCTAAGAGCCCAACACTTACAAAAGCCCGCAAATTTGCGCTTTGTGGTTCATGTGTTACAAGCCATGCGATAAACAGCCCCATGGCAAAGCTTCCTATGATATTAACGCTTAACGTCCCATATGGAAACTCTGGACCAGCCATCCGTAAAGCCGCGCCATTGGCCAAATGCCGAAGGACTGCACCAATCGCCCCGCCTAATGCTATAAAAAGAATATGTATCATGTGTCATTCACTCCAAGGCCTAGTATGCCATAAACCATCCCACAAAAAAACGGCGCATAAAGCGCCGCTTTTAAATTCTTAAATCTTAAAAGAGATTACTTCTTCGCCGCTTTTTTAGCAGGCGCTTTCTTCTCTTTTTTCTCTTTCTTAGGCAATTTACCATCAACTGTCTCAGGCTTTTTCACTTCAACGATCTCAACAGAGCCGCCAGCCTTTTCGATTGAAGTCAATGCACCTTTAGAAGCACCAGCTACTTTGAAAGTCAATTTTGCTTTCAATTCGCCATTACCAATGATTTTAACACCGTCACGCACACGTGTAATCACGCCAGCATCTTTTAGTGTTTCAGCAGTTACTTCTGTCTTTGCATCAAATTTCTTCTCGTCAATCGCTTTTTGAAGACGGTCAATTGAAACGCTGTTCAACTTTGTCGGCTTCCAAGCATTGAAACCACGCTTTGGCATACGCATATATAGAGGCATTTGACCGCCTTCATATCCGTTAATTGCAACACCTTTACGTGCTTTTTGACCTTTGTGACCAGAACCAGCAGTTTTACCTTTACTAGAACCGATACCGCGGCCAACACGTCTTCCAGCGTGTACAGAACCCTCAGATGGTGATAATTCATTCAGTTTCATATCAAACTTCCTTATAGTTATCTTTTTAGCGCTTATGCAGCGTCTTCAACTTTAACCAAGTGGCTAACTTTGTTAATCATACCGCGTACAGATGGTGTATCTTCCAATACACGTGTACGGTGTCTCTTATTCAAACCAAGGCCAATCAATGTTGCACGCTGGTATGCCTGACGGCCAATCGGAGAACCGATTTGCGTAACAGTAATTGTTTTACCAGCAGGCTTCTTAGCTTTTGGCGCCGCTTTTGTTTCTGTTTTAGCTTCTGTCTTAGGAGCTGCCTTTTTAGCAGGCGCCTTCTTAGCTGTTGTTTTCTTTTCTTCAGCCATTTTTAGTTCTCCTCTTTCTCAGCCGCAGCTACAACTGCCGCATCAACACTACCTGTGCTACCAGCCATCTCGCGTTGCTTGATGATTTCGCTAACTTTCACACCACGACGTGCCGCAATCTGACGAGGGCTTTGAATTTTCTGCAAAGCGTCAAATGTAGCTTTTACCATGTTGTATGGGTTAGATGTACCGATAGATTTCGCAACGATATCTTGGATACCAAGAGCTTCAAATACGGCACGCATCGGACCACCAGCGATAATACCGGTACCAGCAGGTGCTGAACGAAGAACAACTTTACCTGCTCCAAAACGGCCAACCACATCATGGTGAATTGTACGGCCTTCACGAAGAGGAACACGGAACATCGTTTTGCGTGCTTCCGTAGAGGCTTTTCTCATCGCCTCTGGCACTTCTTTTGCTTTACCGTTACCAAAGCCGACTTGACCTTTTGTGTCACCAGCAACCATAAGGGCAGCGAAACCGAAGCGACGACCACCTTTAACAACTTTCGCCACACGGTTAACACCAACGAGCTTTTCAACAACCTCGTCTTCTTGGTCTTTAATGTTTCTTTCTTGTGTCTGAGCCATACTCTTTTCCTTACACTTTCTTTATTCGACTTAGAATACCAGGCCACCTTCACGCGCGCCATCAGCCAAAGCCTTAACACGTCCGTGATATAGGAAACCGCTACGGTCAAAAATTACTTCTGTAACACCTGCTTTTTTAGCGCGTTCAGCAACTAGTTTACCAACTGTTGTTGCCGCTTCTGTGTTACCGCCATTACCTTTAACAGACTTTTTGATGTCTGCTTCCGTTGTATTCGCTGCGGCCAGTGTCACACCTTTAAGGTCATCAATCACCTGCGCATAAATACCTGAATTTGTACGGTGAATAGATAGACGTGGCTTGCCTGTTTTAACAGTAAGCTTACGAATCTTGTTACGTACGCGGAATTTACGTCTGTCTTTATTTGTAAGTCTCTTAGTCATTACTTCTTCTTACCCTCTTTACGAATAATACGTTCATCAGCATATTTAATACCTTTACCTTTATATGGCTCTGGCTCTCTCCACTTACGGATATTTGCTGCAGTTTCACCGACAAGCTGTTTATCAATACCGCTGATCGTTACGACAGTTTGCTTGTCAACATTAATAGAAATACCTTGAGGCACTGGGAATCTTACATCATGTGAATAACCAAGCTGCATAACAAGCTCACTACCTTGTAAGTTTGCACGGTAACCAACACCCTTCAATTCAAGAACTTTTTGATAGCCTTCAGTCACGCCAATAACCAAGTTCTGAAGCAATGCACGTGTTGTTGCCCAAATCGCGCGGCCAAACTTGCTTTTTGATAGAGGCTCAACAACGAGTGTGTTTTCTACTTGCTTCACAGCTACTTCATCATGGGCTGTTAAAGAAAGCTCACCCTTAGGGCCTTTAACTGTAATGTTTTGACCATCAATAGTAGCTGTAACACCATCTACGATCTCAACAGGTAATTTTCCAATACGTGACATTTCATCAATTCCTTATTCTTATCTTTTCTTAGAACACTTGTCCTAGAATTTCACCACCAACGTTCTCGTTACGTGCTTTATAGTCTGGCATCACACCATGCGGTGTCGATACAATCGAAATACCCAAACCATTGTGCACACGAGGAAGATCATTTACTTTAGAATAAACACGACGGCCTGGCTTTGATACACGCTTCAATGTTTTGAATGCGCCCTCGCCTTCGAAGTATTTAAGCTCAACAGTGAAGATGCTGTGGCCTTCTTCTGTTTTACCCGCATTATAACCGCGGATATACCCTTCGGTTTTAAGCACGTCCAGAATGCTCGCACGCAATTTAGATGCAGGCGTTACTGTAGACGCATGGCCAGCTGACTGTGCGTTTCTCAAACGTGTAAACAAATCTCCAATAGGATCATTATATGACATTTTCTTTTTCTCCTCTTACCAGCTAGACTTCGTTACGCCAGGAAGTTCTCCTTTGCTGGCTAGATCTCTAAGTTGAACACGACAAAGGTTAAAGCGACCATGGTAACCACGTGGGCGACCTGTTAGCGCACAACGGTTACGCTGGCGATTAGGTGCAGAGTTACGTGGAAGCTTAGCCAATTTAAGCTGTGCCTTGAAACGTTCTTCAGGGCTTGCATCTTTATCATTACGGATAGCAAGAAGTCTTTCGCGACGTGCACGGAACTTACGTTCCATTTTTTCGCGTTTAACATCTCTAGCAATCATTGATTTTTTAGCCATGTCTTAAACCTTTTCCTCTTATTTCTTGAACGGCATGCTAAAGCCGTCTAGCAGTTCTTTTGCAGCATCGTCAGTTTTTGCTGTTGTACAAATAACAACATCCAAACCACGAATATTTGCAACTTTATCGTAATCAATCTCAGGGAACACGATGTGTTCTTTAATACCCAAAGAGTAGTTACCATTACCATCAAACGCTTTCGCAGAGATACCGCGGAAGTCACGAACACGTGGTAAAGCAATATTTACCAGACGATCCATAAATTCATACATCTTCTCGCGGCGAAGCGTAACTTTACACCCAAGCGCCATACCATCACGTACTTTAAATGTCGCAATAGATTTCTTGGCATATGTTGGGACAGCTTTTTGACCTGCAATAGCTGTCAATTCAGCAACAGCATGTTCAATGTGCTTACGGTCAGCAACAGCATCACCAACACCCATGTTAAGAACAATTTTGTCCAACTTAGGCACTTCAAGTTCATTTTTACAGCCTAGCTTTTCAATCAACTGCTTTCTTAGCGTTTCTTGATAAAAAGCTTCAAGGCGTGGTGTATATTCTTTTTTATTCGCACTCATAATATCTCACCTATTAATCTAGAGTTTCGCCAGACCCGCGGGCCACACGAACCTTGTTACCATTCTCAAGCGTTTTATAACCAACGCGTGTTGCTTTATCTGTCTTAGGGTCAAGAATTGACACATTAGAGATATGCAAGAAGCCTTCTTTACGCTCAATACCGCCTGGGCTTGTTTGCGTTGGCTTATTGTGGTGAACTTTCATGTTCACGCCCTGAACCAATACGCGGCCTTCAGCAGGAAGAACTTTAAGAACTTCGCCTTTAGCACCTTTGTTTGCGCCAGTGTTAACGATGACTGTGTCACCTTTTTTAATTTTTACTTTAGGAGCAGTCATTATAGAACCTCCGATGCCAATGAAATGATTTTCATGTAGCCTTCGCCGCGCAACTCACGTGTTACCGGGCCAAAGATACGTGTACCCAATGGCTCTTTGTTATTGTTAACAAGAACGATTGCGTTTGTGTCGAAACGGATTAATTCACCGTTATGACGTTTTAAACCTGTTTTTGAACGGACGATTACGCCTTTAAGAACTTGACCTTTTTTGACTCGGCCACGCGGCAATGCTTCTTTAACTGAAACAACGATTTGCTCACCAATGTTCGCGGACATCTTTGCAGACCCACCGAGAACCTTGATGCACTGTACCTTTTTTGCGCCGCTATTGTCCGCAACGTCTAAGACCGTTTGCATCTGTATCATTTTATTTTCCTTCTACTACTTTTTAGTATCCTTCTTAGCTGTCTCTTTTTTCGCCGCAGTTTTCTTAGGTGCAGCTTTTTTAGCAGTTGTTGTCTTCTTAGCCGCTGGTTTAGCTTCTTTTTCAGCCTTCTTAGGCTCAGCTTTCTTAGCGGTTGTCTCTTTTACATCCTTTTTAGGTGCCTTTGCAACCTTTTTTTCTTCTTTTTTCGGTGCGCTCACTTCTTTACCGTCAACAAGAACTGCCCAGCTCTTGTTTTTAGAGATCGGACGAGTCTCAACGATACTTACCTGATCACCTTCTTTGTAGTGATTATTCTCATCATGAGCGGCAAACTTTTTAGATTTCTTCAAATATTTCTTATAAACCGGGTGCATTGTACGACGCTCAACCAAAACAGTTACTGTTTTGTCTTGCTTAGCACTAACAACGGTTCCTTCTAATACACGTCTTGGCATCTCTCTAAAGTCCTCTATTTATCTGCTTTTTTAGTTGTTGTCTTTTTCGCTGCAGCTTTTTTAGGCGCCGCTTTTTTCGCTGGTGCTTTTTTCTCAGCCTTAGGCGCCTTAGCTACAATTCCTTTTTCCAATTCAGTTGCAACAGTCTTTGCACGCGCGATATCACGGCGCAATGTGCGTAGTTGTGCAGTGTTCTCCAACTGGCCATTCGCCTTTTGGAAACGCATATTGAATTGCTCTTTACGACCATCAAGAACGAACTTCTTTAGTTCATCTTGTGATTTTGTTCTTAGTTCTTCTGCTTTCATAATTCTTTCTCCAAGTCCTTATGCCGGTTCACCGACACGCGTAACGATCTTTGTTTTAATCGGTAGCTTTGATGCAGCAAGCTGTAGTGCTTCTGTTGCAATATCCAATGGAACACCCTCCATTTCGAACATGATACGACCAGGCTTTACTTTCGCCGCCCAATATTCCACAGACCCTTTACCCTTACCTTGTCTAACCTCAAGAGGTTTCTTAGAAACAGGTGTGTCAGGGAAAATACGAATATAAACCTTACCTTGACGCTTGATATGACGTGTCATTGTCCGACGAGCCGCCTCAATCTGACGTGACGTGATACGCTCAGGCGCAAGAGCTTTGAGACCAATTGAACCGAAGTTCAAGTCTGTACCACCCTTAGCATTGCCGTGAATACGGCCTTTATGCGCTTTTCTGAATTTAGTTCTTTTTGGTTGTAACATAGTTTTCTACCTTCAATAAATAACTCGTCTTAGTTACCAGCTCCTCTTGGCGCTGATGGTGCTTGCTCGTTCAAACGCTTATCACGGCCCATTGGGTCATTTTCCATGATGTCGCCTTTATAGATCCAAACTTTAATACCGATAATACCGTATGTTGTCAGGGCCTCGGCTGTACCATAATCAAGGTCAGCACGAAGTGTGTGCAATGGCACACGGCCTTCACGGTACCACTCTGTACGCGCGATATCAGCACCGCCCAAACGGCCAGATACATTCACACGAATACCTTCTGCGCCAAATCTTAGCGCTGATTGAACACCACGCTTCATCGCACGGCGGAAAGCAATACGGCGCTCAAGTTGCTGTGCAATACCTTCAGCAACCAATTTCGCATCAACTTCAGGCTTACGCACTTCAACGATGTTCAATGACACGTTACCGCTCGCCATTTCAGAAAGCTTGCGCTTCAATGTTTCAATATCCGCACCTTTCTTACCAATGATCATCCCCGGACGCGCTGCATATACAGTCACAGTTGTGTTCTTAGCCGCACGTTCAACAATAACGCGGCTAATACCGGCTGGCTTAAGCTCTTTCATGATGAACTTACGGATCGTAAGATCTTCAACAAGCTTATCCGCATAATCAGAACCCGCATACCAGCGGCTATCCCATGTGCGGTTGATACCTAGTCTTAAACCAATTGGATTAACTTTCTGTCCCATATTTGCTCCTTAAATCCTTAACTTATGCCTGTTCTTCTTCTGCGCGCTCACGAACTTTAATCGTGATGTTGCTCATTGGCTTTTTGATACGACCAACACGGCCACGGGCACGTGCACGGAAACGTTTCATAACCAATGTTTTACCTACTGTTGCTTCAGAAACATACAGACGGTCAATATCCAAATTGTGGTTATTCTCAGCGTTTGCAACCGCAGATTCAAGCACTTTACGTACGTGTTGTGCTACGCGCTTTGGAGAGAACTCAAGGTCAGTCAGCGCTTTTTCAGCAGATAGACCGCGAATTGTCTCAGCCACAAGATTTAGTTTCTGCGGGCTTGTACGAACATATTTAGAAAAAGCCATCGCTTCATTCTCAACTGTTCTTTTTGCATTTTGTTTCTGGCTCATCTCATTTCACCTTATATTAAAAAACTTATTTCTTAGACTTCTTGTCAACGCCGTGACCGTAATATGTACGCGTTGGCGCAAATTCACCAAGCTTGTGACCGATCATGTTGTCTGTAACCAAAACAGGAATGAATTTTTTGCCGTTGTGAACGCCAAATGTCATGCCTACGAAATTCGGCAGAATAACAGAAGCGCGTGACCATGTTTTAATCACAACATTTTTACCGCTAGCCGATGCTTCTTTCACTTTCTTTAAAAGTGAAGGGTGAACAAATGGGCCTTTCCATGAACTACGTGCCATAATCAAATACTCCTATTATTTCTTCTTACGTGAACGGATAATAAACTTGTCCGTCTTCTTGTTCTTACGTGTTACGCCACCTTTAGCACAAACACCTGTTGGCGATACTGGGTGACGACCACCTGATGTACGGCCTTCACCACCACCATGTGGGTGATCAACCGGGTTCATAACAACACCTCGTACTGAAGGACGGCGACCCATCCAACGGTTACGACCAGCTTTACCTTTTTTCTCGTTCAAGTGCTCTGGGTTTGAAACCGCGCCAATCGTCGCAACACACTCGCCGCGCACCATGCGAAGTTCACCAGAAGCCAGCTTAACCTGTGCATAGCCTTGGTCACGACCAACAAGCTGAGCATATGTACCAGCCGAACGCGCCATCTGACCACCTTTGCCTGGCTTCATCTCAATATTATGGATGATTGTACCAACAGGCATGTTTTTCATAGGCATAGAGTTACCAGGCTTAACGTCTGTTTTCTCGCCTGCAATTACTTTATCACCTGCTTGAAGACGTTGCGGCGCAAGGATATATGCCCTTTCACCATCTGTGTATTCAATCAACGCAATGTGACATGTACGGTTAGGGTCATACTCAAGACGCAATACTGTTGCTTCTACATCCCATTTTGTACGTTTAAAGTCGATGATACGGTAACGTTGCTTGTGACCACCACCACGATGACGTGCTGTAATGTGACCTTTATTGTTACGACCACCATTCTTGTTCTTACCTTCCGTCAGTGTCTTCTCAGGCTTACCTTTCCAAAGATCTGAACGGTCAACAATAACAAGCTGTCTTTGACCCGGTGTAATTGCATTAAACTTTTTTAGTGCCATTTTCTTTTCCTTTTTTGCTCCTTATCGGCGAACCACCATAGTTAAAATCTAAAACCTTATCTTATAAAGGCGCGCCTACATCAATTGTCTGGCCAGCCTCTAATGTAACAATCGCTTTCTTAGCATCTGAACGACGGCCCAAAATACCGCGGAAACGCTTGTTTTTACCTTTTTGAATAGATGTGTTTACAGCCTTAACCTTCACACCAAAGATCGCCTCAACAGCTTCTTTAACTTCTGGCTTACTTGCTTTCATTGGAACACGGAATGTTACTTGACCGTGCTCAGAACCAAGTGTTGCTTTTTCTGTAATAAGAGGTTCACGAACCACTTCATACATCCATTCTTTAATTTCTGCCTTTTTTGTAGCCATCTTCTTTTTCCTTCAAATTCGAAGCGTGTTTATAACGCTATTTCAACCTTTTCGTCAAGCTTTCTACTGCTTCTTTTGTAAGAACCAATGTGTCACGACGAAGAATGTCATAAACATTCGCCCCTGTGCTTGGCAATACATCCACACGAGGAATGTTATTTGTCGCACGCGCAAAGTTTGCATCAATCTCTTCACCAGTCACGATAACCGCTGAGTCAAAACCAAAACCAGCAAATGCTTTTGCCATGTCTTTTGTTTTGTGTGTCTTTGCTTTTGCATCATCAACAACAATCAATTTGCCGTCTTTTGCTTTTGCAGACAAAGCTGATTTAAGCGCAAGAGCACGAAGCTTCTTTGGCAGGTCAATCGCATGTGAGCGATTAACTGGACCGTGCATTGTCGCACCGCCGCGGTCAATGTTACGACGAAGTGAGCCAGCACGCGCATTACCTGTGCCCTTTTGAGCGAAAGGCTTTTTACCTGTACCAGAAACTTCTGAGACTGTCTTTGTTTTGTGTGTACCAGCACGACGCTTTGCAAGCTGGTAGTTAACCATACGTTGCATAATGTCACCGCGTACTTCAATGCCGAACACATCTTTATCAAGAGTGATGTCGCCAGCCGCTTTATTATCAAGTGTTTTAACTGCGAGTTTCATTATTTAGTCTCCTCTTCAGCCGCCTTAGCTTCTTCAGCAGGTGCTTCAGTTTTCGCTTCCGCTTCCGGTGCTTCTGTTTTTGTTTCTTCTGTCGCAGGAGTCTCAACCGCTGTTGTTTCTTCCGCTACTGTTTCCGCGGCAGTTTCTTCAATCGGTGTTTCAGCCGCCGCTTGGTCATCTTGATTCGCTGGAGTTGCCGCTGATTTCAAACCTGCTGGCAAAGGAAGTTCACCATCAAAGGCTCTTTTAACAGCATCTGTAATATAAACCCAGCCATTCTTTGAACCAGGCACAGCGCCTTTTACAAGGATCAGACCTTCTTCAACATCAATCATAACCACTTTAAGGTTTTGCGTCGTTACACGAACATTACCCATGTGACCAGCCATTTTCTTGCCCTTGAATACTTTACCAGGGTCTTGACACTGACCAGTAGAACCATGTGCACGGTGTGAAATTGATACACCGTGAGATGCGCGCATACCACC
>PALX01000014.1 GCA_002710775.1 Micavibrio sp. | reverse complement strand
GCAACTGTTCTGTAAGCGCTACAGCCAGCGGCAGTTCTACAGGCTCATGTGCAAGCGGCTACTCTGGAAGCTGTTCATATCTATGTAATAATGGCGCATGGAGTGCAAACAGCAATAGCTGTGCCTTAACGCCGGTCAACGGCGTATGTAACAACGCAACACGTAATGCGTGTAGCGCAGGTTCATCAAATGACGGTGCCATTGCCGATACAACGGCGCAATGGCGTTGGAGATGTGACGGCCAAAACGGTGGCTCAAACTCCGGCACTTGTGCGAAGAACAAAGCAAGCTGTAGCGCGACAACAATTGGTAACTGTTCATTGGGTGCGACAGCGAGCGGCGGTTCCACAGGATCATGTGCAAGCGGATACTCTGGAAGCTGTAATTACACCTGTAATAACGGCACATGGAGTGCGAACAGCAATAGCTGTGCCTTCGGTGGCGGCGGCACATGTACAAGCCCAACAGGTAGTACAATGTTTAATAATAGCTGTGGTAATTACTCAGGCTACGCTTGTGACCACATCTGTTGTGGCGGCACGGTCTATACAATGAATTGTGGTGCTGCTCACACATTTGATGGCATATGTGGCAATGATTGTAGCAGCCTACCATCACCATCATGTAAAACAACTGACTGTGTGGCTGGAGCAGGTGTTCCAGGATGTACCGTGGGTACAGTATCCGATGCTTACAACCCAAATACAGAAGGTATGAACTGTACATGGAAATGTAACTATGCAGGCGACTCCGTAAGTTGTAGCAAAACTATTGCAGGCGGCGGTTGTTTCGCAGCAGGAACTTATGTCTCTATGAGTGATGGCTCCTTCAAAGCTATTGAAGAGATTAGCATTGGAGAAAGTGTGAAAGGCATGGACGGCGCACAAAACATCGTTGAAGAAGTACTCATTCATAATTTTGAAGAAAATACGCTTTATGCCTTTAATGGCGGCGCCTTCTTTGTCACAGCAGAACACCCCTTCATGACAGAAGAAGTCTGGAAAGCAATTGATCCGGAAATGACCATTAATCGTAATGCCGACTTCGTAGAACAGTATGGCAAACCGAATGTTCTTAAAGTTGGTGACGTTCTTACAAAAGAGAATGGTGAAAAGATGGTCATCGAGACAATTGAAAGCCGTGACCGATACCCAAGCAAGATGCCTGTTTACAACCTGCGCGTTGATGGCAACAGCACCTACTACGCAGACGGTTATCTTGTTCACAACAAGTAGCACAGATTGTTCCTCGGCTTTATTTGCTTAACCTCATGCCGATGCATCATGCTAAACGTAAAACGACACGAATATGGCATTTCATACCGCGCCGCAACACATATAAAACCTCAAAACAATACTATATTAACTAAAACTTTGTATACTTTAGCGTATGCAATTGACTATTTGTACGTATCGACAGATACTGCTCGTAATTTAATTAGGAACAATTAATGCTTTTGCGCGCATTTTTATTGTCATTATTTATACTATTGTTTGTGCCCTACACGGTTTCAGATGCACAAACAACTGGACAAACGCGCAATAACGGCAACTCTTTCCAGATTTTTGATGGCACTATATTTGATACACCAGACTATGGCTCCCTAGGTGGATGTAGTACTGCAGGACAAATGAATTTCAGCGGAGGAAAGCTCCGTTTTTGCAATGGGTCAACATGGCGCAATCTGGACAGCGGTGTTAATAACGGCGGGTGTAGTAATGCAGGCCAGATTAGACGTAATACGACATGGCTCGAATTCTGTAACGGTTCAAACTGGCGTAAGATCAACCCTACCCATATTAATGGCGCATGTCTCAATGAAGGCGGCTCAAACAATCTTTGTAACGATGGCACGGCCAATGATGCGGCAATAGCCGATACTTCAGCGCAGTGGCGTTGGCGATGTGATGGGCTATACGGCGGCTCTAACTCTGGCACGTGTTACAAGAACAAGCCAGTCAACGGCGTTTGCACCAATGAAGGCGCTTCAAATAACCTTTGTGCCGCAGGCACAGCAAATGATGGCGCCATCGCTGACACGGGGGCACAATGGCGCTGGCGCTGTGACGGCCAATATGGCGGCTCTAATTCTGGTACATGCTATAAGAACAAGCCAGTCAACGGTGTGTGTAATAACTCTGGCCGCAATTTATGTTCAGCAGGAAGCTCAAATGACGGCGCTATATCTGACACGACAACACATTACAGATGGCGCTGTGACGGTCAATATGGCGGTTCAAACTCTGGTACCTGTTCGTATCCCAAGCCCATCAATGGCGTGTGTAATAATTCAACACGCAATGCCTGTTCAGCGGGTGTGTCCAATGATGGTGCTATATCTGACACGACAACACAATATAGATGGCGCTGTGATGGTCAATATGGCGGGTCGAATTCCGGCACCTGTGCGATCACCAGACCAGGTGTATGTGGCTCTGCGGCCAGCGGCGGCGCTGTAACATCTCAGCCGACATCTAACCAGTGTAGCTATGGTACGTATCAAGACCTTTCTGACACAGGAAGCTACTGGCAGTGGCGTTGTAACGGTAACCCGAACTCTAGCACATGTCAGCGCGCGCGAGCCGCCGCACCAATTAACGGTGTGTGTAATAACGCATCACGTAACGCTTGTAGCGCGGGTGTAGCCAATGACGGTGCCATTTCTGATACAACCACGCAATACAGATGGCGCTGTGATGGCCAGAACGGTGGCTCAAACTCTGGCACCTGTGCAATAACAAGACCAGGTGTTTGCGGCTCTGCGGCCAGCGGCGGCGCTGTATCGTCACAGCCGACATCAAATCAATGTAGTTATGGGACCTATACTGATCTTTCCGATACAGCCAGCTACTGGCAGTGGCGCTGTAACGGGAATCCGAATTCTGGCACATGTCAGCGCGCAAGATCCGCATCATCTGTGAATGGGGTATGTGGCTCTGCTAACGGCAGTACAATACTTGCTGGCTTCCCTTCTGGCTCTGCTGCTTGTAGCTCAGGTACATATCAAGAAGGTTTTGCGTTCCCGAACCCAAGAACTGGCGTGACTAATTATAGCTGGAGTTGTATGGGCTCTGGTGGGGGTAGCGATGCCAGCTGTAGCGGCACAGGCACTGGCGGCGGCGGCGGCGGCGGATGCTCATGTTTTGCTACGAACACAGGATGCCCCCCAGGCTCGGGTCCGACAACGCCATATGATGAACTTTGCTGTTGGGATTACGACGCTGGCTCGTCCTGTTAAAAGAGCACGTTCTACAAGACAGGACTTTATCAGGCATCCTTATACAAGGATAATCAGAAGCTATATAAAATATCGTGCTTAAGGCCTTCGAAGGCGATATAAGGGTGCGTGACCACATAAGTCGGTATGGCGCGCATATAGTCTTTATACCGGCCTTTAGACCAGTATTCTTTGCGGAAATCCGATTGTTTGATGTAATCGATCAATTGCGGCGCAATCCCGCCCGCGATGTAGACACCGCCATAGGCATTAATCATCAATGCCATATTCGCCGCTAATCGCCCTAAGAACACCACCATGAGGTCCAGACATTCTTTGCATACCGCACAGGAGCCTTCCATGGCCTTTTTTGTAATTTCTTCAGGCAACAATGCTGGTAGATCCATGCGCTCATCAATAATACGGATCGTATCGTATAGATTCAGCAATCCCTTGCCTGAGCACACACGTTCGCCCGACACATGGCTGTATTTGTGATGCTCCAAATACTGGAAAATATCAAATTCCCGCTGCGTTCTGGCCGGCATTGTGACATGCCCGCCTTCGCCGCCAACAACTTCATATCCATTGCCATCAGCTTTCGCGACCAACATCGCCGCACCAAGGCCCGTTCCAGGCCCAATCACAATCTTATTTTTATTCACCACAGCATCACCGCCGCCAATTTTTTCCAAAAATTCGTCCTGCATATAAGGAATGGCAAAGGCCACAGCCTCAAAATCATTCATCACATTAAGCGTTTCGATAGCGAATTTTTCTTTTAAGGCATGGATGGAAAAAGACCAAACATGGTTGGTCATTGCTATTTCATCACCATTCACAGGGCCAGCAATTGCTAGAGAAAACTTCTTTGGCGCTTCCTCTAAACTCTCCTGCTTCAAATAAGCTTCAATCGCCGCATCAAATGTCGCATAAGAGTCACATTTAAAGATCACTTCATTGCTAATTTCGCCATTTTTTATTAAGGCAAACCGTGCATTTGTACCGCCTATATCGGCAATCAAGCCCTGAATGTTGTGGTTATTATTCTCCATAAAGCACCCTCTTATTATTTAAAAATATCATAAGCCCTGTTAACAACCTTGTGAAGAGCATTGATGTACCCAGACTGACTCTGGTTAAATTTTTAAAATAGATGAATGATAGCCAAAGGGGGTTTTCAAATGGCGCATATCCTTTTAGCCGAAGACGACAGCTCAATGCGTAGCTTTATTTCCAGCACATTGACGAAAGCAGGCCACACAGTCGAAGCCTGCCATGATGGCCTTGATGCCTTGGAGAAAATGGGGACTGAGCAACAACGCCTATATGACCTTCTCCTCACAGATATTGTAATGCCTGGCATGGATGGCGTAGAACTCTCAAAGCGCGCAACGGATAGGCATCCTGATATCAAAGTTATGTTCATTACAGGCTTTGCCGCCGTCGCAATGAAGCATAAAAAGCCCCAACAAGGCGCAAAAATGCTGTCAAAGCCATTCCACCTCAAGCAGCTCGTCTCCGAAGTCGATCACATTTTACAAAACTAATAGAAATTTCACTTGAATTTAAGCTATAGCTCCGCTAGAAACTAAGTCTTACCGCAAGACCATGTGGGCGGTTAGCTCAGCGGTAGAGCACTTGCTCGACACGCAAGGGGTCACTGGTTCAATCCCAGTACCGCCCACCATTTCCCTCTATATTCGTATGAAATTCTAAGAAGGCTTTCCCTCTTTTTTAGTAGTCGGTTCGATAGGGAAACCATAAGCATCCAGCGCTACCTTACCAGAAACCTCGTAACCCCAGCGCTGTTCCAGCAATTCTTGTTTCTTGGCAATGCGTGCCGCTTTGGATTTTGTTTGCTCCAGAACAATGGAAGCAACAACCTTACTAATCGTTGATTGAATCAAATACCCCGCCCCCGCCGAGACATACATCACGATGAGGCTCTCGGGCTTAAGCATAAGGCTCATCGCATAATCCAACGTGTGTGAGTTTGTCCAAAGTTGCATCAATACATAAGAACACCCAGAGAAATTCAACAACCCTACAGCAAGTGTTTTCATTTTTGATTTCCCCGTATCTGTCGCAAAAAGCGCCCAAGTTGGCATCATGCCAAAGAAAAAGATAATGGTTGTCGGCAAGTATAACAGACTAGCGAGGAAGAATAACAGCAACAGGAACGTAATCCGCACGCCCATAGCGCTGGTTCCCTTTTTTCCTTTCTTAACAGCTTTACCCTTCGGCGCAGGCTTTGCGGCTGTCTTTTTATTCGTTTTTTTTGCTACTTTTTTCGCCATAACAATCCTCTAAAACCCTAAATCCTGATAACTGCCCAGCACAACAGAGGCATACCCCAAAATAAACAAGATAGACATAGCCAGACTAACAAGTACCGCAACTTCCATACCGCGCTCAGTCCCAACTTTCTCGGGCTGCGTTAACGTATGCTCCAATGTAATGCGCTCTTTTTCAAGCTCACGATATTCCCGCATGGCATCTTTGAAGTTTTTAGTATCATGCTGAATGTTGTCAGGGTCGTCGACAATACGGTACAATTTCTCCAAATCACCGTTCTTGGTTTCTTTATCCAGCTTATCACGAATTTTGAGCCTATATTCACGGTCATGGAAACGCTCATAGACAGGTCTCATAATATCCATAAACCAATTACAAAGCCCCGGCGTTTGAGGCAAACTGTTTTGGCGCTGAATAACACTTAACACTTTTAGTGTACCAATAATACGGCGCCACATCTCATTAGCATTGATGTCGATAAGTGAGTTTTCCAGCAGATTACGTTCTTTATTAAGCAAGTAGGCCAGAATATGGCGGTCAAACATGCGTTCCGGCCTGTCTTTACGCCTTGAAACACGTTCTAGTGCCAAAACTACATCTTCAGGGGAGCGCACATAGTATTTTGCAAAAGTTGGGCTAAGGCACGGCACATCTCCGTTCAAATAATAAATACAATGTTCAAGCCCGTAGCCTGGCAACGCTGTCTGAGCAAAACCCCTGAGTGCTTCAAACTGCGCCATTAACGGTGTTAAGTCTATGACAGACAGCCCCTTATTGCAGGTGATCCAAAACAAGAAAGTATCATTGCTTATAATTTCATTCAAAGCGGCAATATCCTGTTCCAGAGTAAAGGCCTCTATCAATGATGCAGACAAACCGCGCGGCAAAATTGACAACCCCTTATAGCGTATAGGTCCTTGGGGATGCAGAGCTATCGAAAGCCGGCATGCAAGCTTAGCGCCATAACTCGGGCTTGTACTTTGTGTCATTTTCTTAACAGATCGAATAGACTCATTCACGGCATCCAGCAAGTCGCGGTCATCAATCGCCCGTTCAATCCACTGATTCAAGTCACCACTTTCAACAAAATCACTTACCAGATTGGGGTGTTTAGCAACTTCTACGGCCAAGGACTCAGGATAGGTGAATTTCTTATTGTTAAACGTTACCTGACGAGAGGCCTTACGTTTAACACCGCCTTGTTTCGGTGTTAAGCGGCTACCATCCAGCCATGCGAGAATATCGTCAACATCCCATCTTTGCAGGGGATCATCCGCCAGCACACCGCGTAAGAAGTCCAGCAACGGGCCAGTGATACGTTCTTGTCCGATAATCGTTGCAAATGTTCCTGCTTCAATCTTCTTCTCAAGAATATCATCAGGGGTCATGCCTTTGAGAGAATTTGTTGTACGCAATAACATTGATATCGTAATACCCAACGCATACAGATCGTCCTGAAGTGACGCTTCTCCTTTACCAGATGGTTGCGCCAAAGCGCGCTCCACAGGCTCGTAAATTGCTTTTTGGGTAAGACCGCACGGTGTAGCCAGACATTCACCCAATACAATATTCGTAATTTCTTTCGGAGATCCTCTAAAAATATTCGATGGCCTGATAGAGCCATGTGCAATGTCTTTATTTCGCAAATCTTTTAGTGCATCCACAAGCGGCACTAAGATTTGTTTTTGCACCATATCTGCTTTCAATCCCAACGCACAGTTCGTGTCATCTTCCACCAATGGGGCACCAACATCATCTTTATAAACAATAGCGTAGAATTCCCGTTTTTCCTGAGGATGATATACAGCACCGCGAGAACGAAGCATCATTAAATTTTTGCTGGAGAGCACCGCATATTGCGACATTTTTGAAAAGCGAGGTGTATATGTACGGTCACATAAAAACGCGACAAGTAACTCCCCTGAAGAAAGGTCTTTCGCTTCAAAACACTGTACATAACCATTATTAAACTTAGTGACGGGCTTATCAGGGTATATCTCAATTTTTTTACCCAGATGGATTACTTTTGAGTTGAGTGTCGTATGATCCGGCTTATCCGATTTCTTTACCTCGTCACCAGCACGCTC
Organism: Micavibrio sp.; assembly: GCA_002710775.1. Lineage (GTDB taxonomy): Bacteria > Pseudomonadota > Alphaproteobacteria > Micavibrionales > UBA9664 > UBA9664. The sequence goes on along the minus strand of PALX01000014.1, from coordinate 25,462 downwards.
TTCCTGATCGCCTGCACCATCAGAAGCCTTAGCTTTACCAGCCTGTTCTGGCTCCTTTTTTATATCTTGTTGTTGCTTTTCGTCTTCAGCCATAGTTATTCCTTAAAGATCGTTAAATACGATGCTTTGTCAATAAGCATAGTACAACCGTGGCAAATGGCAAATAGGCAATAATATCGTATTTTCGTCCTGAAAAATCAGTTCTACTTAGAAGAACTGATGCATCTTGACGACATCTTCACGTTCTGGTGATGTCGACAAAAGAGCGACAGGCGCACCGACAAGTTCTTCAATGCGGCGTACATATTTGACCGCAGCCGCAGGTAAATCTACCCAGCTTCTTGCCCCATATGTACTCTCAGACCAACCCTCAAGCGTTTCGTAAATCGGCTTTACATTAGCCTGAGCATGCTGTCCTGCAGGAAGATAATCTAGCGTTTCACCTTCATATTCATACCCCGTACAAATCTTTATTTCGTCCATACCATCCAGAACATCTAGCTTTGTCAGCGCAATCCCGCTAATGCCGGAGACCTGAACACATTGACGCACCAGACACGCATCAAACCAGCCGCAACGTCGCTGACGGCCTGTTACCGTACCAAATTCACGTCCACGTTCACCAAGCCCTTGCCCGACCTCATCAAAAAGCTCTGTAGGAAAAGGCCCTGACCCTACACGTGTAGTATAGGCTTTGGCCAAACCAAGCACATAATCAACTTTACCCGGCCCCATACCAGCGCCGGAAGCAGCCTGCCCCGAAACTGTATTGGATGATGTCACAAAAGGATATGTACCGTGATCGACATCAAGAAGCGCACCCTGTGCCCCTTCGAATAATATTTTTTTGCTTTCCGATTGCGCTACATGCAAGTCTTTCCAAACAACCGCTTTAAACTTTAATATCTCAGGCGCGATATCCATAAGGTCACTATAAATTTTCTCGAAATCAAGCTCTTCCGCACCCAAACCTTTAAGAAGCGCATTGTGATGGATCATCAGAGGCTCCAGCTTTTGCTTCAAAACATCAGGCTCAGCCAGATCACAAACTCGGATACCACGGCGCGCCACTTTATCTTCATATGTTGGGCCAATACCGCGGCCCGTCGTACCAATTTGCCCCTTACCCCGCGCGGCTTCCAGAGCACGATCAATCGCGCCGTGGATAGGCAGAATAAGATGTGCGTTCTCAGCAATCTTAAGGTTTTCAGGCGTAACAGATACGCCTTGCGCTTCAATGCCTTCAATTTCTTTTAGCAAGGCCCAAGGGTCAACAACAACGCCGTTTCCAATAATGGAGATTTTACCCTCGCGAACAACACCAGAAGGGAGTAAGCTTAGCTTATAGACCTCACCATCAATAACGAGCGTATGTCCGGCATTATGGCCACCTTGGAAACGGACAACGATATCTGCCTGTTCTGATAAATAATCAACGATTTTACCTTTTCCTTCATCACCCCATTGAGAGCCCACAACAACGACATTAGACATGCTAAGTTTTTCCCTTTTTTGATTAATCCGCTCGTAGTGTAGGGAGGATTAAAAGAGTTAGCAATTNCTATATGGTAGAAAAAGGTATTTTTTTAAGCGCCTGTGGATCGGCGGCGAGTTTCTTGTGCTTTTGGCTTTGCGGAGGGGAAAAGAGGAAGATTTAGACGCTCAAGGCGTGCCATTGCACGGGCGGCTAACAACGTTTTGTAAGCCTCCATATGACCGTATTGAGAGGCAATATTCAACGCCGTGCGCTCTTGAGAATCGCGTGCATCAACGTCAGCACCCTCGATTACCGACATGCGGATTGAAGCTACATCGCCTGTCTCGCAAGCTATCCAAAGCTGTTCTTGAACATTTTTATCCATTTTTACACACCTTATTACGAAGCAACAATATGACATATTCGCGAAGATTATAGCAAGTTTTTTAGCCAAACTTACTCACCGTCTCTTTTTATGCCGCAGAAAGCGCCTCAATTTTCGTCTTTAATCCATCAATAATATCTTCCACGCCTTGCGCATCATCCCCTTCCGCCATCAAGCGAATCTTAGGTTCTGTCCCCGACAAACGCACAAGCAATCGGCCATTCATAGTCTCAAGCGCTGTTTCTGCACCGCGAAGCGCTTCTTTAATCTCGTCCTTTTCAAGCGGCATTTCTTTTTTGCGGTCATAAACCACATTCTTCAGCACCTGCGGTACAGGGTCAAAGACATGGCAAATTTCCGACACCGAGCGCTCATCACCAGCTATAATGCTTAATATCTGCAAAGCCGCCAATAAGCCATCGCCGCTCGTCGCATAATCAGAAAAGATCAAATGTCCTGATTGTTCGCCGCCAATACTAATTGTTTCAGCGCGCATCGCTTCCATCACATAACGATCACCGACAGCTGTTCGTTCCAATAAAAGACCATTTTTTTCTAAAAAGCGCTCTAGGCCCAGATTAGACATGACGGTGGCCACGACTTTATCACTGGATAAGCGTCCCTGCCCTTTCCACCGCGCAGCAACAAGGCCCATAAGCTGATCCCCATCCACGATTTCGCCTTTCTCATCAACGACAATCAGGCGGTCCGCATCTCCGTCAAGTGCAATACCAATATGCGCTCCTTCTTCAACGACACGAGCCTGAAGAGCAGCAAGGTCTGTCGCGCCGCATTTATCATTTATATTACGGCCATTGGGCGACACGCCCATTGCAATTACCTTAGCCCCCAGCTCCCACAAAACCTGCGGCGCTACCTTATATGCGGCGCCATGAGCACAATCAACAACAATACGCATTCCCTCAAGCGTTGCCTGCTTAGAAAACGTATTCTTAACGTACTCGACATAGCGCCCACTAGCATCCTCAAGGCGCTTTGCTCGGCCAATCTTGTCGGGATCAGCATATTGTTGCTGTAAATCCTGCTCAATCAGCGCTTCAATCTCTAGCTCTTTATCATCCGAGAGCTTATAGCCATCCGACCCAAAGAGCTTAATACCATTATCCTGATATGGGTTATGTGATGCCGAAATCATCACCCCTAAATCGGCGCGCATAGAGCGTGTCAACATCGCAACAGCTGGCGTTGGTATCGGCCCAAGGAACAATACTTCCATCCCCATCGCTAAAAAGCCAGAGGCCATCGCCTGTTCGAGCATATAACAAGAAAGACGTGTATCCTTACCAATTACAACACGAGCATGCGTTTTATGCGTTTTGAGCACAATAGCCGCCGCCATAGCCACTTTTTGTGCTATTTCCGCGGTCATAGGAAATTGGTTCGCAAGACCTCTGATACCATCTGTGCCGAAATATTTACGTGTCATGGTGTTATTTTAACCGATTTGATCAATTTAGCCATCTATTTAGGCATTAATTAAGCGTCAGTGTGCGTTCTCCGCCGCCACCATTAAGAGACGCGAATTGCGTTTCTTGCTGTAGCGGTGCGTTAAGCTCGGCCCACTGTCTGCCAGTGCTATCCTCAACCATAGCCTGCAACAACGCGCCAGGATTATCGCTATCCAGAATCTGGCTCGCTTGTGCGCCTGTAACCAGCGTATATTGGCTATCACCATTAGGGGCTATAAATTCAAAGGCAACATCTTGGCTAAGGTCCAACCCGTCTCTTGAAGCAATGCGGATGAGACCTTCATGATCGAAGAAGCTCACTGTTTGCGATGGCGTAATTGCTATAGCATTTTCCACCACTGTTGATGCGGCAAATGCATCCGATGGATTAGATGCCGTCACAATAGCATCCTCCTCAAGGAAGCTTCCGCTCCCATATGTCACACCATCATCTATACCTAATGCCGCAGGTGTAGGCGTATACCCCTCAGGAATGCCGTCAAGACTAGCGCCCAAATTAGCCGTCAAATCATATGGCTGCCCCACTTCACCCAACACTGTTGGCTCTGTGATATCTGGCAAATCACTAACTTCAATTACGTCATAAGGGTTTGGCGCGTCATCTGCCAAACTAGCAACATATGCATCAATGACAGAAATTTCATCATCAGCGCTATAATCCGTCAAGACCTCTCCATCAACGACTGAGTCATTTAAAGATACCGTAGCAGATGTATCAAAACCTTCGGCTTCCATACCCCACATATTTTCCAGTGTCGCAAGGTTATCAATCGAAATCTGGTGCCCTTCGGATGCGGCCTCCGCATATAGATCAAGAACGAGTTGCTTACCTGCTTCATCCAGCTCCAAACCGCCATGTTCGAATGACAAATGATAAGCAAGGTTATGAACGCCCCACACATGACCATCCCGTGCCGCTTCCAGTGCCTCAATTACTTCAGGTGAGACATCATCCGGCATCATCGCTGCCATGCGGTCTACCGCTGTGGGGTTTTCAGGTAATTCAAAGTTAGCACCAAATTCAACATCATATGAGATGGGTTGAACTGCATTAATATCAGCGACATCACCATCTACATCATTCAAATCAGTTTCCGCACCGGCACCACCCATGGCATCCGATTGTAAAGCTTCATCGCTGCCCATGGATGCATCATTGTTCAGAACGTTATCTGCGACCTCTTCGCCTCCAGTTAATGATGGAACATTGTCTCCGCCAACACCATCAATACCATTCGGCAACATATCGAAGGCCGATGGCAAATCCCATTCCGCCACCTGCATAACACCAAAACCAGCAAAAATAGCCGTCAACGCACCCTTTAAAACAACAGGCCATAGGTAGTTCAAACCAAATTTAGGCTCATCTTCGCCGCTTTCTTTTGCCTTTACGCAATCATTCTCATATTTGTTTTTTGCTTTATTATAGTTACGAACAAAAGAAAAAGCACCAAACCCAATCCCAAACGCAAGCGCCGCAACAGGACCACCAGCAAGGCCTATTCCCATCTTCAATAGAGCCATACCAGCCATAGCACCGACCATAGGCGCCAAAGTATTGAGCGCTGTGCCTACGGCTACGCGTTTAAACTGTTCAAATACACGTTTGCCATCTACATTCTGCGCACGCTTTCTTAGTGATTGGTATGCACGTTCAGATGAGTCTTTACCGCGCTTGAGCCAATTTTCCAACTGTTCACGCCACGCTGACCAATCAATATCAACCAGCTTGCGACGGCCTTCACCATCGTCACCGTAATTTCTTGCGTTAATGTAAGCTGTATCTGTCATATTAATATATAATTTATGCTTGTTTATATCCCACACATATACTAAGTGTTCAATAGATATACATTATATATAGGTAAAAATGCAAGCTTTTTATGTAAAATTAATTTATCAAAAGTTTTTTACATAATTTTCTTGACATGATGTCAAAAACTGTGTCATATATACGGCACTGTTGAACAAGATTTACATATTTTTTAAGGAGACATAAATATGAAAACGAATAAAAAATTACTTAGAGATGGCGCAATCGCACTCGGCTTTGGCATGCTTGCTGGCCCAGCACTAGCGCAAGGCACACCTGGTTCTAACTGCGACCCCCTTACTGGCGTATGTACGACAGATGGTGGCGGCGATACAACTATAAACGCAGATGCTTCTGCAAGCGCAACAGCGGCAGCAAACGTTAATTTCCGTGACCGCTTGCAGGCTCCAGGTATGGGCGTTTACACAGGAAGCGCACCAGGCGTATACAATGGCGGCGCTCTTCCTAATAATGTTATGCAATGTGTAGCTGATGTATTCAGATATTCTCAGTCAAATGCAGGTGCAGGCGTAAGCGCGTCTATCCCTGGCTTTGGTTTCGGCGTAGCCGGCTCTTCTGAAGGTGAATCACGTAATGAATTACGCAGAATCCTCGATGATAATGAAATTCAGTACACAACGGATGCGGAAGGTAACATCATCGGTTCTTCACTCCCTCCTGTGCTACAGAATACAATCGGTTATTGCGGTTCAGTGGCTCAAATGACTACAGATAGCCGTGTGGAAGCAGAAAAAGAAATCCTCATTATAACTGGCCAGATTGATACATTCCTAGCAACACTTGATGATCGTACATCATGCGAACGTCGTCAGATGAATCAAGACATCGCGACACGCATCATGGGCCTACAGGTTAAGCTACAAGAATGCGGCGCACCTGAGCCTTTAGCATCATCTACTTCTGAGGATGTAATTGCAGAAAACGATCCAATTGATGATACAGCAGGCCTACCAACTGGTTATACCAATGAGTTTGAAAAAGGTCACCTTTGTGCTGATGGAGAAGGTGGCTTGGTAGAACCTTCAAATGGTAGATTTGTTAATGCCGAAACTGGTAGAGAGCAAACTGGCGAGTATTGTAGAAGACAATTGCCTGGCTATAGACTCGATTAATTAAGTAAATTTTAATAGGTAGAGCTTATACTCATAGGGGTTAAGGCTCTGCCTATATTTTTAAACTGGGGTATGTATTATGTCAATTATTAGAAACGCTTTTAGAAACAAACGGGCACAACAAAGCACAGCTATTTCAGCTTTAGCTTTAATGGCTACAGCCTGCGCATCGACACCAGCAGACTATGCGACACAAATTACAACACCAATTATTGATATGGCAGATAACTGCGCAATCAAACAAACCGAACGTTTGATTGAAGACCGCGGCGGAGAAACCTCTATTGTTGACGAAAGAACCGTTACGGTAGGCTATGACGCATCATGTTTGCAAGCCGCAGAAAGCTACACAGTAGCCGAAGGACTTGCGGAAGCATTCTTCGTAACAACTTTTGAACAAACATCAGACCCGAGCCAAGTTGCAACATATGGGGAAGCGATGCTCGCGGCACTCTATGGCGACAACCCTTACGCAAAACAGGCCGTAGAAAATGTTTTAAGAGAAAACAGCACGGGCCAGAGCGACATTGCTACACGCGTTAATGAAGCACGCAGACAAATGGAAGAAGTTATTCGCCCCAGAGATTGTACCGAAAGAAGAGGCGTTATGCCTAATGGCGAAGAAGTCACCTATAATGACTGTCGTACGATCACAGGATCACTGGATACACGCCAGTGGAACCCAACGAATATTCGTCTCGGCAGAAATCTCGGCTAGACAAATAACCAATAGAAAAATTAATCATCCTTTTTCTTCGCCGGCTTTTTAGCTGGCGATTTCTTTTTCGCCGCAGGTTTTTTCTTCGGCTTATCAGACGTCTCTTCCTTTGCTTTCTTCGCGGCAGGCTTATCGTCTTCCGTCTTTGCTTTAGGCACAGAAGAGCCACCAGCACTCGGCACAGATGACACAGGTCTTGGCGGTTCAGACGTAATCAATGTATCACGCACAGGCGCATTCCCTTTCAGCAGTTCTTTAATCTCATCACCGCTTAAGGTTTCATATTCCAGCAAGCCTTTTGCCAATGTATGGAGCTCATCATCATTTTTGACCAAAATACCTTTGGCGCGATCATAAGCTTCGTGAACAATACGCTTGATCTCAGAATCGACCTTCGCCGCTGTTTCTTCAGACATATTTTGGTTCTGCGCCACAGAATGACCGAGGAAGACTTCTTCTTGGTTCGCGCTATAGCGAAGCGGTCCAAGCAGATCAGACATCCCCCACTCTGTTACCATTTTCTTGGCCATATCGGTTGCCATTTGAATATCACTTGATGCACCTGTTGTAACTTTTTCCTTACCAAAGATAAGTTCTTCGGCGATACGGCCACCCATCGCAACAGACAAGTCCGCTTGTAGCTTATCAAAAGCGACAGAGATACGGTCCCCTTCTGGCAAACGCATCACAAGACCAAGCGCACGGCCACGTGGTACAATTGTCGCTTTGTGAATAGGGTCAGACTCAGGCTCGTGCAAGGCAACAATAGCGTGACCGGCTTCGTGATACGCCGTCAGTTTCTTTTCCTTTTCGGTCATAACCATAGAACGGCGTTCAGCTCCCATCATGACTTTATCTTTAGCTTCTTCAAGTTCAGCCATACCGACAGAATCCTTGTCACGGCGCGCCGCAATCAAGGCAGCCTCATTCACAAGGTTCGCAAGGTCAGCACCGGAGAAACCCGGTGTACCGCGTGCAATCACACGTGCATCTACGTCATCAGCCATAGGCACTTTCTTAAGGTGTACTTTCAAAATTTGTTCACGGCCAGAAATATCGGGGTTCGGCACGACAACTTGTCTGTCAAAACGTCCTGGGCGCAGGAGCGCAGGATCAAGGACATCCGGACGGTTTGTCGCGGCAATAAGGATCACACCTTCATTCACCTCAAAACCATCCATCTCAACAAGAAGCTGGTTCAGCGTTTGCTCACGCTCATCATTACCGCCACCAAGGCCTGCACCACGCTGGCGGCCTACGGCATCGATCTCATCAATGAAGATAATACAAGGCGCGTTTTTCTTACCTTGTTCAAACATATCGCGCACACGGCTTGCACCGACACCAACGAACATTTCAACGAAATCAGAACCAGAAATTGTAAAGAACGGTACATCCGCTTCACCAGCAACCGCACGGGCCGTCAATGTCTTACCTGTTCCCGGAGGGCCAACAAGCAATACACCTTTCGGGATTTTACCGCCAAGCTTTTGGAATTTTTGAGGGTCTTTCAAGAACTCAACGACTTCCGTCAATTCCTGTTTTGCTTCTTCAATACCTGCAACATCAGCAAAGGTAACTTTACCGTGTTTTTCACTCAGCAGTTTCGCTTTTGACTTACCAAAGCCAAGCGCGCCGCCACCGCCGCCTTTGCCTTGCATCTGGCGCATAAAGAAAATCCATACACCAATGAACAGCAACATAGGGAACCATGACAACAGCATACCCAGCGCATTTAGTTTATTTGGGTCTTCAAATTGTGCCGTGATTTTTACGCCTGTATTTTCGAGGCGATCTACAACGTTTTCTCTCGGCGGCACAGTTGTTTTAAAACTACCGCCATCATTCAAACGGCCTTTAATGTTTTGGCCATCAATCACTACTTCGGAGATCGTGCCATCCGCCGCATAGCTCATAAATTCGCTATAGGCTAAAGAGACTTCCCCTTGTGTAGAGTTTTGAGATGTCTGAAAGACATTCATCAAAAACCCAATGACGATTAAAATTCCCAGCCACATCACGGCGTTTCTTGCAAAATTTCCCACGAAAAACCTTTCCAGTTTTGTATTCTCGATATCACTCTATAAAATAAGCTATTTGACGCTATAGGCAAGGAAAAACAAGCAAAGCCAAGGGGATTTTCACCCTACGCCTATCCCTCATATTCAATTACGATATCTTTCGCATCCTTAGACAGAGAGAACTTAAGGCCAGCCAGTGTTCTTCCCCTAAATTGATCCTCTGCATACAAATCACAGCATAGCGCTTCAACCCGCTCCATGCGCGGCGCATATTCCGCATCGGCACGTAGCACCGCAATCATCTTGATTATCAACCTTACGCGGATTTCCTCGCTTTGCTTTTTCCATGCACCGTAATCACAGCGCAAACTTTCTTCCTCCACATCAACATAAGCGCCATAGCAAGCGTCTGTTATTTGCTCTAGGGCTTCACGCGCCCGTGCTAAACGTGCCGCTGTTGTCGCCAGTCTTTTCGATGTTAAACCTTCAGATTCAAGCACTTTTCTACTTTTGCGCAAGCGCGGTCTAAGATAATACTCGTTCCGATTGGAAGGATCCTCGACCCACTCAATCTCTTTCTCCTTACAATAATCAACAAGACTTTGATGCCCATAATCCAACAACGGACGCATGAGCGTCATTTCTCCCGCCAGTTTTTGCTGCGGGATCATACAAGAAAGTCCGTCAAGGCCACTCCCTTTTGCCAAACGAATAAGAAACGTTTCAGCCTGATCATCCTGGTGATGCGCTACGAGCAATGTATCAATGTTATGCGCCGTACCGTAATCTATCATGAGCTGATATCTCTTCTGCCGCGCCAGCTCCTGAACGCGAGTATCGGGCTTCTCCCCTTCCCACCGTAACGTTACATGCTTTGATTTTGGGAACTCTTTGAGAATCTTTTTGACGAGTTTAGCTTCCTCCGCCGCTTCTGCGCGCAGTCCATGATCTACTGTAATAGCATGGATCTCAGGACCATCCGCCAAAGACGACCAATGGCAAAGCATATGCACAAGCGCCATACTATCCGCCCCACCAGACACGCCCACCATCACAGCGGGCTTATCTTTAATACTATCCAAAATTTCAGGGTTCATAACTACGCTTTAAGAATTACAGCCTAATGTCACACTTTCTTGCTCAGCGCGGTGTTTAATCGGCGCTGGCGCATCAGGCACTTCTGTCTCAAGTTGTTTAAGCGTAATACACGCCTCTTCCGTTTGCTCAAGGCTAGCTAGTGACAAAGAAAGTTTTAACAAATTGTCCGCTTTTTTTGGTGAGTCAGGATAGGTTTTATACCCTTTCGCAAATGCGCGCGCCGCGTCGGCATATTCACCGCGTACATAATGTGTTTCGGCCAGCCAGTATTGCGCATTACCCGCTAAATCACTATTCTTATAAGCCTCCAAGAAAGAAAGAAAGGCACCTTCTGCTTCTTCATACTGCCCTTGTCTAAGCAAAGAAAAGGCTTGTTCATACGCCGCATTTTCATCATCTGAGGGCAATGCGTTTTCTGCATTCGCTGTAGCAACCGTTTCGTTCTGTGGTTTTTTCATTTGCCCCAGCGTCATCGCATCCGGCTTCGGATTTGCGATCTCAAGCGTCTTCATCGCTTTCGTATTATTGCGTGTATTCTGAGCCGCTTCACCCGCCGTTATTTTGCCCTCTAAATCCTGAAAGCGCAGATTCGAGTCCGCGATATAACTTTCGAACTTCGCTTGCATTTGTCTGGATTGATAGCCCTGTTCTTCAATCTTTCCCGTTAGCTCCCGCAAAGTCTGCTCCATAGCGCTCAAACGTGCGTCCATCTGCGCTGTTTGCGATGGGGAAATATGGTTGATCGTGCTTTCAACCTGATTAGATTGTGATTTAATACCTTGGGACACAGGAGCTTTGGCACCACCGCGAAAATAGGCTTCGTTCAACGTCTGGATTTCATTTTCCAGACGGTTAAGCCTATTCAAGACTTCACGATCCTGCGCCACAGCGCTATGCCAAGGCAGAAAAGTAGATGCAATAAGGGTGGCCGTTAATAGTGTGTATTTCACGGGACACACCCCTCACTTTCTTTAGTTGATTGTTGTTACGCCGCGTCTGTTTTGTGCCCAGCTCTCAGGGTTAGAACCAAGGGCTACAGGGCGCTCTTTACCGTATGAGATTGTTGACACACGGTTTGGAGAAACACCCAAAGCAACGAGGTAGTTACGAACAGCATTTGCACGGCGCTCGCCGAGAGCAAGGTTGTATTCACGTGTACCGCGTTCATCCGCATGGCCTTCAATCGTTACTGTGATGTTAGGGTACTGTCTTAGCCAATTAGCCTGCGCTTCAAGTTGTGCACGCGCTTCTTGTGTAAGGTCATAACGGTCATACCCGAAGTAAACACGGTCACCAACGTTAACATTTAAGTCTTCTTGCGTGCCTGATTGAGGACCTGAAAGCTCTACGCTTTCATATGACATCCCATCTTGTCCTTGAGGGCCTTGTCCTAAAAACTCACCTTCAGCGCCTAAATCGCCAACTTGAACGGCGCTATCCATTTGTGCATTTTTGTCTCGGCCAGAACAAGCGGCAACAAGAACGATTAACGATAGAACAAGTAAATTTTTGATTTTCATATTGGATCTCCAAGTTAGCGATAATGACTAGAATCTATATCATCCTGCCGATTTGACAAGAGGAAGAGATAAAATACTGTAGTTTTTCACAAAATATTTATCTCACAATAATAACGCTCTAGAACAAAATGAGTTCAATATTAATTTAAGGAAGCACGTAACTCATACAGGAACTGTTCAATATCCTGCTTTTCTTGCCAGGGTATATCTGTTGAAACATATTTCTCCAGCTTATCTATCGCTGCCTGACGATGCCCTATTTTAGCCAGCAAAACACCTGCGTCGAGCCAAAGCCTTGTCTCTTCGGGCGCAACACGCTCCATTTCTGTCACGATATTTAACGCCTCCTCGTAATCTTCCATCTCAATCAAGCGTAATTTAATGTTATTTTGCAAACGGATAAGCACATCTCTTCGAGTCATAGGATTATAAAAATCCGCTGATAGCTCCGCCTCTTCTCCCAAATATTCTTTCGCGAGACCACGAAGTTCAGGCGCGCCTAATTTTTTAAGATCATTAAACGGATCAACAATCTGCCGCTCATTCCCCATACCTAAACGGATAATAAAGTGCCCAGGAAAATTGAGCCCTTCAGCCTCCCAGCCATTTGCATGCGCGCAAGACAAATACAAAATACCCAGCGCCACCGGCAGACCTTTACGATTATCTATAACCTCAATCATGTTCGCATTAACAATCGAGTCAAATCCTTCCAGATCACCCCGATAATCATGCACGTCTCTTAACACATGCTTTAGAGCAGCGGTCCGTGTATCGACGTCATCCGCCGCGCCAGCCTCAAGCAGCTCCTTATGGCGCTCGCCGACCTGCTCGTGCATGGCTTTAATATGATGAATATAGCGCTCTAATGAACGACCTTGATACCCACGTGCCGCAATAGCCACCGCCGCCTCAGCGACATCTATGTCACGCTCAGCCATACCAGATAGTCCATCGAGATAGAGTTGTGCGTTAAATCTACCCATTACTCTTAACACTCATTACCCTTAACACCCACGCCCTATTCATTAAAATCGCTGGGCGGCACGCCTTTTGATCCATCTGCACTGCCCGTATCAGCATCGGGGCCAGCCATTTTCGCGTAGCTAACCACCTGACGCACATGCGGGATACTCCGCGCAACATCAATCACGCGGTCAAGCTCTGCCTGATCTTGTGCCACACCCATCAAATACACAGTCGCCTGCACCGTTTCGATAGAATAGTTCAAAGACTGAATATATTTATTAACGGTCATCTGCGCCCGCAAACGCGTCGAGATCCAAGCATCTCTGGCATATCCTTTAATACCTTCGCTCTCAGCGACTTGTATTTCATTAATGACCTGCTGAACGCCATCCACTGTCCAAACAAGACGGATCGCCTCAAGACGATGTTCGGGGTTTTGAACAATCCCCGTGACCAATACGCGGCCCTGATTCACATTCAAATTCAGCTTCGCGAAAGTTTCGAGATTATATTTAAACCACAGATCATTAATACTCGCCTTAATCTGCGCATCGCTCATTGTTTGCCTGATGCCGCCTTCTTTCACGGCGGCCACGCCTGTCGCCGCACCAAGGCCAGTTGCCACACCGACACCCGAACATGCCGCCAAAGAAATACTGGCGACAAATACCAACGCCCATTTCTTACAAAATCCCTGACAAAACTTCCTGATCATAAAATCTCACTTTCGTTAAAAGCATTACGAATATGCTGAACACATAGTCCTGAATATAGGGCAATCACATCAAAGCGAAACCCCTTAGCCCCTTCATGCGGGTATTTTTGCACAAAAAGCTTGGCCGCATTGATAATGCGCTGTTGCGTTCTTCTATCAACAACACCGAGGGCATCACTTAAACTTTTTCTATTCTTAACCTCAACAAAAACTAAAACATCTTTTTTTCGGGCAATCAGATCAATCTCACCGAGCTTTGTCTTAAACCTTTTGCTTAATATTTTATAGCCAAGCATTTGTAGATAAATGGAAATAAGCCATTCAGACCACACGCCTTTTTGATAATTACTGACCATAAACCTAACCATAAGCCATTATTTATCTTTAAGCTCTAACGCCCTGTTATAAATCATTTTTTTAGGCAGCCCTGTTGCATCCACGAGCGTTGCCACAGCCTCTTTCACGGACATATCCTTCAATAATTTTTTTAACTGAGCATCAATATCATCTCCCGATACCCCCTGCGCACTCGGCCCAATCAGTAGAACAATTTCGCCCTTAAGAGTATTCTTCTCAAAATAAGAAATTAGATCCGTCGCACTGCCTGCCTTCACTTCCTCGAATTTTTTTGTCAGCTCTCGCGCGATCACGCAATCAACATCGCCATAAACTCCTGCAATATCCTGTAATGATTTCAGCAAGCGCGGCGCCGTTTCAAAGAAGATCGACGTCTCCTTACGCCCCTTTAATGCCCCCAAAACATCTTGCCGTGCTTTTTGTTTCGGCGGTAAAAAACCATGAAAAGAAAAGGCATCACTTGGAAGCCCTGAAAGCTGTAACGCCATCAGCGGCGCATTTGCACCAGGGATCGCATATACAGGCAAACCTGATGCCCGCACTTCCTGAACAAGTTTGTACCCAGGATCGGCGATCAGCGGCATTCCCGCATCACTGATCAAGGCAACGCATTTGCCCTCTTTCAGCATTTTCACAATTTCAGCGCGGTCTTTTTCTGTGCTGTGATCATGATAGGTTTTAAGAGGTTTTTTGATACCATAGGCTTTCAAAAATTTTCCACTAACCCTTGTATCTTCACACAAAATTACATCCGATGCCTGCAGCACATCCAGCGCCCGAAGCGTTACATCTCTTAAATTGCCAATCGGTGTAGCCACCAAATAAAGTGCGGGTAAAGGACAAAAGGGGTCTGGCCAAATCGTGTTTTTTTCGCTATTCATTTCAATCATGATAGACAAAAGCATAAAACAATTCGGGTTAAAAGTCCTCACAATCTTTACATGCCTTATGATTGCTGGCTGTGCTGGCACAGGCCCATGGAGCAGCGGCTACGACAAGCCAGCCAAACGCGCACCAAGCGTTCTCACCGAAACACAATTACGTACCGATCTTGAGGTTGCAGGCACAACCTATGACCCATATGGCTATTACGATGTCACCCCTGTAGACGGTAGCCTAGAAGAAGGTGAACAAAGACAAGCTGAGATTTACGCAGATACTATGGGTCAGCACCCTGTCTATGAACAACAAGCGGTTATCGAAACACCTGAAACGGTTCCGGCCCTGCCGCAAAAACAAGTGAAAGTAGCCATTCTTCTTCCTTTAAGCGGCACAAACAAAGCCATTGGTAAGGAGATGCTCAACGCCGCTCAGCTTGCATTATTTGATATCGGCAATAAGAGTTTTGAACTTTTACCAAAGGATACAAAAGGGACAAAAGAAGGCGCAGTGAACGCCGCCACACAAGCCCTACAATCTGGCGCCGATATCATCCTCGGCCCTGTTTTCTCCGATAATGTGAAAGCGATCCGCCCTCTCGTACAAAGCTACGGTGTACACAATATTGCGTTTTCGACAGACTGGACCGCCGCTGGTGGCAACACCCTCATCATGGGCATTCTACCGTTCTCCCAAGTTGAGCGCATTACAAACTATATGGTTTCCCAAGGTCACGACAATTTTGCCCTACTGGCAGAACAGAGCGAATATGGCGAGATCGTGCGCGCCAGCTATAATAAGGCTCTCCGCCGCAACGGTAAACGCCTTGTTTCTGAGTTGATGTTCAACCCGCTTGAAAGCGATTTATCTCTGACACTGCGCGAATTTACCAACTATGATGCACGCAACGCCGCCTACGAAGAAGAGATGGAACAGGTGGAAACCATTTTGGAGCAACAGCCCTATAACCGAGAAGCCAAACAACGTTATAATGAACTAAAGCTCGTCAACACTGTCGGCGACCTGCCTTTCGAAACATTAATGATCCCTGTCGGCGGCAAAGATGCCAGCACAATTGTGAACCTTCTACGCTACTATGATATCGACAACGCAAATTCTCGCCTGATCGGTACAGGACTATGGGATGATCCGGGTATTTTGTCCGAAGAAGCTTTTGACGGCGCATTATTCGCTTCGCCATCACCGCTTGCACGTAGCGCTTTTGAAAAGAACTATGAACGCGTATACGGCAAGCGCCCAATCCGTATCTCTTCATTGGCCTATGACGCAACAGCGCTTACCGCTGTCCTCGCGCATCAGGCATATCTGAATGGCTATGTTGAGCCGCAGGTTTTCTCGCGGAGCGCATTATTTAACCCGAACGGGTTTGCAGGTGTTGATGGTATTTTTCGCTTCCACAGCAATGGATTGGTAGAACGCGGACTGGCTGTTCTTGAAATTCAAAATGGGACACTTGTTGTTCAAGACCCAGCGCCTGTCACATTTCAATAAGCGTTTAGCGCTGTGACACTAAGCAACATCTTTGGCGTTTAAACCAATATCTTGCAAATACGCGTCACTTTGGGCCTGTAGGAATTCGCGCAACGGCACGCCACTGGCTAAATACGATGTATTGATAAAATTTTGCGTTCCTGTATCACCGAGTTTTTTATAGGCACTGAGACACTCTCGGAAATAACGGCGACAAGGCGTAATATCGTCGCGGTAATACGGCCCCCGATATACAGCGTAATATTCAGGCTGATTTATTTTTGTCGCATCTGCCCCTTTTGCCTCCACAAACAAACCTTCCTGCCCATAGCCAATAAAAACATTGCCGACAGCTTCTTCACCGTCATCATAAAAAGGTGTGAGATTGACAGATTGTTCATAATATTCAAATTCGCGACGGCGGAGCTCTGGCGTATCATTGTCCGGCACTTCAAAAGCACAAACCAGCATATCTTCACGCGCCTCTTTATCAGGATAAATATAACAGGCCGAAATTTCTCTCCCCGGCAACAATGCGGGATTAGCCGTCACTGTGCGAAATGCTACCAAGCCAAAGACACGGCGAAATCCGTTCATCCAATAGTGCGAGAAATTTTTCAGATCAGGGCATGTCATGCGCGCCGAAGACTCATTCACTAGACTGCCATAGCCGATAAAACGTTCCATAACATTCACGGTAACATGTTCTACAGTTTTGCCAACAGAGCCTTAGCCGCATCTTTTTGCGCCTGCCGTTTTGACTGTGCTGTGGCTTCTGCCGTGCCATAGCCATCTACAGAAACTTGAATGGTAAACATCGGCGCATGGTCAGGTCCGTCCTGTCCAACTAGCTCATATTCGGGCAAACCAAGGCCGCGCGATTGCGACCATTCCTGCAAGGCTGTTTTAGGATCTTGCGGCGGCTCTTTCATTGTTTTGATACGCTCACCCCAGCTCTCGCGCACGAAATCTGTGACAACATCCAGTCCGTCATGCAAGTAAATAGCACCGAGTATCGCTTCCACAACATCCGCTAAAATATTATCATTTTCAGCGCCGCCAGCCATTTTCTCAGCCTCGGAAAATTCAATATATTGCCCCAGCTCTAGCTCACGCGCAATCTCTGCCAGCGTCTCACCTTGAACCAAGGCTGTATGGCGTTTCGCCAAATCGCCTTCACTCTCATTCGGAAAAGCTTCATATAGCGCCTGCGCAATAATCAGCCCCAAAACGCGGTCTCCTAAAAATTCCAGACGCTCATAGTTGCGTTCTCCAAGACTGGAGTGACGAAGCGCTTGTTCAACATAGGGATTATCACTGGATATTAATTTATGCATGGCTCAACTATATCAGAGTCTCGTATGGATTATTGCATAGTTTCTGTTTTCAGATCAGCATCAGGCTTCACGCGCAGACTATCAAACAAACGACCATAACGTAAAGCGAACGGCCATTTCCATATCTCCCAGATACGCGTGTTTTCTTCTAAAGAAAAGAAAATGCGTTCTGCGCGGCCCACAAAATTATCATAAGGCACGGGGCCAACATGTCTGGTTACACGGCTATCTTGAGAATTATCTCTGTTATCCCCCATCATAAAGTAATGCCCCGCCGGCACTTTATACAGAACCGTATTGTCTAACGGGCCATTATCACCTTCTTCATATATGTAATGCGACACGCCATTCGGCAATGTCTCTTTATAGCGCGTTGTTGTCACACGGCGAGAGAAATATGGCGTAATTTGCTTTTCCTCAATTTCTTGATCAATCTTTTCACGCTTCACACGCTCTCCATTGATGTAAAGACGCCCGCCAATAACCTGTACCGTGTCACCGGGAAGGCCAATAACACGCTTGATATAATCTGTTTTCATATCACTCGGCAGTTTAAAAACAGCAACATCACCGCGCTGCGGCTTCTTACCATAGATGCGCCCTTCAAAGGGAATGGGCGAGAAAGGTACGGAATGCATTGAATAACCATAGCTGTACTTTGTCACGAACAGATAATCCCCAACCAACAAGGTCGGCTTCATAGACCCCGATGGAATATTAAAAGGTTCGAACAAAAAGATACGGACAAGCAAAGCAATAAAGATAGCAAAAAAGCACG
This sequence comes from Micavibrio sp., assembly GCA_002710775.1. GTDB lineage: Bacteria > Pseudomonadota > Alphaproteobacteria > Micavibrionales > UBA9664 > UBA9664. The sequence continues at coordinate 7,281 of PALX01000014.1, read as the reverse complement.
TCTTAAAAAGCTCAACCCACTCGCCGCCNTTGAATTCATAATCAGGTTTCTTAGGCTTATCATCCGNCTTGAACACCGGCCCATCCAGAAACTCTTCCTCTTTTTTTACATCATCACCCATTACTTATATATGCCTTATTTTTATTATAAATTTGAACCGCATGAAGCTAAACCGCTTCGATAATAACCTTGGCCAGCGCATAAGGCGGCTCATCCGTTAAACTTATATGGATTTGAGCCTTTTTACCAGCAGGGGTCAACCCCTCCAATCGCTCTAATGTTCGNGCTGACAGTGTAACAAAGGGTTGGCCGCCAGGATGGTTATCAACGCGGATATCTTTCCAAAACACACCTTTTGCCAGCCCCGTGCCCAGAGCCTTTGCACAAGCCTCTTTCGCCGCATAACGTTTTGCCAGTGTAGCAGGTTTCAGCCCGGCATCAGCGCGCCGATCCGCTTTGGCCCTTTCAACATCAGTGAAACATCTTTGTTCAAAACGCTCGCCAAAGCGCTCCAGTGTTTTTTCAATACGGCGGATATCTATAAGGTCTTCGCCTATACCGATAATCATTGGTTTCGTGCCTCGTGTTTTTCCTTTTTTCTTTTGTGGTAAGCCTCTTTAACATTTTTCACAAGGTAATAATGCGGAAAATATGTAATCGCATATAAAAGGCCGCCGATGAAGGGCCAGCCCATCAGCATCAATATAAAATTATTCCCAGCTTCACGGAACCAACTCATTTCCTGCAGCCACGCTATATTTTGCAAGAAACTTAATGACGTATCTCCAAACAGCGTCATTGCGATAAACTCCCCAACCTGCAAAGAGGTCCAAAGCAAAAATGGGAAAGTCCAAATATTACCGACAAGAGAAGCAATCATCATCGCCAGAAAGTTGGCATTAAACACCCATGCCAAACCCAGCATCCAAAATGTATGCGTACCCAGCATTGGATTAAAAGAAATAAACCAGCCAAAGGATAAACCACTAGCGACACTTTCTGTCGTAGAGCTAATGCTAATGCGCTTAAGTTTCGCCATAAGAAACTTAAAATAACGCCCCCACCCCATAGACGGCCAAAGCATTTCTTTTGTAGCGGCCAACCGTCCGCGCTTGTTTTTTCGCTTAAACATCTATGACAAAATATAGGAGCCAAAAATAAAGTCGAGTTAAAAAAATGTAACCGACTGAATTTATTACACATTGCGTGTTCTGTGGATAAATACCCCCTTTTTTCGTGTGGAAAAGGCAAAAAATCGTTGACGTGACTCTGGCGCAAGCTGATCGGTTTTGTTAGCTTGATCTTCGTCAGGAGATAAATCCTAACACACTGAAAATAATAAAAAATTCTCAAAGAAGGGGAATGTTGTAGCATGTCTAAAACAAGCTGGACAGACGAACGTGTTGAATTACTCAAAAAGTTGTGGGGCGATGGTAAAACTGCGTCACAAATTGCTGAGGAATTAGGGGGTGTTACTCGTAATGCGGTTATTGGTAAAGCGCACAGATTGAATCTTTCAAAGCGCGTGTCTCCGATTCAAACAAACCGTAAGCAGAAGGCTAATCCGAAAATCGATACGCCTTCACATGTTTCAAAAGGCAACAGCATTTCACTTCTTGAACTTAAAGAGCGTTCCTGCCGCTGGCCAAATGGTGACCCTAAAAAGTCAGACTTCAGCTTCTGCGGCGTGGATGCCCTTCCTGGTCTTCCTTACTGTGCAGAACATGCGGCGGTGGCTTACCAAGGATCAACCAAAAAATTCAACATCCAGATCGATGAGTCTATCGATGAAGTGGATGAAGAAAAAATGGTTGGCGAAAGCTCATAACCCTATAAGAAGCCACTCTTAAACTTTCTAACAAAAAAGTAAGACTTTATTGGTTGGAACGCGTCGCTGTGTCGTTTATATATAAATAGTATAAACCTTAGCGTCAGGCCCACATCCATGAAAAAGTCTTACCTCATTGCTCTCGTCACAGCTATTCTGGCTTTGCTCTGGATATTATCCGGCGTAATATTCCCAAGCGCTAAACAGGCCAACAAAGGAAACGGCGAAACAATAAAAGCGCATGAAGAATCCGCCGCTAAAGAAACAATACGCGTTAAAACAGCTATCGTCACAGCCGAAACGATCACACAGGAAGTAACAGTCACTGGGCGCTCTCAAGCCTCTCGCAATGTCGATTTAAGCGCCGAAATTAGTGGCCGCATCCAAACCCTTGCCTATGAAGAAGGCGACGCTGTTGACACAGACACACTTCTTTTGACGATTGATAAACAAGATAAACGCCAGCGCGTGAGTGAAGCGAAGGAACTCGTCGAACAACGCCGCATTCAATACGACGCCGCCAAGAAATTACAAGCCAAAGGCTTTAACTCAGATGTTCGCCTCGCCGAAGCCGTTGCCCAACTCGAAAGCGCTAAAGCCAGCCTGAAACAAGCGCAAGTGGCCTTGGACAATACAGAAATCAAAGCGCCCTTCTCCGGCATCCTTGACAGTCAATATGTTGAGATTGGGCAATTCGTCAGTATTGGTGACCCTTTATTCTCACTGGTTCAACTTGACCCGATTGAGTTCACAGGTTTCGTTACAGAAAAACAAGTCCTGAAAGTTCGCCAAGATGCGCCAGCTAAAATTGAGCTTATCAATGGCGAGACTTTCAACGGGCGCATTTCATTCGTTGCCGCCGCAGCCAATCCTGAGACACGAACATTCCGTATCATTGCCACGGTTGAGAACCCTGACAACAGAATTGCTGACGGGCTCACTGCAAAAATACGCGTCCCAGTTGATGAGCGCCGCGGCTTTAAAATTCCATCATCCGCCTTAACACTGGACTCAGACGGCATCATCGGGGTTAAAACAGTTGACGCAGACAATATCGTTCGCTTTCTTCCTATCGATATTATTATCGACACCAAAGACTATATGTGGGTGAGCGCTAAAACAGACCAGATTAATTTGATCACTGTTGGGCAAGATTTTGTCATTGATGGGCAAGAAGTCACAACAGAGACAACAAAAGCCTCAGCCCCTTCAACGCAAGACAATACAGAGGACACATTTTGAATCTTATCCGCCCTGCCATAGACCGCACGCGCACTGTTCTGGCGACACTTCTGTTGTTGCTTCTAACGGGCTTTTACGCCTATCACGCTATTCCCAAAGAATCCTCACCAGATATTGATATTCCGCTCATTTATGTATCCATGTCACTTGAGGGGGTTTCCCCAGAGGATGCTGAGCGCTTACTTCTACGTCCTATGGAACAAGAACTGGCAGGTATTGAGGGTTTAAAAGAAATGCGCTCCACCGCTTTCCAAAATGGCGGGAATGTATTGTTAGAGTTTCAGGCAGGCTTTGATAAGGACCATGCCTTAGATGATGTGCGTGTTGCCGTTGATCTGGCTAAACCAGAGCTCCCAGATTCCATGGACCGTGATCCAACGGTGAATGAGGTTAATTTCAGCCTCTTCCCTATTATCGCCATCACACTTTCAGGTGATATCCCTGAGCGCACCTTAATTAAGCTGGCGCGAACCCTACAAGATAAGCTGGAGGCGGTTGATAGTGTGCTGGAAGCAAAGATATCAGGTAACCGAGAAGAACTTGTAGAAGTCATTATCGACCCCACACTCGTTGAAAGTTACAATTTAAGTGGCGCCGACCTTGTTTCTTTTTTCCAACGTAGTAACCGCCTGATTGCCGCCGGTAAACTGGACACTGGTTCAGGTGGCTTCGTCGTAAAAGTACCGGGAGTCTTTGAAACCGCGTCAGAGCTATTGGATATGCCGCTTGTCGTTTTCGGCGATTCCACTGTCACTATTCGGGATATTGCCGAAGTGCGCCGTAGCTATAAAGACCCTGAGACCTTCGCACGCGTAAACGGCAGACCCGCTGTCGTTTTGGATGTCGTGAAACGCTCAGGCGAGAATATCATCAATACGATTGACCGCGTCAGAGACATCGTCAATGTAGAAAAAGAGAGCTGGCCGAGTGGTATTGAAGTTAACTTCATTTTGGATGAATCCAAAACTATCAAAGAGCGCTTAAGCGATCTGCAAAACAACATGATCTCTGCCGTTCTACTTGTGATGATTGTCGTTGTCGCCGCCCTTGGCCTGCGAGCCGCAGGGCTTGTTGGCGTTGCCATTCCCGGCTCCTTCTTAACCGGCGTGCTGGTTATATTTCTTATGGGACTTACCGTTAACGTTGTTGTGCTCTTCGCCCTTATTCTTTCTGTCGGCATGCTGGTTGACGGTGCGATTGTCGTCGTCGAATATGCAGACCGAAAAATGGCTGAAGGCATGGATAAAAAGGAAGCCTATGCCCGCGCCGCCGAGCGGATGGCTTGGCCCATCATCGCCTCAACAGCCACCACCCTTGCCGCTTTTGCACCGCTTTTATTTTGGCCGGGCATTGTCGGTGAGTTTATGCGCTATATGCCGTTAACATTGATCGCTGTCTTAAGTGCTTCGCTTGCTATGGCACTCATCTTTGTCCCTACACTTGGTGCTCTGCTCGGCAAAGAAGGTGAAATGTCAGACCCTGCTACGATGAAGCTTTTGAGTGCCGCAGAAACGGGCGACCTTAATGCAATCAAAGGTATGACAGGCGGCTACATCAAATTCCTCAACGGNGCCCTTAACCATCCTTTACTGGTCGTTCTTTTATGTGTCGGCCTGCTCTTCGGCATCAATATCGCCTATGGAAAATTCGGGAAGGGTGTCGAGTTCTTTCCCAATATCGAACCCGATGTGGTTTCCGTCCTCGTCCATTCACGCGGCAACTACTCGGTCTGGGAAGAAAAAGACCTTGTTGCCGAGGTTGAAGAACGTCTACTAGACATAGAAGGACTCGATGTTGTTTACAGTACGGCAGGNGGTAATATCGGCCAAAGCAACGAAGAAATTGCCAATGATGTTATCGGCCAGATCCAGCTTGCCTTAAAAGACTGGAACAAACGTCCTTCTGCCGCTTCAATTGAAGAAGAGATCCGCCGAAAAACAGGGGACATTGCAGGCCTACAAGTTGAAGTCCGCGAACAACAAGACGGTCCACAGAGCGGCAAAGATATTCAGATTGAGCTCAGTTCCCGCCATCCTGAGAAACTAGATAGCGCTGTTGAACTCGTTTATCAAGCAATGAATGAAATCGGCGGCTTTATAGAAATAGAAGACAGCCGCCCCATTCCCGGCATTGAATGGGAGCTTAAAGTTGACCGTACTCAAGCCTCAAAATTCGGCGTTGATTTGTCTTCGGTAGGTGATTATGTGCGCATGGTCACCAATGGTCTGGAAATTTCAGAATACCGTCCAAACGATAGCGATGATGAGATTGATATCGTTGCGCGCCACCCGNTTGAAACACGCACACTCAGCCAACTCGACAACGTCCGCATTGAAACCTCCAACGGCTCTGTCCCTATCTCCAGCTTCGTTGAACGCATCGCTGTGCCAGCGACTGGCGTTATTAACAGGACAGATCAGCGCCGTACATATATGGTCAAAGCTAACCTTGAATCTGGACTCAACATCACGCAAAAAATTTCAGAGATACAAGCTTGGGCTAAAGACAATGCAGATCGCTGGGATCTTGAAGTGTCCATGGCGTTCAAGGGAGATGACGAGAACCAGCGAGAATCCGGTGCTTTCCTTGTAAAAGCCCTACTGATCGCGCTATTTGTTATGTTTACGATTTTGTTGACCCAGTTCAATAATTTCTACCACGCCTTTTTAATTCTCTCAGCCGTCGTGATGTCCACGATTGGTGTGATGATTGGTTTGCTGATTACAGATCAGCCTTTTGGTATCGTTATGAGCGGTGTCGGCGTGATCGCGCTGGCCGGCATTATTGTGAATAACAATATTGTCTTGATCGATACCTTCCAGCAAATTCAACGTGACTTTCCAGATATGGGGCTCAAGGAAGTGATTATCCGCACAGGCGCTCAGCGCATGCGCCCAGTATTGCTTACAACCGTTACAACCGTCCTTGGCTTATTACCAATGGTATTGCAGGTAAACATTGATTTCATTAACCGCATTGTTGAATTCGGTGCACCATCAACACAATGGTGGGTACAGCTCTCTACTGCTATATGTTTCGGTCTTATTTTCTCAACCGCGTTGACTTTGGTTGTTACACCATGCGCCTTACTTTTACCTGAAAAATTTGGTATAATAAGAGATAAATTTAAAAGGAAAGATTAAAGCCGCATGACTCAAAAGCGCCCCTATCCTTGGGAAAAGCGTTACCCGGAATTCGTGAAGTGGGACCATACCATTGAGGCCAAACCCGTGTTCTCTTTGCTCGAAGAAACAGCCGATAAATTTCCGGATGCGCCAGCTTTTAATTTCATGGGCAAGCAATATAGCTGGGGCGAGATTAATCATCTTAGTGACAAACTCGCCAAAGGCCTACAGGGACAGGGGCTAAAAAAAGGCGATAAAGTTGGGCTTCTCCTGCCGAATTGCCCTCTCTTCCTTATCTCTTATTACGGCATCCTAAAAGCAGGCGGTACAGTGGTAAACTACAACCCACTTTATGCCCGCTCAGAACTGGAACACCAAATTAATGACAGCCTGACACGTTTTATGATCACCGCAAATCTAGCAATACTCTGTGATAATCTACACAGCATGCCGGGTAAGACGTTCTTAGAAAAAATCTTTGTCTGTGATTTCACGCAGATGTTGAGCTTCCCTAAAAGCATTCTTTTCAAGCTATTCAAGCGCGGAGATATTGCCCAGCTTGATTTTGATAATAAACGCATCAGCTCTACCGATGATCTTTTTGATAATGACGGACAATAAAACAAGATGATTTTTTGGAAAACTTGAATTTATGAAAGTTTCTGGAATAATTGCAATTGTATACCTTGTTGACTTAAAACATTTTTGTAACGCTAAACGGTATAAATCAATGCTGTCTGAATAATAATCTTTTACATCTTTAAACACTCTTTTTCTTTTTGCGCTGTATTTAGCTAAATAGGGTGGATTTGTACAGATAATTGTATTCTTGTGCGTAGGAATTTTTTTTAAACTGTCATTTTTTTTCCACTTTTTTTTATCAATATCATAACCAATAATTTTTTTTTTATATTTTTTCTTCAAAAAGAAAAGAATATCTCCCTCTCCTGCAAATGGGTCTAAAATTTTATCAGCTTTTTTTACTTTTTTTTCAAAGAAATTTTTAACAGGATTGGTAAACCAAAAAGAATGTTTAGTGTTAAACTGACCTTTCTTGGCACGATTTTTATCAATAACAGCGTATTT
>PALX01000013.1 GCA_002710775.1 Micavibrio sp. | reverse complement strand
TAAAAAATCTTCATAAGCAAGGCACACCTATAATGTTTCTAAGCGGTCATATCGGCAATTGGGAAATATACCCGCCTGCCCTAGCCCATCATCTAGGCATTCATTTCAATGGTTTATACCGAACACCGAATAACCCTATGGTGGCAGACCTTTTAAGAGATATGCGCTCAATTAAAGGGGCACATAAAACTATCCCGAAATCAAAAAAAGGCGCTAAACAGCTCATTCAACATATGAAGAAAAAAGAGCATATTGGTTTTCTTTTCGACCAAAAATACAATGAAGGTAAGCCTGTGCCTTTCTTAGGTCAAAACGCCATGAGCTACACCGCCATTATTCCTTTATCGCAACGTTATAATTACACAGTTATTCCGTCTCAGGTAAAACGGCTAGATAAGTATAATTTTGAAATCACGTTCCATGAGCCTATCGCTTTGTTTGATGCGGACGGAAAAGCACGAGACGAAATTGATGTGTTTTTGGATATGAATGCACAGCTTGAGGCTTGGATTAAAGAGGCGCCAGCGCAATGGTTATGGCTGCACAGACGTTGGGGAAAACAAAAATGAAAATAACTCTTATTCAGGACAACCCTGTCGTCGGTGACATCCAAGGCAATCTGGCTTTGGTGAAAAAGCATTGGGATGCGCATGATGCGCAAAGTGACCTCCTTATCTTTTCCGAGCTTTTCATTTGCGGCTACCCACCTGAAGACCTCGTTTTACGTGCCGACTTTGTCAAAAGCTGTGAGGATGCGATTAAAGACTTAGTAGAGTTTAGCCAGCACAAACAGGCCGGCATTATTATCGGCTCTCCTAGCACACAAAATTATGAAACCTATAACAGTGCTTTCGTAATTAAGAGCGGGCAGATCATTCATAAAGCTCACAAATATGACCTGCCCAATTATGGTGTTTTTGATGAAAAACGCTTGTTCAAAAGTGATGACAGCACAGCAAAATGTTTCGATTACATCGATAAGCGTATCGGCATAGAAATATGTGAGGATTTATGGTCTACGGTCCGCACCAAGCAGCTTAAAGCCGATGGCGCAGAACTTCTGATCGTTATTAACGGCTCGCCCTTTACAGTGAATAAACAAGAAATACGCTATGAACTCACTCAGGACACAGGACTGCCTGTTATCTATGTCAATCAATGCGGCGGGCAAGATGATCTCGTTTTTGATGGCGCGTCCTTTGTTACAAATACTGAAGGTGAAATAACACATCGCCTTAAAGACTTCGCGCCAGATAGCCTGACAATTGATTTACACAAAGACAGCGCCCCTATCTCTATACCTCAAGGCGAACATTACCACCTTATCTATGAGGCTCTTAAATGTGGCTTACGCGATTACGTGCATAAAAATGGCTTTAAGGGTGTTCTGATCGGTTTATCCGGCGGTATTGATAGTGCACTTTCGGCAATCATCGCCGCAGATGCCCTTGGTCCTGAGAATGTACATACGGTTATGCTTCCTTCCCCCTTCACATCTAATGATAGCCATGAAGATGCTAAAACGCTTGCTGAGAATTTAGGCATCAAATACGACATCGTCCCAATTGCACCGATGATGGAGACCATGGAGCGTTCTCTTACTGGATTAAATGGGCTGGCGCATGAAAACATGCAGTCTCGCGCGCGCGGCCTTATTTTGATGACGCTTTCCAACCAAAAAGGACTAATGGTTCTGACCACAGGTAACAAATCAGAAATGGCTTGTGGTTACGCGACACTGTATGGCGATATGTGCGGCGGGTATAATGTGCTTAAGGATCTTTATAAAACAGAAGTCTATGCTTTATCCCGCTGGATTAACGACAACACACCACACGAAATGCCTGAACGGATTATCACCAAAGTGCCAACAGCAGAGCTGAGGGAAAACCAGACAGATCAGGATAACCTTCCCCCCTATGAAATCTTAGACGATATTCTTGAACATCTCATAGAGTTCGATGAAGGATTTGAAGAAATCGAAGCACGCGGCCATGACCGAGAAACAATAGAAAAAGTCTGGACACTGCTAGATATTGCGGAGTATAAAAGACGTCAGAGCGCACCGGGCGTAAAAATTACCAGCCGTGCCTTTGGCCGGGATCGCCGATACCCCATTACAAATAAGTTTAAAGGTCATATATAAGGACAACAACAATGACGAATGTTAAATCAAGATTTGCCCCTTCACCAACAGGTCGCCTGCATATTGGTAATATCAGAACAGCGATCATCACGTGGTTATTTGTAAAGAGCCAAGGCGGTGAATACATGCTCCGTATTGACGATACAGACAGAGAGCGCTCAAAAGACGAATACACACAAGCCATTAAAGAGGATTTGACGTGGCTCGGCCTAACATGGGACGACAAAGCCCATCAACGTGACCGTGAAGATCGGTATGCTGAATGCATCGAGCAACTAAAAAAAGATGGTCGCCTCTATGCCTGCTATGAGACAGAAGAAGAATTAGCACTCAAACGTAAATCACTCTTGGGCCGAGGCTTACCCCCTATTTATGACCGCGCCGGCCTTGAGCTAAGTGATGCGCAGAAAGACAAATTTGAAGCCGAGGGCCGTACACCACATTGGCGCTTTAAACTTAATCACGAGCCTATTATATGGAATGACCTTGTCCGCGGCGAAGTTGCTTTCCACGGTAAAGATATGTCTGACCCTGTCCTTATTCGTAATGACGGCACACCGCTTTACCACATATGTTCTGTTATCGATGATATTGATTTTGGTATAACGCATGTTGTACGCGGTGAAGATCATGTCTCCAACACAGCGGCCCATATCCAGATGACCGAAGCTCTTGGCGGTAATGTGCCAAACTTTGCACATTTATCGCTAATCACAGACGCCGAAGGCGGCAAGCTTTCAAAGCGTCTTGGTTCCTTAAGCATTCAAGAACTTCGTGAAAATGAAGGTTTAGAGCCAATGTCTATCATTAGCCTCCTATCCCGCCTTGGTACATCCGCACCAGTAGAAGCCATGATGAGCCTTGAAGAAGCGGCCAAAGATTTTGACTTCTCAAAATTCTCACGCGGCGCGCCTAAGTTTGACCCGCAAGATTTATACCGATTGAACGCAAAAATCTTGCATACACTTAGCTATGCGGATGTCAAAGACAGATTACCCGAAGGTATCGATGAAAACTTTTGGAATGCAGTTAAACCAAACCTCGAAAAACTATCTGATATTGATAGTTTGGCGCAAATTGTTAATGGACCAGTTGAACCTGTGATTGATGACCAAGACTATATCCAAGAAGCCGCTGAACTTCTACCATCTGATCCATGGACGAAAGAAACATGGAGCGCATGGGTATCGTCAATTAAGGATAAAACAGGCCGCAAAGGGAAAGATCTTTTCATGCCCTTGCGCCTTGCTTTGACAGGTCAGCAACACGGGCCGGAACTTGCAGATATGCTTCCGCTCATTGGCCGTGAAAGAGCGCTTAACCGCCTAAAGAAATCCGCATAACTGATCACAACTGTAATGACGGACGCAAAACCCATCATTGTTCTCAAACACCCGCAATTAGGCGAGAATATAGGGATGGTGGCACGCGCTATGCTCAATTTTGGTCTCACCGAACTGCGCCTTGTGAAACCACGCGAAGAATGGCCGAATGATAAAGCCCTATCCACCGCTTCTGGTGCAATAGAGGTCATTGAAAACACAAAAGTCTATGAAACGCTTAACGAAGCCGTACATGATGTGCACATGGTTTACGGCACAACGGCACGAAGCCGCGACATGGTAAATATCATTCACAGCCCCGCCACTGCCGCACACGATATCCAAGAGCAACATAACACAGGTAAAAAGACAGCTATTGTCTTTGGCGCTGAGCGTACTGGCCTCGAGAATGATGATATTGCCTTATGCAATGCGCTGATTACTTATCCGACTAATCCAGACTTTTCCTCGCTCAACCTCGCTCAAGCTGTGCTGCTTATGAGCTATGAGTTGATGCGCAGTGAAAATGAAGCCAGCGACATTAAATTGAAGAAAGGCAACAACACGCCTTTTGCCACACGGGCTGAATTCGATAATTTCTTAAACCGCCTTTATGACGACCTTGAAGATAAAGGCTTCTTCAAGACTGAAAAGATGAAACCCGTCATGAAACAAAACATAGAAAGCATGCTAGTACGCATGCAAATGACCGAGCAAGAGCTGAATACGCTACACGGCATTATCGCCGCTATGAAGCGTTATTAATTATGTCAAAATAAAAACTTGACATTATTAAAACAAAATTATACTTTTTTATACTTTTTGAATTTAACACTTTGTTATTTTAATTCTGGGATCATATAGGCTAATGGGATATATTGACCGCTCTATAGAAGAAAATGCAATGCGTAGCACAAAAGAAGAATCACCTTCTAAAACTGACCTTATAAAGGCATTTTTAAGTGCTTCAGAAGACTACAGAGTCAGAAACGTTCATCGTTTTGAAGGACAGGGTTTCCAAACAGATGCATTTCATAAACTTATTAGCTCAGCAGTGCAATTAGAGTTAATTGATAACATAGTGTTACAAAGAGACTTTGGTTGTCTTCCTGGCGACCTTGAAAAGTGGCAAGCTGCACAAGATATGCCTAGACGCAACCTCAGAAGACGTATCATGAGCCATTTACGCCAAAGTGCTCTGGATTTTTTACAAAAATAACTAATTTCTATTGAATTTATTAACTTTTTTATGCAAAGATTTGCTAATGAGCCAATCTGCACAAAGAGTTATAGATAACGGCGCAATTGAGCGTCCAGCCGAAGCATTCCAACGTAATAAAGATTACGAAAAAATCGCGTGTTTTCTTGCGTACGCCTCAAGTTATATAGTCAAGAACTTCCACGATGTCGGGCTTGATGGGAAAAGCAAAGATGTTTTTCATATTATAATCTCTCAGGCAATGGATGCTGGTGTAGATACACCAGAATTTTACGACAGCTTTGAAGCCGGAGAAAGATACTCAAAACTTGATCTAACGAACATGGCGAACGAAAAATTCTATCCAAATAAGAATCAAAGAGCGCGTATCATTCACAATTTGCGAGAAAGTTCCCGTTATGAATTGGGTCATGAAACCTCTCAGCAAAAGCGTATCGCTGAAGCCTCTCGTAAAAATCAAACTGAACGCGTTCAACAGTTTTCAAAAGCACCTTGGGCGCGCCCCAAACGGCAAAATATGATGCTCGGTCAAATGAATTAGTTTAAAAAAAAAGCGCCCCGAGAGGCGCTTTTCTTAAATCTTTTATACTGTGTTCGTCTCTTATCGAGAATAGAATTCGATAACGAGGTTTGGCTCCATCTCAACTGCATACGGAACGTCTGCAAGCTGAGGAATACGTTTGAATGTCGCCTTGAATGCTTTTACATCTGTTTCAATATAGTCACAGAATTCGCGTTCTGGGCTTTCAATACCAGCCATAACAGATGGAATTGTGCGTGCTTTTTCACGAAGCTCAACTACATCACCTTCTTTAAGAAGGTATGAACCGATATTTACAACTTTGCCGTTTACAAGAACGTGCTTGTGGCTAACGAGTTGACGTGCTGTGAATACTGTAGGCGCAAGTTTCGAACGGTATACAACCGCATCCAAACGACGCTCAAGAAGACCAATTAGGTTTTCTGAAGTATCACCACGTAGACGTGTAGCTTCATCATAAGCACGACGGAATTGTTTTTCGCCAATGTTACCATAGTAAAGCTTTAGGCGCTGTTTCGCGATAAGCTGCTTACCATAGTCAGACACTTTACCACGGCTGTTAGGACCGTGNTGTCCTGGCTTATANTGTCTTTTGTTAAATGGAGATTTTGGACGGCCCCAAAGGTTAGCGCCCAAACGGCGATCTGATTTATATTTCGCCTGAGGTCTTTTTTCACTCATCGTGTTTTCCTTTTCTTCGTTTTTGTCCCAATTAGCACCCTTTAAAGAATGCTTGGCCTCTCGGTCAATGGAGCCCCCATGGCCCCCCTCTTGGGAATAANAGGGTTATAATGGAAAATAGCCAGCACTGTCAAGGGTTTTGATGCTTTTTTAGCCGCNCCCTAGCCCTCGAATATTGGATTTACAAAATATGCGAGAGTGCCGCTGGCAAAGACCCTGTGCTCATACGGGATTTCGCGATAAAAGCCTGCACATCCGCTTGCTGTAATTCCTCTGAAAAATCTTCCCCTAAAACATCAGAAATCACAATAATCGGCGTGTTTTGATCCTGATCACGAATAGTGTTCACAGTCTCAACACCNTTGCTGTCTGGCAAATTCAGATCAAGAAACATGACATCGAATTCCTTGTCCTTTAGCGCCTTAAGCGTGCCCTTGAGACTTGTGCAATATACGAATTTACACTCACCGCCTAGCGCAATTTTGACGCGCAATTCCACAAGCTCGCGATCCAGCATATCATCTTCTACGATCAATACATTAATCATACCCACATTTTAGCAGAAGATGTTTATTTAGNCCATNACNNNANNTATATAATGNACCCATGCGTTCTTAAAAAAAGATTGTGTTTTGAGCGCATCCAATATACACCTACGATTATGTTTAAGAAGATCGTATTTCTTGGCGACTCAATTACGGAAGGCTTTGGCGATGAAGCATGCATCGGCTGGCCGGGCCGTATTGCCCAAAAGCTACATCAAACAAGCGCTAATGACGACATATGGACTATTGCCAATCTGGGCGTTGGCGGTGATACGGTTTTGGACTGCAAGCATCGTCTTGCTTCTGGGATTCTNACNNGAGATGTCACNCATNTCACNTTATCTTTTGGCACCAATGATGGTGCAATAGCTTTATGGCCGAATGATGAGGGCCCACATTTAAGTTTTGCGAATGCAAAAATTAATTGGATACGTATTTTCGAAACGTTAAAGATGTTACCTGTAAAAGTAGCCGTCATTGGTACTTTGCCCGTTATTGAAGAGAAGTTCCCTTTTGTTTATATCCCGCGCGGCGAAGGTGATAATGGATTTGATTTCAAAAATGCTCACCAAAAGCGTACCAACGCTTTTTTGAAGGAGCTTTGTGACGAGTATGCGCTACCATTCATTGACCTTTTCGACGATTGGGCACAAAGAGACTTATCGGCCCTTCTTCCCGATGGCCTCCATCCAAATGGTAAAGGCTATGACTTGTTATCCGAACAGATACATGACGCCCTTACATCTCATAATTTTTATGAGTGATTGAAGCGTCTGCCTACGTCAACTTTTCTGGCCACTGGCGCTGCATCCACTACTTTTTGGATATAGGCTGCACCCTCATGAATACCAGTAATTCCCTCAAACTCTCTTAGCGATGTTTCAAACGTATTTCGAGATTTTTTATAGTGATTCACCAAGTCTGCACGCGCCTGTTCCGATGCGAAACCTTTACGCGATTGAGCAAGCCATGTTTGCCCTTCAACACCATCTGTCAACATCGCTTGAGAGGCTGAACGTAAAACAGGAGATATAGCCATACTAGGAAAGATACGGAGTTTTTCGCTCTGACGTTCATCTAAATTCATATAAGTACGCATATCATGCATGATGAAATCATAGGCCGTAATGATTTTGGGAAAATAACGGCCAGGGGGTAATTGTGTTGTTCCTAAGCCGCGGTGCACTGGTTCACCTACATAATCCACCAAGGTAGTTGTTGTTGTTGTGTCATGCACTTCGATACCATGGGCACTTTCTTCTTTACCATATAAGAAAGTGCGCCCTAAGGAACGTTGTGCAATCTTATCTTCTTTCATAAAGAAAGAGAGCTGAGAGAAAAGTGTTAAAGCGTCTTCATAATAAGGATCATCAAAGTCCAAAGACTCTATCTCACCATCCGCGGTTATATATTTAAATCGGTTCACTGTGCCAATATTGAGGGCCTTAACAGAAGAACAAATATCCGCAACAACAACCGCAGGATTTTCAATGGAAGAATCTGTCATTGAAAAAAGATCTTTTGCCATGATCTCAGAAATTTGCTGAGCGAGAGATGTACCGTATGAATACCCTACCAGATTAATATTCGACACTCTTTGCTTGATTGCGTCTTTATTATCCAGTGAAACACTCTTTTCTTTAATCAACGGCTTAATAAATGTTGCATAGATGTCTTGTGCAAGATCTGATGGCGCCGCACCCTCACGGTTATAAGCGTCCATATAGCTTTCCAAAGCGTCTGTATCAACAATAGTTTCATCCGTTGGAAAAAAGATGTCAGCATCGGCATTGCCTCGTAACTTATGCAAAAAGCCATGAAAGCCCCCAGATGTATCTAGGTCCTGTAAATGTAGCAAGCCGCCAAGGAAAATCATAACAGGCTTCCCTGCCTCTGTTACATCATATTTTTCCACGATTTCTCTTTTGTTTCCGCTGTAATTAAATAGGATCATAGCTTTCCCTCTCTTTGTTCTGGAAGGGTATAACAATTTTCCATATTAACAGTCAAGAAATTAGTAAGAAATATACTAAAAAATAATCACTTCCCCTTCCGCATCTTATATCAAGAAGCGGGATACCCCTGCCAACACAGTTATGCTATGATAACTCAATGTTTTAAGGCATGCTCTATTATAGAAAGAAAATGTGGATGCCAATCTTTTAAAGCCGTATTTACCTCTTTTACCGTTTTATCTCTCAACTCGCTAAAGTAAACAGACATCAATGTTGCTTCTTTTGATTTTAGATAACGTGGCTTCCATATAAAAGGACCTGCGCCCTTTTCTAATACCTTATCGCCGATATAGTCAACAATATCCGGACGGTCTTCTGGCTGTGGCGCATAGTAATTAACCCTTAGATAGACTCCGTTCCTATCTCGATCCAAACGATAAAAGAAACGCCATCTACATTGTTCTTCTTTACAAAAATCATATTGTGCCCATGGCCTGCCATAGCTATTACCTATATTGATATATTCCTTGTCTTTCTTAATACCATCGATCAACGAGTACATGAGCTTAAAAACAGTTATATCAGAAAAAGAAATGTCCCTAAGATCATACAATTTCTTATCATTGTATATAGCCCCCAAATGTCTTTTTTGCTCGTCTTCTAATTTAATCAAATAATCATGATACGCTTTTGCAATATCATTAGAAGGAATGTCTTCAAATAAACCCAATTGATCTTTTAAAGACAAAAGCGGCACATAATCATCCCCCATCTTTTGAGGCCATTGTTTTTGCGTATCATAACGCAAACTCATTGCCATCTTAGCTGGCATTCCTTTACCATCTTTTATAATACAATCCGAATACTGATTTATTTGCCTTATGATGTCAGGTGGATACGGCGTAGAAAAAACTTTGTTTTCTATAATAGCCAGTATTTTCTCTTCACTTCCTTCGATCACTATATCTGCGCGTTGGCGTTTAAGGATTTGTTTTTCAGTATATATCTTTCTAACTTGGTTTTTACATACACCGAGTTCTTTTAGGAACCTTTCTCCAACATCAGATACACCTTTGTCGGAAGCATAATTGAAACATGTCTCGTGCAGCACCCATGCCCAAAACGCGGAACCAGAAAGCTCTCGTGGCGCAAAATCAAATAATGTTTTAGGCGACTCCATGACTTGTATTAAATCACATCAAAATCTTAATGAAAATGGTGGGCCCGGGGAGACTTGAACTCCATTCACTTTGTGAATGTTTTCTTTAAGATGCGGGAGTTGGCAAACATCCAGCAGGATGATTGATCTGCGCTCAATATATCATTTTAGGAAAATGGTGGGCCCGGGGAGACTTGAACTCCCGACCAATCCGTTATGAGCGGACTGCTCTAACCAACTGAGCTACAGGCCCTTGCTTTGTTTTATAAAATACAAAATTTAAAAAGACAATAACCTTACGTTACAAGATATTAAGTATCCAAGAAACTGCGGAGCTTACGAGAACGACTTGGGTGTTTCAGTTTACGCAAGGCTTTGGCTTCAATCTGACGAATACGCTCACGCGTCACGTTGAATTGCTGACCAACCTCTTCCAAGGTGTGGTCCGTATTCATACCAATACCAAAACGCATACGTAGCACACGCTCTTCACGTGGTGTTAGAGATGCCAACACACGTGTCGTTGTCTCGCGAAGGTTTGAGTGAACCGCTGCATCCACAGGAAGTAATGCGTTCTTATCTTCGATGAAGTCACCGAGTGAGCTGTCTTCTTCATCACCAATAGGTGTTTCAAGAGAGACTGGCTCTTTAGCGATCTTAAGCACTTTACGCACCTTATCGAGAGGCATGTGCAGACGTTCTGAAAGCTCCTCAGGTGTGGGCTCACGGCCAATCTCATGCATCATCTGACGGCTTGTGCGGATGATCTTATTAATCGTTTCGATCATATGCACCGGAATACGGATTGTGCGGGCTTGGTCCGCGATAGAACGCGTAATAGCCTGCCTGATCCACCATGTTGCATAGGTCGAGAATTTATAACCACGGCGATATTCGAATTTATCAACCGCCTTCATCAAACCGATATTCCCTTCTTGAATAAGGTCAAGGAATTGGAGGCCACGGTTTGTATATTTCTTAGCAATTGAGATCACGAGACGAAGGTTAGCCTCGACCATTTCTTTCTTCGCTTTATTCGATTCGCGCTCACCTTTTTGAACCACACTAACGATGCGGCGAAATTCTCTAATCGGTAGACCAGCTTCTTCAGAAATCGCAGAAATTTCATCACGTAATTTTTGAACTTTATCACCGCTCTTATCCGCAAAATCAGCCCAGCCCTTACCTTTAAGCTTCGCAACACGCTTAAGCCAGTTCGGGTCTAGCTCGTTTCCATAGTGCTCTTCCAAAAACTCTTCGCGTTTAACTTTGCTATCCGTAGCAAGTCTCAGGATCTTACCTTCAATCGCCACCAAGTCGCGGTTCATTTGATACAAGCGTTCAATCAACTGCTCAATACGGGCATTGTTCAAATGCACGTCATTCATAAGCGTGATCATTTCCTGCTTATGTTTTTCGTATTTGTCGTTTGTTGCTTTACTAGGCTCTTTACCTTTATTCAGCTCAGTTAAACGCTCTCCCTGAGCTTTTGACATTTTCTTATATGTCTTTTTGATGTTGGTAAAAACTTCATAAACACGCGGCGCCAGCTCTTCTTCCATCTTCGCCAAAGAAATGCTGATTTCATCATCATCGCCGCTTTCACCATCACCATCTTCTCCGTCTTCATCTTCTTCCGGATCATCAAGGTCTTTTAATGTCTTTTCATCAGCGTCTTCTTCGCCCTCATCTTCATCAGGGCCACCGCTATATGTTGCATCAAGGTCAATTACTTCACGGAGAAGGATATCACCTTTTACAAGGGCTTCATGCCAAGCAATGATAGATTCGATGGCGAGCGGCGCTTCACACATACCGCCGATCATTTCTTCACGGCCAGCCTCAATACGCTTAGCAATCGCGATCTCACCTTCACGAGAAAGAAGCTCTACTGTCCCCATTTCGCGCAAATACATGCGCACAGGGTCATCGGTACGGCCCGTCTCATCTGAAGACAAGTTTCCTGATGCGTCTTTTTCATCTACATCATCCGAATCATCGCCTTCTTCAACGCTGATACCCATATTCGAAAGATTAGCCATCACATCGTCGATTTGCTCAGACGAGAACTTATCTTCAGGCAAGACCTTGTTCAATTCGTCATAGGTAATAAAGCCACGCGCCTTACCTTGTGCACCCAGCTTTTTTACAATTTGCTCAATAGACGCACTCAAGCGTTCGCCAGAACCACTTTCTTCGTCATCATCATCTTTGGCTGTTGTTGAATTTTTATTTTCTTTAACTTTAGCTTTTGTCATTAGCCCCTCAAATTTATACTCACATCTTACACTTTTCGTGTATCCATCACACAGGGTTGCCTAGTTAAATTGTGCTCTTTGATTATTTTTCAAGGATTCCCTCATTTACCTTACAATTACATGAGGCATCGCCATCTTTTTTACTCACCTAGCAAAGCCTGTGCGTTCGCTCGAAGGCGCTTGCCCGAACGACCATCAAAATTCGCATGTCTACGCATATTTTGCAAGAGTTCTTTTAAGCCTTTTTCAACGATTTGCAGGTCATC
Organism: Micavibrio sp.; assembly: GCA_002710775.1. GTDB lineage: Bacteria > Pseudomonadota > Alphaproteobacteria > Micavibrionales > UBA9664 > UBA9664. Next base: position 21,497 of record PALX01000013.1, on the reverse strand, counting down.
TTGACCAGACAAGAAGGTAATATGCATTTGTGCCATATTTTTACATGCGATAGCCACATCATCACCCACTAAAATCCCCTTAACATCTTCAGTGACAGGCGTTTCCGTGCTTTGCTCATAACATTCAAGTAACGCATCACGCAACATCGCAATCTCCGCATCATCCAAATTAAGCATAGCTAGCACTTCTTCATATTGTTCAATAAAGCGCGGAAAAAGATAGAGTGTGTAGCAAAAGGCCGCCTGTAGATTCTTTAAATGCCCCGTGCCGCCTTTAGCAACGCCTTGCATTTCAACAACATCCTGCCCTTTACGGCGTGTATTTTTGCCTTGAAACTGGTTACGTTGTTGTTTGAAAGATGAAAATTCTGTCCGCATTCTCTCTCGCAATTTACTGCGATAGTGGTATTGAACAGAACTATCTGGAATAAGGTCACAAATATTTTGGATCGATTTTTCTAAAGCGGCAAGGCGCTCAGGCGTATCAAAGGATTTTCCTTCGACCAAATTCTGCCACACCACATCAATCATCGGCCTCGCTTCGGCCAGACAGCGATCAAAGGCTTTCTTACCACCCGCTTTAATCAAACTATCTGGATCTTCGCCCGCCGGCATAAAGACAAACCGCGCTGACAAACCTGGGCCGAGCATCGGCAACATACGATCAATCGAACGTGTTGCCGCACGCCTCCCTGCTTCATCACCATCAAAGCAAATATAAGGCTCTTTTATTTCATCAGGAATCATCGACCATACAAGGCGGATTTGATCCTCAGTAAGCGCTGTCCCTAACGGTGCTACCGCGCCGTGAAATCCTGCTTGCACAAGCGCGATCACATCCATATACCCTTCGGTAATAAAGACAGGGGCGCCTTTACCAGCCGCGGCACGCGCTATCGATTCGTTAAACACCATCCGTCCTTTATGAAACAAGATCGTATCGGATGAGTTCATATACTTGGCAGGCGTATAATCGCCCGTTTCAGGTTTCTTCAGATGATCTGGCAAGATACGCCCGCCGAAAGCAACTATGCGCCCTCTTCCATCAGTTACAGGAAACATCAAACGATCACGAAAGAAACCATAGACACCGCCACCCTTCTTCGACTTTCTGGCCAAAGACGCCTCAACCATTTCTTGATCCGTAAAACCTAAGCTAGCCAAATGTGCCGTCAGGCCCTCCATCTCACCAGGTGCGTAGCCAATGCGGAAGCTTTGCATGATATCTTCGGACAAACCGCGCTCAAGCGCATAATTCTTAACCTCTTTATTGCGCGGGTCATGCAATTTATCCATGAACCATTTCGCCGCTTCTTGAGAGCATTTAAGCAGGCGATCAAACTTTTTATATTTTTCCTGTTCTTGTGGTGTCGGCTTCGGCACTTGCATCCCCGCCTGCGCCGCCAGCGCTTCAATCGCCTCCATGAATGGAAGATTGCCCATCTCCATCACAAAGGTAATAACATCCCCATGCGCACCGCACCCAAAGCAATGATAAAATTGCTTCTGGTCATTAACGGTAAAGCTCGGTGTTTTTTCATGGTGAAAGGGACAGCATCCTTTGAATTCAACTCCCGCACGGGTCAGCTTGACCTTTTTGCCGATCACATCCGATAGACGGACGCGCTGTCTGAGCTCTTCTTTAAATTGCGGGGTTATGGACATAGGCTCTAATCTAACGATATAGGCGCTTTTGGGCAATTTTTATTTATAGTTTCTCATTAAAGAAACATAGTGATCCGCTGATTTTTTGAAACCTGCAATATCATCATCCGTTAATTCACGGAAGAACTTTGCGGGCCGCCCTGCCCAAAGCTGGCGCCTTGGTATTATCTTGCCCGGTGTTACAAGCGAACCAGCCGCAACCATGGCTTCCGATTCAACAACAACCTCATCCATGAGGCACGCTTGCATACCGACAAAAGCCATATCTTCTACTTTACAGGCATGGAGCAATACTTGATGGCCGACAGTCACATCTGCGCCAATATCCGTACCCCATCCACCTGAGGTTACATGGATAACAGAGCCATCTTGAATATTCGTGCGATCACCAATTTTGATGTAATTCACATCACCGCGCAAAACACATTGGTGCCAGATGCCGACATCTTCCCCAATTGTGACATCGCCGATGACATCAGCGCTCGGCGCAACAAAAGCGCTGTCTTTAATAACAGGCAGTGTATTTTTAAATGGGTATATCGGCATTAAACTCTCCTTGCCTAAAAGGGTACAGGGTATTGCGTATAGACCTCATGTATATCACGCATAACCTCATCAGACAAAGTCAGCTCGAAAGCATCAATATTGGATTTAAGCTGTTCCATCGTCGTTGCGCCAATAATCGTCGACGTCACAAAGCTTTGCTGCTTACAAAAAGCTAGCGCCATCTGACACACATCCAAACCGTGCTTCTTAGCAACGGCAATATAAGCATCAATCGCCGCATGCACCTGTGGCAAGTCGCGAAACTCTTTAAATTCAGGATCAATTTCAATTTGCCTTTCCCAACGTGTCCCAGCAGGAATGGTCTTGCCACCTTCATATTTACCGCTAAGCATACCGCGCGTCAGCGGTGACCAAGGCAGATAAGCAACATCCTCGCGCACACAAGTTTCAGCTACATAAGGGTCATCAGATCGATTAAGCAATGAAAATTCATTTTGAATAGAGGTCATAACAGGCAAATTATGTTCCTTAGCCAGCTCTACATATTTACCGATACCCCACGCACTTTCATTTGAAAGCCCCGCATATCGAATTTTACCTGCTTTGACGGCATCATCTAATGCTTTAAGAACATCCAGCATGTTATCAATAATCTTAGATGTTTTGTTGCTCGTAAAGTCTATAAGACCAGCCAGATTACGTCCAAAATGGGGAAAAGGTCTGTTCGGCCAGTGCAGTTGATAAACATCAATATAATCTGTTCTAAGGCGCTTCAATGACCCTTCAATCGCCTCCTTAACAGATGCGCCCGTCATCGGCGAGCCTTCTCTAATCCAAGGACGGCTCGGTCCCGCTATTTTTGAAGCGAGAATAATATCCGAACGATTCTTACGCGCCTCGAACCATGCGCCAATCACTTTTTCAGTCGCGCCATATGTATCTGGATGGATAGGTATAGAATACAGCTCAGCCGTATCAAAGAAATTGACGCCNCGCTCAACNGCNTAATCCATTTGCGCATGACCTTCGGCTTCGCTGTTCTGCTCCCCCCATGTCATTGTCCCAAGACAAACTTCAGATACGTTTAAACCACTAGACCCTAATTTTTTATATTCCATGCAATCCTCCAATTAAAAAAGCCAGTCTCAATGTATGAACTGGCTAATTAATTCTCAAGAGGAGATTATAAATTAATTACGATATATTATGAAATTGGGGTTAACTCAATATTACGGCACTCTGATGGCGCTGCATTAATCAGCCAGCCTTTATATATATCGCTCTCCATAACAAGTGGGGTAAATACAGTATCAAGCAATATCATTTTTTGCTCTTGCGTGCCTTTAAGCGGTACAAGGATAGCGCTTTCATTCATAAAGACTTGGGATATGCCCGCGAAAGGGTCTAAACGCGTTTCAACGATAGCATAATCAAGAACGTGGCGTGCTTCAAAAGACTCCCCCTCTTCAAAACACATAACAACATGGTTCATCTCAAATCCTTCTGCCTCACCAGCATTGGCTGTCACCGCCGACAAAAGAGTAAGAAGTGATGCAAAACCTGAATATCTCATAGTGACCTCAATAATTTTTACATATTCTATATACGAGCAATTCACAAAAAGGTCAAAGAAAAAGCCGATCTAAAAAGACCGGCTTTAATTCAAAATAGTATCAAACAAAGAAATTAAGAAGTAAGTGCTGCACCGCATGTCGTTTTAGGCGATGACTTCCCTGAAACTTTCCCAATATTCTTACCACTATCGCCTTCCAAATATGGAACAATTTTTTCAAATAATTCTCCACGTCCTTGTTCTGCCATTTCCAATTCTTCTTGGTAGATATCATGCCCAATGGCGCCCTCGACAATAATGTCAATTGTATCTTTGCCATCCGCTGATTTACCGAACTCAAACCTTGTGCCATCGTCCACAATGCCGACATCACTTTGCAAAACATCCATAATTTTCTCTTTATCGGCGGCATCATTAAGACAAAATGTCAGTGATGCTGAAGGCGTCCGAAAAAGCCCTGCATTTGCCTGCCCAGCCAATCCAGTTGCAATGACGGCCATAGTCAACGATCTATACGATACATCCATAAAAAACCCCTTTAAATATACTAAAAATACAGTACCGCAAAAGTATTAACATAAGACTAAAAGAAAAAGCCGATCTAAAAAGACCGGCTTTAATTCTTTTAAAGGTAATAAGCGAATATTAACGCTTAGCCCACTGCTTCTTACGGCGCGCTTTGTGAAGACCAACCTTCTTACGCTCAACCATACGGCTATCACGTGTCAGCATGCCAGCTTCTTTCAATAGGCCACGTAGCTCAGGCTCGAAATTAACGAGCGCGCGAGAAATACCGTGACGTACCGCACCAGCCTGACCAGACAAACCACCGCCCTTAACAGTACAAATAACATCGAATTCATTTGCACGTTTTGTTTGGATGAATGGCTGGTTGATTACCAAGCGCTGTGTTGGGCGTGCGAAGTAAACTGATTGGTCGCGACCGTTCACAGTCACATTCCCTTTACCAGGCTTAATCCATACACGAGCAACAGCATCCTTACGACGACCTGTACCGTATGAACGGCCAAATTCGTCTTTCTTAGGCTCTGCTTTTACAGTTTCTGTTTCTGTCGCTTTTTCTTCGGAAACAGCGTCACCAAGATCTTTCAAGTCTTTAACAGCTTCAGTCATTTTATGTGTTTCCTCTCTTATGCGTTTCTTTTGTTCTTAGAATTTGCAGTCGCAATGTCTAGAACAGTTGGTTTTTGTGCTTCATGTGGGTGCTCTGTCCCTGCATAAACACGTAAGTTTTTATATTGCTGACGCGCTAATGAGCTGTCTTTAGGCAACATACGACGAACAGCATTCTCAACAACGCGCTCAGGGTGCTTACCTTCAAGGATCTGACCTTGTGTACGGCCTTTAATACCGCCTGGGTGACCTGTGTGCCAGTAGAATACTTCTTGATCTTTTTTGTTACCAGAAATGCGTACTTTGTCTGCATTAATGATGATGACATTGTCACCACAATCCATGTGCGGTGTGTAAGAGGCTTTATGTTTGCCGCGAAGACGTGTCGCTACTGCTGCCGCCAAACGGCCAAGCACAACACCTTCTGCGTCAACAATAACCCAGTCTTTTTGAATGTCAGATGGTTTTGCTGAATATGTTTTCATCGCTCAATCCTTTAAATTTATCTTGTTAGAGGGGCTTTATACGGTCAAACCCGCCCCCAAGTCAAGAATATTTTCGCATAAAAAACAATGTTTTATATAAGTGGTATTATTATACCCAATATATAACCCCCATGAAATATAAAGAGATTTTAAGACAATATTTAAGTTAAGTAAAAATGGTCGGAGTGACTGGATTCGAACCAGCGGCCCCTTGCACCCCATGCAAGTGCGCTACCAGGCTGCGCTACACTCCGACACATGAAAAATAGGCATGAGGTAAGTAGGATTTAGCAATAACTCAGGCGTTTTGGCAACCCCTAATTACGCGTATCTCAATTATCGCTGAAAAAACAAACCTTAGTCAGGCTTGATGATATTGCGCATCTCTTGCAATTCACCGAGCATCGCTTCGAGGATGCTACGCTGTTTGTTTGACAAACATGTGCGTTGCGGTGCTTGCGCGGCGCTCGCTGACTCTTCTGCCTTATCTGTATAGATATGGTTTTGTGGTTGCGCTTCGATAGAACCCTGCTCGATCAAATTCGCAATGATCTGATGCTTAGACTGGCCTTTGAAAAGCTTTTGCACGCCTTTAATTGTATAGCCCGCAGAATAAAGTAAGAAATGAATGTGCTTAAGCAGTGCCACATCTTCCGGACGGTAATAGCGACGGCCACCACCGCGTTTCAACGGCTTAATCTGATTGAATTTTGTTTCCCAAAAGCGAAGAACGTGCTGCGCCACATCAAGTTCTGAGGCTACTTCACTGATTGTTCTGAACGCACCAGGTGCTTTCTTGTCTTCTGCCTTATTCAGACCAGAGATTTTCACAAGCTGTTCAGTACTTTTTTGCTTTCCTGAATTACTCGCGTTGCCAGAATTGCTTGTGCCCTTACTTTGTGCGTCTGCTACCATTTTCTTCTTCACTCCATCCTAGATTTATTCTTCGTTCATTGCGTCTTTGAGCACATGTGATGCTTTAAAGACGAGAACTTTACGTGGTTTAATAGGAATTTCTTCGCCTGTTTTCGGGTTACGGCCAATGCGCTCCCCTTTTTGTCTAACGGAGAAGCTACCAAAACCTGAAACTTTTACATTTTCACCTGTTGCAAGTGTAGAACAGATTTCTTCAATGATGCTTTCAACAAGCTCTGCAGATTCATGTCTGGACAGGCCAACTTCCTCATAAATAGAGTCTGCAAGGTCGGCACGGGTCAAAGTTTGTTCGCTCATTCTTTCCTCTTAAGTCTATCTGTTTACAAAACCAAAAAAACAGAGGGGCGTCAAATAGATTCCGAATCAAAACGAAAAAAGACGTGAAAAACTTATTCAAAACAAGATGCTGGACGCGTTTGTTTAATAGCGAATTAAAGCAGAGCCCCATGTAAAGCCGCCGCCCATTGCCTCAGTCAGGATAAGGTCGCCGCGCTTGATACGGCCATCTTTTACCGCCGCGTTTAGTGCCAAAGGTACAGAAGCCGCAGAGGTGTTTCCATGGGTTGCCACTGTTGTTACGACTTTGTCCATCGACATACCCAACTTTTTCGCCGTGCTTTCAATAATGCGAATATTCGCCTGATGCGGCACGAGCCAATCAATTTCATCCGGCGCTATGCCGTTACTCTCAAGCGCTTCATCTACGGCCTCAGCCAGATGTTGAACAGCGTGTTTAAACACTTCGCGGCCTTCCATATGGATAACGCCCGCATCACCTGTCGTTCCAGGACCACCACTCGTGCAAAGAAGGTCTTTTTGACGTCCGTCTGAGTGCAAATGCGCAGACAAAATACCTTTTTGCTCATCCGTTTCTTCCGCCGACAACACAACGGCGCCAGCACCATCAGCAAAAAGAATACATGTGCCGCGATCATTCCAATCGACAATCGAAGACATTTTTTCCGCGCCGATCACCAGCACGTTCTTAGCACGCCCTGCCTGAATAAGACTATCCGCTGTCGTCAGCGCATAAATAAAGCCCGAACATACCGCCTGCACATCAAAAGCAAAACCATGTGCCATACCAAGACCAGCCTGCACATGCGCCGCCGTTGCTGGAAATGTTAAATCAGGTGTCGTTGTTGCGACAATAACCGCGTCTATATCTGCCGCCGGCATATCTGCATGCAACAAAGCATCTTCCGCCGCCTTAATTGCCATCGCTGATGTTGTTTCATCTTCTGCGGCGATATGACGGCTCTCGATACCTGTACGTTGTTTAATCCATTCATCAGACGTATCAACCATCTTTGCCAGATCATGGTTCGAGAGAACTTTTTCGGGCAAATAGCCGCCGCACCCTTTTATAATGGATTTTATCGTCATATTTTTTTTCTTATTGTTATTTTGCTGTTGCTGTCTTTGCTTTTTCTTCTACAGCCTTTTCGTCTTCGTTACCAGCCTCAAGTGCTTCCGTTTCCGTAACAAGACGCTCAATCTCTTTAGAGACTTTTTCCAAATAATCATTACGCACCATCTGCGCCCCTACTTCCACTGCACGAGAGAAGCCATAAGCATCCATACCACCATGGCTTTTAATACATATGCCTTGCAAGCCTAAAAACAAGCCGCCGTTGTAATCTCTTGGATCGAGCTTTTTCTTCAAACGGCCCATCGCACCAAAGCAGAACAAATAACCAAGCATCGCAAATAATGAGGACTTAAAAGCGTCTTTGATGAAAGTCTGACTCATCTTGCCGATACCCTCTGCCGTTTTAAGCGCTACATTTCCTGTAAAACCATCCGTCACGATGACATCCACTGTACCCTTAGCAATATCATTGCCTTCCACAAAACCATAATATTCACCCGGAAAATTCGGTGATGCATTCAAAATTTCAGCCGCGCTCTGAACATCTTCATGGCCTTTTGTGTCTTCCGAACCGATATTCAAAATACCAACCTTCGGGCTCTCCACTTTCATGATAGAGCGCGCATAAACAGCGCCCAGAACACCAAACTGAGCTAAGTTCTCGCCGCTACATTGGATATTTGCGCCAAGGTCTAACATTAATGTCGGTTGATTCATGGTTGGAAATACACTTCCAATCGCGGGACGTTGCACTACTGATTGTGGACGCAGGATAAGCTTAGCCATCGCCATNAGNGCNCCNGTATTCCCGCCTGAAATAACACAATCCGCCTCACCGTCTTTAACAGCGCGGATAGAAAGGCCCATACTGGAATCTTTCCCCTTACGCAAAGCCGCCGATGGCTTATCGGTTGCCTCCACGACAGAGTCCGTATGACGAACTTCTGAAATCTTTTTTAGCGCTTTATGTTTTGATAATTCTGCGTTGATATCTTTTTCGCGGCCAAAGAACAGGAATTTGATATTGTCATGCTTGGCCTTAAGCTGTTTCAAGGCAAGAGCGGCCCCGGCCACCGTTGACGGCGGGCCATAGTCCCCTCCCATTGCATCTATTGAAATTGTGATATCAGATGACATGAAAAGAGCCTAAACTGTTCGCTTGCATAAATAAAGAGCCCTAGAAGAGCTCTGCCCCAAAAGAGATCGGGACAGATAAAAAACTTATTCTTTAGTTTCGATAACCTGACGGCCTTTATACATACCTGTCTTAAGATCAATGTGGTGGCGGCGCTTTGCTTCACCTGTGTGTTGATCTTCAACCCAGTTAACGGCTGTCAAAGCATCGTGTGATCTTCTGTTGTTACGTCTGCTTTTGCTGACTTTTTTCTTTGGAACTGCCATATCTAAATCCTAGTTATAAAAGTTTATAATTCTTTGTAAGCGCATGTGATACCCAATATTAAAGCAAAGCGCAAGGAAAAAATAACCTAAAAAGCTTAGCTTTTATCCTCAAGCATCTTTTTCATCCCTTCCAGTTTGGCAAAAGGGTTGTGCGTTTTGCGGGCTGCTTTGACCGCTTCTTCGTCATCATCGCTTAAGTGATGTTTCGCCCCTTCTTTGCGTGGATACGGATCTATAGACAAAGAAAGATACTGCGTTACCACTTCACCCAGATCAATCATACCATCAACAATACGCTCAGGATCATCTTTTTCATCCAAAAAAGGTGCTTCTGGGTCCTGATTCTCAACAATCTTGTCACGCTTGGCTTTTGCAAAAGAAACTGCCTCTGTTTTCTCAGAAAAGAAAGCGTCAAACGTATCTTCAATATGACTTACAATAGGCTCTAAGGTTACAACACATTCTTGTGTGATCTCCGCTTTAAGCCTCCCATTTACGGTAATGACATGCCCTGCGGTACGCTCAAGCACAATCTGTGCACTCAAGGCATCAACGGCGCTCACATTCAAGCGCTTTGCAAGGGCTTCTTTTTGTGCCTCGCTTGCTTCAAAATCAAGAGTCAGCGGCTCTTTTTCTAAGTCCTCTACCGCGAATTTATACGAAAACTCCGGCTCAGGCACACGTCGTCTAATAACCATTACAATTCTCCAAAATTAACAGAGCCCGACAATATCGGCTCTACGCTCTGTTTTTCAAGCCCTTTATGACACCCTCGGATATAGGCCGTCAACTTTTTCAGCTTCTCTTGCTCGGCTTTTCCCTCATAAACATTCTTTGATAATGCCGCCATGAGAGAATCATCCGTCTTTTGCTTAAGCGCTTCTGCATATATATGTGAGCGGCCATTAAACCCTTTCATCAAAAAGCGCATCCTTTTAGGTACTGTCATGTCACCAAGTCCGACTTGCCTTAAAGACTGGTCCATATCGGCAAACATTACATCAAATAAGGCTTGAGACACTTCCTTGCCGCGCTCTTCATCTTCAGCCTCCAACAGACGATTCATAATCAGGAAAACATGAAGTGCTAGCATCTCGAAACGACCATCCATCGTATCGGGCACATCCAATATATCAAAGAAGTAAGGGTGACGCGCTCTATTCATCGCCATCGTGTATAACTGGATGGCTTCTTTCTCATAGGGCTTGTCATGTGTTTTAAAAATGCTAAACATGTATCTAGTGAAATCTAAACAAGAAACGCATATGTTCAAGTACTTTTTCAAGATCAGCGCCTATAATATCGCTATTGCACTTGTTATTCTTACAGCAACAAGCTGTGCGCCGAGCCGTGCATTACATGGAAATCTTGTTACACCAGACCGCACAGAAAATCTAGCCTTTGGAAAAAGTACAAAAGATGACGTTATGCGCGCCCTTGGAAGCCCGACATCGCGCGCCGCTTTCAACGATAATATATGGTATTACATTGGTATCGAAACGACCAAACAGGGATTTATGGATCCAAAAATCAAAAACAAGAAAGTCGTCCTCGTCGCTTTTGATGAACAAGGCGCATTATCGAGATTTGAAAACATCACGGAAGATGGTGTTGATGTGCCGATTGTATCACGCGAAACACCTACTCATGGTACAAACCTAACTGTTTTAGAACAGCTTCTTGGCAATGTAGGACGCTTTAATGCCGCAGCTGATCAAGGTCAGCTAGACCGCTAAACGTTAAACTCTAACGCCTCCGATCAAAAGCCAACCTATTAGACCTTATTTTACTTAGCCGCTTCTTTAGCAATGAACTCAAGCATTGTTTGTGTACAGCGCTCGGCTTTTTCCGTGCCTTCAAGATATGCTGTAGACGCCGCCATAACCTTATCGCAATAATCTTTGGCTTGTGGGTTCACATCCGTAATCGCGCCGCAGAACGATACAAGTACACCGACGGGGCTAAAGAATTTCTCGCCCTTAAAGTCACTTTCAAATAGATCAGGTGCCGTGCCGCCTGGTAATTCGTAATATGAATACCCATCACGGCATATGACTTCTGAGCCCATCACATTATTCCCATGTTGGAAATCCGCGATATCTGCCATCGTGTCACCATTGGCATTCCCAGTCACAATCATCCAGCCGCCTTCATCGCCACCAACATTGATCGGAATACGAGCCGCCGCAATATCGGAAAGCTCCCACCAATAATCACCTTGATTGCGGTTTTCACCACGTTTAAAGCCATTATCATCCAGCACCTTAGACACGCGATCAACCATGAATTGCTCCCCTTTGGAGATCGTCCATTTTGCTGATAACACCATTTTAAAGTTGTTCTTCTGTGCCTTGCTTGCGGCGATTTCGCCGTATTTTTCAAGGTCCGCAATAACCATTTCCTGTGTAATAACCGCCGTTTCCAGACCATCAATCGTTTTTACTTCGCAGGATTTTTCTGAATAGAAGTCACCGCTTCCATAGCGCAAGACAGCCACAGGTTTTTTATATCGCCCAGGGCCCATTGTCATACGAAACATCCCTATCGCCCCGCATAAAGGACGGAGCAAAATATTGGCGGACTTCCATCCCTTTGCTTTAATATAAGCGTGGTTAGACGCCGTAGATATCTTCACCCCGCTACCGCAAGAACGAATAGCTTCAGCGGCCTGCGCAATACATTCATCGTTCGTGGCAATACGCGCTTCAACCCCTGTATCCGCATCGACACTCGGAAACTGGCTAAACACGATCTCCTTGACCATATCGGCGGCGCGGCGGGCGCTCTCATCGCCATTACAAAAAGCATACGGTTTTAAATTATCCATTATTTTGTCTCTCTTTCTTTAATGTCACTAATCTCTCACGCGGCGCCAGATACCTTAGAACTACGTATCCTAGCACACCAGATAATACAGATGCGATAATAACCCCTAAACGAACATAGACGGCATTATCAACCGAATGAAACGCCAGCCCACCGATAAACAGCGACATCGTAAAACCAATCCCACATAAAACAGAAACCCCGTATAGTTGTGTCCAGTTGGTCCGGCTCGGCATGTTACATATACCGAGTTTTACTGTCAGGAATAAAGGTATAAACACACCGATTTGTTTCCCAAAAAACAAACCTACCGCTATCCCCAACGTCAGAGGATTCAATAAAGTTTCCAGTGTAATACCATCAAAAGAGACACCCGCATTGGCAAAACCGAATACTGGCAGAATAAGAAACGCGACCCATGGGTGAAGACCGTGTTCAAGATGCTTTGACGGAGAGAATGTTGCATTGTCTTTTGCTCTCAGCGGGATAAACAAAGCCGTGATAACACCCGCCAGCGTCGCATGCACACCTGATTTCAGCACAGCAACCCACATGATAATACCCAGCAAGATATACCCCACCGTGCTTGAGACGCGGAACAGGCTGAGCATTCCCAAACCTAAGATACAAAAGCCACTAACGATGAGAGCATTGATATGAATATCATTCGTGTAGAATAAAGCGATCACTACAACAGCAATCAAATCATCAATGACCGCAATCGCCGTAAGGAGAATTTTTAATGAAATGGGGACACGGCGACCAAGCAACGCCAGCACACCCAACGCAAAGGCAATATCCGTCGCCATAGGGATCGCCCAGCCATCAATATACTCAGCCTGACTCTGATTCATATAATAGAAAATAGCGGCAGGCAGGGCCACACCGCCAATCGCGGCAATCGCGGGGAGTAAAGCTGTCTCACGTGTTGAAAGCTCCCCTTCCAACAATTCGCGCTTAATTTCCAACCCAACGAGAAAGAAGAAAATCGCCATGAAGCCATCATTGATCCAAAGCAAGATCGGCTTATCAACGACAAGCCTAAAAGAATCTTCCGCGACAATACCGATCCCGAACGCAACATCATTCAAAAGATAGTAATACAAACCAGAAAAGTCGGAATTGGCCACAAGCATCGCAAATAAAGATGCAAAAACCAGAACGATCCCGCCGGATGCTCCTAAGTGAAAAAACTGACGCGCTGAGGTTAGAAGCTCATCCGCCGTATCATCAATCAAGTCTTTAAAATTCTTTTTGAAGCGTTTCATGGTGTCTTTAAAGATGGGGTACACACACCTCTTTGTCTAGTGTTTTTGACGATATATCCTCTTATCTTCCGAACGTTTATACACATAAATCCCAAGCACTGATAACCCAACAGCCCATATCGGACTCAAAGCCCCCACAGCCTCGATCAAAAAGCCCGCATTTTGCGTCTCAAAAATCATTACATAAGCAACCGCCAGCATCTGCGCCGTCCATGTTATGGCCATTAAATAGCCGAATGTGGGTCGCATATGGCGCACATACTTATCTTCTGAAGAGATTTCCGCGCGAATGGATTGGTTAATCTCCGATATAATATCTGCGTTCATTTCGCTCTCAATTTTCAAGACTTCTTCCATATGACGGTGAATTTCTTCTTGGTCTTCCGTACTGATATCGCCATTGGAAAACACAGAAGATATTTCCTCAAGTACGGCGCCCGCTTTTTGAAGCTTCTCGCTTTTATGGTTTTTAAACACTTTCGATAGCGCGGAGACTATACCAGAAANGCCAGTTGCTTTGAGTATGGAAGAAATCATAGTCTATGCCTTATCTTTATAAAAAATATGATCACCTATGACCGCTATTTTTACCAGTGATCGCGCCCAATACGGCATCACGGAACGGGCGTGGTAATGTGTCGCCCCTTTTGTTTTATCCTCCAAGAAGCCAAGGACTGCTCGCGTAGCAATACGTTTTGCGGTTACAAAATAAACATCTTCCTCATCCAAATTTATAAGCTTTTCCCTGTTTGGGTCATCTTTATTCCAACAAGAAAACTGATAGGGTTGCTGGCAAACCTCAATCACATTATCACCCCACCAATAACCGCCTTTTTCTCGCGCCAGTGCAACACGGTTTAGGATAACATTGGCCACCGCTTCCATACCCTCAGCCCCTTCACCGCGTGCCTCTCCCCACAACGTGCGCGCCAACACATCAATTTCCAGATGTCTTTTATATGAACGCGCATCTATAGAATCCGTTGCTTCATTTCGCGTTTGTTTGGTGGCGCATAAAGGTTGCGCCACTAATTTAGGCTTCTTCACTTTGCTCATTGCAAAACTCCTATTCATAAGGGTTAAAATTTGTATGTAGGGAATGGGATTGCTTATCAACCCCCTGCCATCCAAGCGGCGAGGCAGTCATATTCTTTCGTTCTATACGCACAGGCTCACTCATCAACGCGCCCGCCACAGCATCAAGACCATCATCATGCCCCTTCGACATGGCGGGCTTCCATTCTTGCATTTCGCGCAAGAACGGCGTTTTCTTGACCCGCTCGTGAACATGTAACAAACGCGCCGCCAGCACGACATCAAAGGCCTCTAAAATGCGCATATCTTTATTCATCCGCGCTGAATGCTCTATTACGGCACAGCCATAACCGATAGCGGATAATTCTCTACGTAATATCGAAGGCAGGAAACGCCCCAGCCCATTAATCTCTACCGTGATTGACGGAATGTAATATTGTCGGCACAGCATCGCTATTTGCCTACATTGCTGGCTCGCTTCATCTTCACTGCTATCATCGTGGCATGATATGTAGCGCACTTCATGCAGATAACGCCGTCCCTTTGCATCGGAAAAAACCAACGCAAAAACAGAGGCATCTCTGTCACGTCCTTGTGCATGAACACCAAAAGCAGGATCCCACCAAGCAGAGGCAGAAACCATACGATCATCATTTAGGCTAAGCAGTGGACGACGTCCGCTTTCTTGATAACAAAGCTCTCCTTGATAAAAATGCAATAAATGTGGATCGAGACGGCTGTCATGTATATCGACAGGCCTAAGCATCATCTGACTTTCAAACTTATTCGGCCCCGTGGCCCGTTTTAATTTTTCAATCGACTCTGTGCTATATCGCTCCGGCCAGCTTGGCGTACCGCACGGTTTTAGGATGGGCACTTCTAAACGTTTGAAGTCATGCAAAAAAGGTTGATCTTCTTCAAATTCAGGCCGCGCTTCTTTCGCGTAAATCGAATGGTAGTGGTGCGGCGTACCGACATATATTTGAGCGCCGCCCGCCACCAATACAAAATTGGCTTCCACGAGGCGCTGTCTCAAATCCAAACGTTTTTCCAAACTCGAACAGGTATTGGGCACTTCAACGTCATCAAATAGGATAAGATCAGCGCGGCTTCCTGTAATATTCGTACTCACCCCTTTTGCCATCATAGAAGGATCGCGCAATTCTTTATCACGCGCTACGGTGAACCGATCAGATGCCCATTGGTCGGCGCTCTCGGGCCTCAAAAATTTGGTCAGAGGGTGTTTTTCAATAATGCGTTTCACATTACGCACCATCTTCTTTGCCAAAGGCTGATCACCTGCCAAAACCAATATGCGTAAATCAGGCCAGCGATATAAAAGCCACGCCGCAAACAATCCCACGAGCGTTGATTTACCGCATGAACGAAACGCCATAAGAAGTAGATATCGATCTCCTTTTAGCCATGCCTTTTCGAGCCATTTAGCTATGCGAATATGAATATTTGGCGTTGTTTGCTTTTGCAGTTGGTTCCACAAAACCACGAATAAACGAAAAGATATTTTGGTTGTCATGTAACCCTTTCACCTCTAAATATTATTGTTATGAAACTCATACTCCTGCCCCAAAAAAATGATGCACAAAGCTGGTTTAGCTTTGTCGTCATCCGTATCGTTATTCTCTATGCATTGATGCTGTTGCTTTTGGTATCCTGCCAGCGCTCGATGGTGTTTCACCCGAATGAAGAGAAACCAACTTTGGCACAATACAATGCCACCGAGATTGCCCATGAAGTTAACGTCACAACGGAAGATGGCTTTACACTTCATGGCTGGGCATTTGATAAACCGCAGGGGAAATATCTCATGGTTTACTTCCATGGTAATGCAGGACATTTTGGTGGACGCACGCACGATGCCCGTATGTTTAATGATTTGGGCTACCCTGTTATCTTAACCGAATATCGCGGTTTTGGCGGCAATTCCGGCAAACCAACAGAAGAAGGTTTTTATAAAGATGCGCGAGCATGGATATCTTGGGCAAAAGAAACATACCCCAATAAAAAAATTGTTCTATACGGGGAGTCTTTGGGCACAGGAGTTAGCTCAAAAATGGCCGCTGAATATGATCTGGCCGGCGTTATTCTCGAAGTCCCCTTCACCAGCGTAACGGATGTAGCGCACGACCGTTACTGGTATTTCCCTGTGCGCCTGCTTGTCTTTGATAAATTCGACACACTTTCACGTATAAAACAGATCGAAGAACCCATCCTTATAATGGGCGGCGAACAAGATCAGGTTGTACCGGGAGAACATGCCAAGATCATTTTTGACGCAGCGAACGAACCAAAGACATTATATTTCGAGCCACGCTCCGATCATTTCCAAATCTATGATTATGACGGCTTAAAATATGTTCGTGATTTCATGCAAAACCTCGATTAGTCCTTTTGGATTTTCTTAAGCTCTGCTTCAGCATTGGCCAGTAATAAAGCCAGTTCCGCATCTTCTTCGCGGTGGCCTGTTTCATCTGGCAAATCTGCCCATTTGGCTAGTTTTATCAGAAGCTCAACATGGGCTATCGCCGCTTTACACGCACTATGGTGGGCCGAGAACTCTTTGGCGGATTCAAACCCTGCGTCACTATCATAAAAATCTTTATAGGATTGCAACGTTTTAGCAATGGCATCGGGAAGAAAATGCGCGATTTGGCGCCGCGTTTCTTCCTCGATTTTCACACCCTGTTCTTGAGGCATATTTATAGGTCTTTCTTATTATTATTTGTTTTTTTATTGTTTAAGCGTCGAAGCGCGAGATCATATGCCATTTAGACCCGTCGGAAACCACAGTAATCGCATCATAATGATTATTTAAAGCCTGTGATGATTGATCAGGGCCGTTACCTCCCTGCTCCGTCACGGTGACCGCATTTGCAGATGGGTCTGATTTCTTGATGGATATAGTTCGTCCCACCGCCTCCGCCGCATTGGCTGGCGGTAATTGCGCCGTTAGCGCTCCTGTATAGCTCGAAAGAAAATAAGTATCGACAGCCATATCAATGTTGTAAATCCCTGTCCCGTCATAATAACGTGTATTCCCCGCCATGCGATTGGATGATTTGATCATCCATTTTGCGCCATCTGAGATAACGGTTGCATAATCATTTGGGCCGCCCAGAAAAATAGGTCGCCCATCAGGATTTTTGCTTTCGCTTTCTTCTTGGATGATCACAAGATTACCTGTGGTGTCTATTTTCTTAAAGGTGATTTCCTGTCCTTGCAAATCAAGTGGGTCAGGCAATTCACACACTGTTTCACCGTTATAAGCCGAGACGAGATAGTAAGACACCGCACCATCAACCTCGACAGTGGCCGCAGAAGCCTCATTAATAAAAGCCGTGTCATAGTGCATTGCCGAGACATTCAAGTCCGACACGCTGGTTTTTTTCAGCGTGTTTTTATAAGGGTAACCCGCATTAATCGCCGTGTAATTACCGCCAGAAAAATCATAAATGGCTGGCCCCGCACTGGCAGAAAACAGATTAATGATCGCCGTTTCTACCGATCCGGAATCAAGCTGTATATTCGGTACAGCCCCAAGACTTTCGGCATAAAAATTCGTAATCAGTGTTTTATCTGTATTCGCGCCAACTCTGAAACACGCTAAAGCATCAGGGTCAATATTCGCTTCACAATCGGTAAAAGCATTATTGTATTTACCGTACTCAACATAAAACCCTGTACCGCTTAAATCAGCACCGAGAGAATAAACGCGCACATCATTAAATTTATTCGCATTGGGCGTATCCCCCGCCCCGTTCAATGTGAGATGCACACCATGTGTGGCTGGCTGTGCAATGAGAATGTTAGAAAAGCTGTTCCAATAACATGGCTTGTTGGTATCCGTATATCCATCGAGCTGTAGACCAATATTGGGCCCCCAGATTGTTAAATCTCGGAGTGTGTTCTGCACACAAGGTTGACTCACACCGTACAGCTTTACGCCAACAGCACCACCCTCAATTCGTATATTGGATATACACGCATAGCCCTCATGTAGCTCAAGCGCATTAAAGCTATTGTTCTGTGCTTTTAAGATAGAGGTCTGACCACCACCAAAAATTGACTGACTTTGTGTCAGAACAATAGGTGCCGTAACGCGATACGTTCCGCGCGGTATAAAAACATTATTATAGGCCGTCAGCGCTTGTTGTATCGCTAATGTATCATCGCTCACCCCATCCCCGACTGCGCCGAAGTCTTTGACGGAGATAACATCCCGCATCTTGTCATCCATGGTCCGAATACTGGCTCCAACGCCGCTGGCTGTATAATTCGGAGCTTGCTGAACAATATTCGCAACCATCGGCACTGGATCGCCATTTTCATCAAAGCCAAAAACTTTACCAGCCCGCGCCGAACGCTCAGGCACATCAAAAGATGCTGGCGCTTCTGTTTCAGGATAGCGAAGCATCTGGTCATTTTGCCTCTCGATCTGTTGAAGCGCCGCAATAATAAAATCAAGCTCACTGTTCAGCGCCTGAGCCGAAAAATCGCCACCTTCCAAAAAATCAGTTAGACGCTCAAGCGGCATGACGCGCTTAAGCATGACAACAATCTCAGCACTTGGCGCCGTATCAAATGTGACGGAGCCGCCCGCACTTAAACCCGCATCATTGATCGTAAAGCCCGCATATTGACGCGCCCCATCAAAATAAACATGCAAGTCTTCGGAAGCAAAAATAGGAAAAGGAAAATCAAAATTGGTTTCTTCGCCATCTGCGACATAGCGAATAATCGGTTTGGTATCTGGTATTTTTATATGCTCAAGCATCTTAATATCTTCTCTTTATTATCCATGGTTGATTTAGCCGAACAGGCTACGCTCCAGTTTTTGGCGCTGTCTTAATTGTGATGTTTCCAGCAAATTTTGACTTTGAATATTCTCAATATCCTGATCGATAGCGCGCAAACGAAGTTCATCAAGGCGTTCACGTTCATTCTTTTCGTCTTCGCTTTCTTCGAAAAGCCCAAGCAAAATCGCCTCCCCCGATCCGCCGGCAGAACCGACACCGCTTGCCCCTGAAGCTGCTCTTTGTCTGGCAACAGCGCGTTTAAGCGCCGCCTGACGTTCGGTTTCATCTTGCGCGGCCTGGAGCTGAATATTTTCTCTATCCAGAGCCGCTTCGCTTTGCGCTTCGGACAATTCCTGCCCCTGTTTTTGCTCTAATTGCTGAAGGACAATATTTTGCTGTGCGCGCAATTCCTGGCGCTTAGCTTTGTTATCAATAATTTGTCCGGCAATAGCGAGACCGTTTGAAAGCGTCCCGCCTGTGAAACCGCCCAGTACCGATGTTGCCATCCCTGTTAGCGGAGAAGATAAACCACCCATGATGGTCTCCTTTCGTCATATGTTGATTGTTGTTTTGAAAAAATTGAAACGGTATTACAGCCCGATTTTCATCTCGGTCTTAACAGAGAGCAGCGTGAAAGGAAGCGCGATAGATTGCTCAATACGCCATAAAGGTTTACTTAAATCCCTACTCCATCCCAAGGCCCGAATTGAAACATCCCTGCTGACTTGCGGTGCGGGCGCATCCAGCTCAATTTCATCCGCCGCACTTAATGCGATATCTTTGAGACCGCTCCCTGTATCTAACCGCAAAGCGGCTGTATCTTCGACCCGAAAATCTGCCTCAATCAGCCGCACCGTTCTGGCTGTCCCGGCGCCGCTGATAATGCTCGGCGGTAAAGGCTCAATAATATGCGTATAAGGCAAACCGACAATAACGCTATTAGCCGCTTCGTCTAAGACAATCTGTCCTGATATGACAATTTGAGGGTCTTTGACAATACCATCGGCTGTGATGCTGACTTCTTTACCTTCCAAATGATCCAAACCAGACCATGTCAGGGCTGGCGTTTCACTCTCGCCTTCAAGAGCAGAATCTACATAAAGCCCTGATTGCATAACCTCAATCATGTACGCATCACCGCGTTTAATAAGAAAATAACTGTCTTCCCCAACGACGGCGACAGATTGTACCGCTCCAGCCGTTTCATGAAGCGTCCACGCAGATACCTGCTGCGTGCGGTATAGTGTCAAACTCGCCAGCTTCCCATCGCTACGCACAACAAAGAGCAATCTATTATCGGGATCAAAGGCTTGATCCGTCACATCTTGCACAATATGCCGCGCGACAAGAGCAAGGTCGCTAGCCTGATACGCCGCTTCTAAATCTGTATAGAGGAATTCCCTAACCTCATTGCCGTTACGAGAGATAAACATTGTCGCCCCATCTACATCCAATGGCTGGATATATCTGTTCACAGGAGAACCAATCCGTGTTTGCCGAGAAAGCTGAACAGTTTGAGGTGTCAGCGGCGTGCCGCGCACTTGCCACTCCCCACCACTTGTAAAGACCTGCAAATCACGGCTGGAAAAAACAGCGCGGATCGCATTGACCTGATCGGAGAAAATGCCAAATTCAATTGCTTCATCATCTAAGCCTGTTCCAAGATCAAAATTCCATAGATCACCTGTTTTTGAGAACCATAAACGGTTCGGCAAATCACGGGACCCACCTATCACCAAGCGGTCCTGATGAAAGGCTACCGTGACGGGATAGCCACGCACATCGGAAAAGGCCTGTTCTTGCCAAAACTCTGTCGCATTCGTATCGGTAAGATCTTCAATCGTGGTCGCACTCACGACTGTTGGCGAAGCGACACTATCAATCTCAATCTCTTTGTCCTTAATACGCAGGCGCGTGCCTTCGTGGCCACTGACAAAAACATCGGATGAGGCCGTGATATTAATTGACCCGCTAACTGCATCGGCCTGAAGCGTCACATCATCTGCCGAAAATTTAAAATAAGGTTGCTGTTTCGCATTATCACGCGATGGGTCGAGATAATATTGCCATGTATTTAAAGACCAGACCCCACCAGCCCCGCGCGTCAATGTTTGCGGCGCTACATCAGGATGGGTTAGCAAGATTGTATCGGCGCTTTGCGTCCATGCGATATTTTGAATCTGATCTTCTGTCCATGGCGCGACAAGACTTGTTAGTAATACGCCGTCATCATAAATACTGATCAACTCATCCGTCACAACAAGTAGATAGATTTGCTCGGTGTTGAATTCAAACGAAATAAGGCGGCCTGACCCTTGCGCCGTGTCAACATAGGCAAAGCCATCACGGCGCGTAATGCCTCCTGTTGGGTGAATAAAAACATTCTTCAGTGTTAATGCACCATTATCATAAGCCTTCAAATCACCGCGCCCTAAAAGACGCCTATTAATTTCTCCGGCAGTAAAGTTGGTTTTAACCTGG
>PALX01000012.1 GCA_002710775.1 Micavibrio sp. | reverse complement strand
TAATTAAAAAATTATTACTGTCTCTTTTTGTTGGAATTTTAAGCGTTGCGCCATCTGCGTCAAAAGCGCAAATGTTGCCTGCGGTCAATCCTGGCGCGGCTGAGTTTGATTTTGTGCCGATTGAGACATGGCATTACGGCTTAGCGGACGCTCTTGATGGACAGGCTTGTGTTTTTTCCAATATCTATAATAACGGCTATGTTTTGCAGGTCTTTGAAAAAGATGAACTGATCAAATCTTTCATTATTGATTTTGGGCAAGCTGCGTTTGAAGAAAACACATTCTATCCATTTATTCTTTCGGTTAATGGCGAGCCTAAAGAGGTGCGCGGTCTTGCTGTGACACGGTCAGCCATTCGTTTTAACCTAAGCCAATATCTACCGACTTCTGTATTTGAGGATTATAGCGGTGGTAGCATTAAGACCCGTACAGAAGAAGTTGACTTTAAATTCATGCTTAATGGTCTGGGAGATGTTCTTAAAACCATCAATAATTGTGTGGTTGGCCCTGCCGCGCCTAAAAAAGATGATATGGAAGTCGCCTCCGCTGAAGCTGCTAAAGAATTGGACAATAATGAGACTGAGCTTGATGCGGAAATAGAAACAGCGTCAAAAGAGCCAAATCCGCTCCATCCGCTCGTGCCTGATCTTCCGGAAGAAGAGGGAGCAAAAACTACAGAAACTCAAGCTGAAGAAAAAACAGAAGAGAAGACAAAGCTGGCGGAGAAGAAGAATGACCAAGACGCCATAAACGAAGAAGAAGTGCATGGTGTCGTTGCTGTGCCGCCGACAGATTTTCCTGAAGAACTTGCTGAAAAAGCTGATGGCAAGCCTGTGGAAATGAAATTGACAGAGAAGGAACGTAAGCATCAAGAAGCGCTTGAAAAACTGGGCATGGGATCAGAAAAAGCGTCAAAGGAAACGCAGGATGAAAAAGAACCTGCCCTTAAGGCTGTTTCATTAAAAGCGCAAAACGAAGGTGATGAGCCATTGCCTTTGGAAAAGAAGGATGTATCACAAAAAGAGAAGCCAGCGCAAAATTCAGTATATAGATGGGTAGCTAAGAAGGGTGAGAGGCTTTCAGAGACATTGGCTCGCTGGGCGGATAAAGCTGGCGTAGCGATTGAGTGGAATGCGGATAAAGATCCTGAAGTTGAAACGAATATCGCCACAGACGCTGAGTTTGAAGAAGCGGTGAGTGTTCTCTTGGCGACAGTTCAAAAGGATGCGGGTGCACCTTTATACAGCGCAGTTACGAGCGAAGCGGCTACATCATCATCGCCAACGCAATTGGCACCAGAAAAAAACCCTGTTGAAGAAGAAATCTTGCAGATGAGTGAGCATGAATGGCGTGGCCTGAAGGGGATGCCGCTTAAAACAGTGCTACAGAACTGGACAGAGAAAGCCAAAGTAGATTTGGTATGGGAAGCAGGCGATAACTTTAACTTGCCGCAAGAATACAAGCAGGAGAAACCTTTTGCAGAAGCGGTTATGGATGTCCTTGATTACTTTGGCTCTATGGAGGTCAGTCCTGTGGCTCAGCTCAATAAAGATCCTGAGACAGGCAAGTTAACGCTGATCATTCGGTCTGTTCAAAAATCATAGTATTTAGATAAAACACAGCAGTAATGTGCGTTAGTTTTATTTGTGTCTTTGCAAGAGCGTGCGAACCGCTTATGCTAAGGGCTAGAATCACAGAACTCACATCGTTGTAATCATGACAAAAAATCTATTTAAAACACAAAATTTTCTATCTTTAGCGACAATCCTTACGATTGGCTTATCTGCAGGCGCGGCGTCGGCGCGGACCTATATCGGCCAGACGGACTGGATTGTATCTGGTTTTGGACAAGGCGAAACCTCCGGCGAAGCTTTCTGTGCTATGGCTAAAGGGTATTCAAGTGACACGATTTTGACGTTCGCGCGAAATGCAGGCGGTGATTCTTCTATTGCGGTGGAAAGCGAGGGCTTATCGCTTAATGCTGATGATGTTTATGCCGTGACACTACAAGCGGGCCGTAGTTATCTATCCAGCTTTGATGTGAAACCTGTGTCTCAACGTGCCTTTGTATTGAAATTAGGCGGCGATGAAGCATTATTCCGTGCTTTAAAAGAAAATAAGCGTCTTAAACTGACGGTGGCATCAGAAGAATTCGAACTACCATTGGGGAGTTTCGATGGTGGATACGGTGAGTTGGAAACATGTCTGGCGAAAACCAAAAGTACGTACACGCCGTCTTTGGCGAGTAATGCAACACGTAAAGGGGACGTGCCGCAATTCCTGCCTTATGATGCAGAGCCTGTAACAACAGAAGAATTAGCGCGTCCACCTCAAAGACAGACAAAAGCACAGCCAATTATAAATGAAAAAGAAGCGATGGCGACAACAGCGCCGTCCAAAGAGATGGAAAATGACATCGTCAACCGTCCACGTGTGAGCGCGCGTGAGAACAGATTGGCTGGCAATGTGACCGGTGGTTCGAGTTTGCCTGAGTATGACAAGTCGTATCAGTATAAGACTCAGCCATATAAACCAGCGAATGTCCCTGCGGTAGAGAGCGTTGCACCATTATCATTGACGCCTATCCAGCACACTGCCCCTTCAGCTATATCGGGCGAGGTTAATGCTTATGGTTCTGAACTCTCCCGTTTACGTGAAGAAAATATCAAGCTGGCACGATTACTTGAAGGTGAACGCCGTAAATTTGAAAATGCGTCGCTTGAGACGGTTGATAGTAATGTGATGCGCGATCTGACAGAGCGCCTTGAGATTACACAAAAGGAGAACCGTATTCTTCGCAGTAAAATTGAAGCGGATGAAGGTGGTAGAGAATTCCTTGATATGGCCTCTATGCTTGCCAAAATGCAAACGCGTGAGAAAAATCTGCTTGTTCAAATTCAAGAGCAAAAAGACTTGGTTGAGCGCGCTGATGCCGCTATGCGTAATGAGAAGAGCTTGATGCAAGCATTAGAAACAGAGCGTGCGAAGGCTAAAGCCGCGGAGACGCGTTTAGCCCAAATCCTTGGTGCGAATGGTGTTACGGAGCGCGGTGAAGTGCAGGCTATGTATCAAGAAATTGAACAGCTCCGCCAAAGAGAAAGAACGTTGGAATCGCAACTTGCTCAAGTGCAGACAACACGCGTTGCAAATACAGATTATACGGGCCGTGCAGGGCAGGCGATTACAGATGCAGCATCACTTAATGAGATGCAACGCCTCAGATTAGAAAATGCAGAACTTCGTAAGACAATCACAAAACTGGGCCACAGCGGTGGTGCAACACCGACGAACCTAAATGAAGCGTCTAAAGCTTATGTGGCGACGATTGAAAAGTTACAGTCACGCATCGCGCGCTTGGAAGCGGATAATGCGCATCTTCGCCAAAATGGTGGTGTTGGCGCTGAGAACGCGGCGGCGATAGCTGAGCTTCATAAATTGAAGAAACGTTATGAGCAATCTGAGCTAGAGAATGAACGTCTTGGTCGTTTACTGACGCAAGCCCGTGAGCGTGGTGCTCAGCCGCAACAACTTGCCGCTGTTTCCGCGCCTCAAACGCCAGTGAGTAAAATATCAAAAGCGGATAAGGCTTTGACTCCAGCCGTAACGGCACCACAGATGATTACGTCTCGCGTATCAAAAGCGGCTAATGAGCAATCTAAAGATAAGGTTTTGATGAGCTTGCAACGTGCATCTATTCCTGTGACATCATCAATTGATAGGCTGGCAAATGTGTCTCGCCCGGGCTTTGCGGTTTATCAGTGGGACAGTAACGATGTTTATGGCACGGTTGAAGTAACACAAGCGTCAGGCGCGCAGGTTTTGGATACATTGCACAATGCTTATATCGAAAAGACACGTCGCCGTTGTCAGGGTGATTTTGAAGCTATTCCTGTATCGGTGATGGGCACAAATATGGCCGCCTATGATGTGGCTTGTGTGAACGGTCCAAACGGAAATGCTGTAGCGTCATTATACTTCATTTATGATGGGTCTGATTTCATGACATATGCTTTTGAGACAACGATTGATGATTTCTCCTCAGCCATGTCTCTCCGTGACCGCCTCGCCGGTGTCCGAGGGTAAAAAGAGCAACCGTATAACAGAATAAAGAAAAGGGCCTGAGTGGCCCTTTTTTAATGTCGTTAATCAAACTGTGTTTTTTTATTATTTATCACGTAGCTGTTGTTTCAAGGCTTCGATCTCTTTTTCCAAATCAGCGATATGTGCGTCTTTAGAAGCGCCCGCATCATTTGTGCCAGCAGGAGAAAAGGGATTAAACATCTGCATCGCATTTTCGAAAATTTCGAGGTTGCGGCGGTTAATCTCTTCGATTTGTTCGAAAGATGTACTAACTTGATGTTGCAACTTTTCCTGATTATTAAGCAAAGTGTCCATGGCTTTTGTCAGCATGTTAGGTACGAAAGGCTGGATACCTTCGCCATAAAGACCAATGATCTTTTTCATGAAGTCTGTCGGAAACATTTGCGGGTTTTGTGATTCCTGTTCGAGTACAATTTGTGCAAGAACGGTATGTGTTAAGTCTTCACCTGATTTTGCGTCGATAACAACGAAGTCCAAACCTTCACGCACCATTTCAGAAATATCAGCTAAGGTGATGTATTGGCTCTTACTCGTATCGTATAACCGTCTATTTGCATATTTCTTGACGGTAATCGTGTCGTATTTTTTTGTTCCCATTTCTCTCTTCCTCCAATCATTAAACTTTCAAAATCGTTTAATATCTGTTTTTATTTATGCATAAAATTAGCGATAGATAAACAAAAATTATGCGAACAGGTCCCCGTCCTATATTTCTGCACCTTGTGAATGCGATGCAAATTGCTGCGCAGCAAGATAAGAACTTCTCATTAGAACGCTATTTGCAAGGTCTTGCGGGTTATATGGATAGCCTTGAAAAGATAAAGCCGCAAGAAAGCCGCCCTGTTGCATGGCAAAAGGGGGATGTACAGTTATATGGTTCTTTGGACAATGACAAAGCAAACGTAAATGTGTTACTCGTCCCATCGCTGATTAATGGCTCTGAAATTTTTGATCTCATGCCGGGGTATTCTTTCTATGCGTTTTTGCAACAAGAAGGGTTTAATCCTCTTCTCCTTGACTGGGGTAATCCTGAACGGGCAGGAAAGGAAACGCTTGATAATTATATTGCGGATTTCCTTGTGCCAGCGATAACTGAGCTGCCAAAGCAACCAAAACCGCTCTTCGTTTTAGGGTATTGTATGGGCGGCTTGATGGTGATTTCTGCGTTGCAAAATATAGAGCAAGATAATATTCATCCGATCTTTATGGCGACACCGTGGGATTTTCATGCGGGTGTAGATGTTATGATCAAAAATGCAGGATATCTATGGCAGCAAGGACAACTATATAAAGACGTTACTGATTTTGTACCGATTGATTTGTTGCAAGCTTTCTTTGCCAGTGTAGATCCTGAAAATACGGCTCAAAAATTTGCGAACTTTCTGGAGATTCAGGATGAAACAGCGAAAACACTTTTTATTCTCATTGAGGATTGGCTGAATAATGGTCACGCATTAAACCACAATATTTTCGAGACCTGTATGCATGACTGGTATTTACAAAATGAGACGGGGCGGGGTGCGTGGAAATCTTGCGGGCGTGTGGTAACGCCTGCCGCTATCAAAAATCCGTCACTATGCGTTATCCCGACAAGAGATAAGCTTGTGCCGCCTTCGACGGCTAAACCATTATGCGCATTATTGAAACAAAATAGCCTGATTGAACCAGAAACAGGACATATTGGTTTGATGGGGAGTATCCGTGCGAAAGAAAAAGTGTGGACCCCGATTGTCAAATGGATGAAAGAGATTTATGTTTCCAAATAGAATATTTTTTAATGAGGAGGGAAGATGACAGATCCAATCGTAATCGTAGCCGCAAAAAGAACCGCTATAGGCAGTTTTAGCGGTACACTGCAAAATGAACCGGCCCATAAACTTGGGGCGCATATTTTATCGACATTATGTGCGGAAAGCTCGGTTAAGCCTGAAGAAATCGAAGACGTTGTCTTAGGGCAGGTGCTTACAGCAGGACAAGGCCAAAACCCTGCGCGTCAAGCCGTAATTGAGGCTGGTTTTTCACAAAGCACAACGGCAATGACCATTAATCAGGTTTGTGGCTCGGGCCTACGCGCCGTAGCGATGGGTATGCAATCAATCCTAAACGGTGATGCCGATATCGTGATTGCTGGTGGACAGGAAAATATGAGCCTCGCTCAACACGCGGCGCATATTCGCGGCGGTGTAAAATTCGGAGATTTGTCTTTGAGTGATACAATGATCAAAGATGGGCTTTGGGATATATTCAATGATTACCACATGGGTATTACAGCGGAAAATATCGCCGAAAAATTTGATATTTCGCGTGATGAGCAAGATGGCTTTTCGGCTATATCTCAACAACGCGCAGAAGCGGCAATTAAAGACGGCAAGTTCAAAGATGAAATTGCACCTTATACGGTTAAAACACGTAAGAGCGAGACTGTTTTTGAGCAAGATGAATTCCCAAGAGCAGGGACAACAGCGGAAAGCCTTGGCGGTCTAAGACCCGCTTTCAAAAAAGATGGGACGGTCACTGCGGGTAATGCTTCTGGGATTAATGACGGGGCGGCAGCAGTGATGCTTATGCGCCTATCAGAAGCTAAGAAACGTGGTCTTGTGCCATTTGCGCAAATCAATGCATGGGCAACGGCTGGTGTTGATCCATCAATCATGGGAACGGGCCCAATTCCTGCGTCACAGAAAGCGCTTGAGAAGGCTGGATGGTCTGTTGATGATCTTGATCTAGTAGAATCAAATGAAGCTTTCGCGGCGCAAGCTTGTTGCGTTCTTAAAGAGCTTAAGCTTGATCCTGAAAAAGTGAATGTGAATGGCGGTGCGATTGCGCTTGGTCATCCTATTGGCGCATCGGGGGCGCGTGTGCTGGTCACACTATTGCATGAAATGGCGCGCCGCAAGGTGACAAAAGGATTGGCGACGCTATGTATTGGTGGCGGTATGGGTATCGCGATGTGCGTTGAGCGTCCATCAGGTGAAAGCTGGAAGGAGATTTAAATAATGACAGAGAAAAAAGTTGCGATTGTAACGGGCGGAACGCGCGGTATCGGTAAAGCGATTGCTGAGAAGTTAATTGCCAGCGGCTATAATGTTGCGGCGATCTATCACGGCGATGTAAAAGCCGCTAAAGCATTTGAGGAAGAAACAGGCGGTAAATCTTATAAGCTGGATGTTTGTGATTTCGAGGCGTGTAAGAAAACAGTTGAGAAAATTTCTAAAGACATGGGCCCTGTTTCTGTGCTCGTTAATAATGCAGGCATTACGCGTGACGGTATGCTTCATAAAACGACGCTGGAGCGTTGGCAGTCAGTGATCGATACAAATCTGAATTCTTGCTTCAATATGTGCCATGCTGTTATTCCGTCGATGCGTGAGAACCGCCATGGGCGTATTGTGAATATCAGTTCCATTAATGGCCAAAAAGGGCAGTTGGGGCAGACAAATTATTCTGCCGCTAAAGCAGGAATGCTCGGGTTTACAAAGGCCCTTGCGCTTGAAAGTGCCGCGCGCGGCATTACCGTCAATGCGATATGCCCAGGTTATATCAATACCGATATGACAGCGGATATGCCGCATGAAATTTTGGAGTCGATTGTAAAGACGATCCCTACAGGACGCTTGGGTAAACCGGAAGAGATTGCCTCTATGGTTGGTTATCTGGTTTCGGATGAAGCGGCTTTCATTAATGGCGCAACAATGACGGTTAATGGCTGTCAGTATATGGCGGCTTAGGACTAATCCAAGACTAATCCAAGGAGCCGTCTTGGACGCTTTTTAAAACGAATACACGAATAGCGCTCGAAAGGTTATCTTCGGGCGCTTTTTTTTCGTCTAGCTCTGCTACGATTTGACGAATAGGGCGTTTTGTCTTTTTTGAAATAGCTTTTAGGATATGCCAGAATTCTTCTTCCAGTGTGATGCTGGTGGCATGTCCTTGAATATTTACGGAGCGTTTAATGATCGCCATAGGCTTGAGGTCTTTACGCTTTTGGCTTAACCATTTCCTCAGGCTTAATCCAATCTGCGAATTGCTCTTCTGTCAGAAGATCTAGGGCAATGCCTGCTTCTTTGAGTGTCGTACCGTCATTATGCGCCTTTTTGGCAATCTTAGCGGCATTATCATAGCCGATATGTGGGTTAAGGGCTGTGACAAGCATGAGGCTTTCATTCATCAGTTTGTTGATGCGCTCTTCATTGGCTTCGATGCCAACCACACAATTATCAGTGAAAGACATACAGCCATCAGCAATGAGACGAATAGACATTAGGACGTTATAAACCATCATTGGCTTAAAAACGTTGAGTTCAAGATGGCCATGGGAATTGCCGACAGATACGGCAACGTTATTACCCATAACCTGCGCACAAACCTGTGTGAGTGCTTCACATTGCGTCGGGTTAACCTTGCCTGGCATAATGGACGAGCCTGGCTCGTTCGCAGGTAGGCTTAGTTCCCCAAGACCGCTACGTGGGCCTGAGCCGAGTAGACGGATATCATTGGCAATTTTCATCAATGATGTTGCGATTGTGTTAAGAGCGCCTGAGACCTCAACCATCGCATCATGGGCGGCTAGGCTCTCGAACTTATTCGGCGCCGTTACAAATGGTAGCNCTGTAATATCTGAAACTTTTTCAGCAAACTTCTCAGCAAAGCCAACTTTTGAATTAATACCTGTGCCAACAGCAGTTCCGCCTTGTGCCAGTTGCATGAGGCGCGGCAATGTATCTTTGATGCGCTCAATGCCATATTCGACTTGTGTAACATAGCCTGAGAATTCTTGGCCGAGCGTTAGAGGTGTTGCATCTTGCAAATGCGTGCGGCCAATTTTAACGATATTCTTGAACGCTTCTGATTTCTTCGCGAGCGCTTTGTGAAGATGTTCAAGAGATGGAATAAGCTCATGGTGGACTTGCTCAGCTACGGCAATGTGCATCGCTGTCGGGAATGTGTCATTCGAGCTTTGGCCCATATTTACATGATCATTCGGGTGGACAGGCTTCTTCGTTCCCATCTCACCGCCCATCATTTCAATCGCGCGGTTTGAGATTACTTCATTGGCATTCATATTACTTTGTGTGCCTGACCCTGTTTGGAAGACAACAAGAGGGAAGTGCTCCATCAACGTGCCTTCGATGACCTCTTCTGCCGCGGTGATGATGTTTTTGGCAAGGTCTTGGTCTAAAACGCCGAGCTCTAAATTAGATTGCGCTGAGGCTTTCTTTTGGATACCGAGGGCGCGGATAAGCGGGGCAGGTTGTTTAATGCCGCCAATTTTGAAATTCTGGAGGGAACGCTGTGTTTGTGCGCCCCAGTATTTATCTGCTTCTACCTCAATCGTACCGATTGAATCGCTTTCAACTCTTGTTTTTGTCATGATATCTTCCGTTTGTTTTACTGTCATAATCATCGTGATAATAGCATAGAAGAATAAGCCAAAAAGACAATATCTGATCGCGATTGAAGAGAGTTTTTAAGACAAGATTGTGACGTGGCCCATCTTACGGCCTTCTTTGACTTCCGGTTTACCGTAATTGTGCAGATAGGTTTTGGGCTTGTCTTTGTATTGCGCTGTATCCTTAATGTCATCACCGATAAGGTTGAGCATTGTGGCGGGAGATCTAAGCGTGGTTTCGCCCAGCGGCAAGTCAAGTACGGCTCTGATTTGTTGCTCAAATTGGGATGTTTCACAAGCTTCAATTGTTAAATGTCCGGAGTTATGAGGGCGCGGTGCTATCTCATTGGCCAGAACATCGCCGTCTTTTGTTACAAACATTTCGAGGGTAAGGACACCAACAAGCCCTACAGATTCAGCTAGTCGTTCAGCGCATTCTATAGCTTTGTTTTCGATGTCTTTATCTATTGGTGCAGGCGCTGTCGTTTTGTGAAGAATATGATTTTTATGCTCATTTAGGAAAGGGGGGTAAGATTTGACTTCACCACTTTGACAACGAGCGACAATGACAGATATCTCACAATCAAAATCGACGAATTTTTCTGCAATCAATTCGCCTTTAAGTTTAGGCAAATCCTCTCCTTTTTTGTAAACAGCCTGTCCTTTGCCGTCATAGCCCATGCGGCATGTTTTTATAATACATTGATCTGTACCCCATTGCTCAAGCGTATCGTTCAGTTGCTCTTTGTTTTGAACCTTAACAAAATCCGTGGTCTTAATACCGTTTGTATTGAGGTAAGTTTTTTCTAATACGCGGTGCTGTGCAATTTGTAACAGCATTTTGTCCGGCCAGATAATGGAGAACTTTGATAATATGTCGATAGTCTCCATAGGAATGTTTTCAAATTCATAGGTCACGACATCGACGGATTTGGCGAAAATGCGTAAAGCGTCTTCATCATCCCATTCGGCGCAGACGCAATCCTGACAGACTTTAAAGGCAGGGCTGTTTGGGTTCGGGTCATACGGAATAACTTCATATCCAAGTTTCTTCGCGGCTTCAGCGGCCATCATGCCGAGTTGCCCGCCGCCCAGCATACCGATTTTTTTGATTTTCCCGTCAGCGTTACGTTCCATATAGTGAAATTAGCGAAGGCAGGTGTTTTTATCAAGTTGCAAGTGCCATAGTACGCACAGCTGTTTTGCGTTTTGGTAGGGAAGAGGGGGGTGTATAGCTATCCTCTTTTGAAAGACTATTGGCATAATTATCCAGCCACGCGCTTGCGGCTTCATAGCCTTTTCTTTCAAGTTCTTTAAGCCATTTTTTATCAGGGTTCATGCGTGAGCTGTCCATTAATCTAGGGGAGGGATGAAAGGCGATTTCATGCAAGAAATAGTCCCGATCTTTTTGATGTAAAAGCCGCGTTAAATCATCATGTATTTCTGTGGTTTTAGGCTTTAACTTCGCCGCAACAGATGACGGAAAATTCGAATTGGCTGCTTCCGGATGTCCATGTAATGTAATGGCTAAAATGTCTGTTACATCTTCATGAACAATGTCGTCCAGACATGAATTGTCGAGATAAGCCCCATCGCGCATGACGACACCATGATGGTCTGCGTGCCCCATGAATTTAAGCGAACAGCACGCAACAATATCTTTTGCCCGAAGTTTTGTTTGATCAAATAAATGTGGTGAAAGGTCTTTGGTTTTTGGGTTTTCTATCGCTGTATAAGCATGCAATTTTGTTTTCTGGTCATTGCGCATAGAGTCCCAGTCAGCTTTTGTTAGGACGCTATTAAGCGCATACCGAATTTGTTCAGCCACCCAGCTTTGCTCTTTGAGCATGTTCACTTGCCCTGTCATGAGTGCAATGGCTTTGGCCGTGCTGACTAAGAATGGATTCTTCGTGGCGTTTAAGAATCCAAGCGTGGCCTCTGTTGTGGCCTCATTCATGTCTTCAACACTATTGTACATGTCCAACGCGGGGATATTAGGCCAGAAGGGATTGTATAGTTTTGAGCCCGGCATATCGACGCCAATATGTGCCCATAAGTTGATTAGGTTCTCTATGGCATATTCGGGGCCGCCTTTATTCAGGCCTGAAACGAGAGCGGCGGCATTAAATGCACCAGCACTTGTGCCTGATGCGACAGTAATTTCTATTTCTCCAGATTGAATGCGTGGATCTTCGAGAAGGCGTAAAAGTGCCCCAAGCGCGAAAGCGCCATATGTGCCGCCACCTTGCAAAACAATACCAAGCCTTGTGGCTGGTCGTTTCGTTGTATTTAAAGCGCTATTTGAATACGCATGATCTCCCATGCGTTATTTTCACTTCTTTTTCCGGAATCTTACAAGAAAAGCTTATGTTGCGCCGCGAAGAGACTGTGTATTAAGCCAGCTTGCCATGACAATGCTTATACTTTTTACCTGAACCGCAAGGGCAGTCAGCATTGCGTGATACGCGTCCCCAAGTATTTGGGTCATTCGGATCAATCTGGCCATCTGCTTGTCTGGTGCGGATTTGTGTCACATTGTTGTCGTCACCAGCATTTTTATTCTCGGCGAAAGGATTGGAGTCACCGCGGCTTTCTTGCATAGAAGAAGAATCGTCATCTTCCTCAGAGAAGGCGCTCACATCAGCTTCTCCATTCTCGAACTTCAGTTCGACAACGCTTAAGATTTGTATTGTGCGTTCGCCAATCAAATCGAGCATTTCAGAGAACATCTGGAAAGCTTCTGTTTTGTATTCATTTAATGGATCGCGTTGGCCGAAAGCGCGGAGGTTGATCCCTTGGCGCAAATGGTCGAGAGCCAACAGATGTTCTTTCCAGCACTGATCAAGCTGTTGTAATAGTAAGCCTTTTTCAAGTTGCGACCAGTTTTCAACGCCATAGCGCTTTACTTTACCTTGCATCTTGCTTTCTACTTCTTTGGTGAGGCGTTCCTTGATCTCAATATCGGCAATACCTTCTTCTTCAACCCATTTGTCAAATGGAAGATCTAGGGCAAAAATACGCAAAGTTTCAGTGTTTAGAAGTTCTGCATCCCAATTTTCAGCGTAACTGCCGGCGGGAATGCCTTGGGTAATGATGCGATCAATCATATCAGCGCGCATGTCATCGATAACGTCTGTGACGCTGTCTGATTCCATGATCTCGCGGCGTTGTTCGTAAATAACCTTACGCTGGTCATTCATCACGTTATCGAATTTCAGCAGGTTCTTACGAATATCAAAGTTCTGCGACTCTACTTTGCGCTGAGCGCGTTCGAGCGTTTTTGATATCAGCGGGTGCTCAAGCGCTTCACCATCTTGCAAGCCGATATTCTTATGTGACAGGAGTGGTTGCAGACGTTCTGCGCCAAAAATACGCATCAAATCATCATCGAGAGAAAGGAAAAATACAGAGTTCCCTGGATCACCCTGACGGCCTGAACGACCACGGAGCTGATTATCAATACGGCGTGATTCGTGACGCTCTGTACCTATAACGTATAAGCCACCAGCTTCGAGCACTTTTTGTTTTTTCTCGGCAATTTCTTCCTTAATTTTCTTTATGGCTTTTTCTTTTTTAGCGTCATCCCAGTTCTCATCGATCTCTTGAGCGGCGCGCATTTCAAGATTACCACCGAGTTGAATGTCTGTTCCACGGCCTGCCATATTGGTCGCGATTGTCACAGCGCCGGGTTCACCTGCGGCAGCAATGATGGATGCTTCTTGTTCATGGAAACGCGCATTCAATACATTGTGCTTGATTTTAAGTTTCTTTAGGGCGGCGGCTAGGCTTTCAGATTTTTCAATCGATGTTGTCCCGACAAGGACAGGCTGGCCGCGCTCACCGCACTCGCGAATGAGCTTAAGTATCGCATTAAATTTATCTTCTAAGCTGGCGTAAATCTTGTCGTTTTGATCAACGCGTGAAATAGGAAGATTGGTTGGTATCTCAACCACTTCAAGGCCATAGATTTCTGCAAATTCTGTGGCTTCTGTTACGGCGGTCCCTGTCATACCCGATAATTTAGGATAGAGGCGGAAATAGTTCTGGAAGGTAATAGAGGCGAGGGTTTGGTTTTCCTTTTGAATTTCCACGCCTTCTTTGGCTTCTAAAGCTTGGTGTAGGCCTTCGGAGAAGCGGCGGCCTTCCATCATACGGCCTGTGAATTCATCAATAATCACAACTTTGTTATCTTTAACGATATAATCCGTATCTTTTTTGAACAGCGTATAAGCACGCAAAGCCTGATTGGCGTGGTGAACAACGGAAATATTTTCGGCATCATACATGTTGCCGTCATTAAGCATGTTATTTTCACGCAAAAGGTCTTCCAAATGGTTTTGACCTTGTTCATTCAAGGCAACGGTTTTTACTTTTTCGTCAATCTCATAATCATCAGGGACAAGGTTCGGAATGATCTTGCTCATTGCCATATACATTTCTGAGCCGTCTTCAGCGGGACCGGAAATGATGAGTGGTGTTCTGGCCTCGTCAATCAAGATCGAGTCGACTTCATCGACAATCGCCATATTGAAGGGGCGCTGAACCATGGCTTCGAGTCGGAATTTCATGTTATCGCGTAGATAGTCAAAGCCGAATTCGTTGTTCGTCCCATATGTAATATCACAGGCATAAGCAGCGCGGCGTTCTTCGTCATCCATGCCGTGCAAAATAGAGCCGACACTTAAACCTAGGAAGGTAAAGAAAGGCTCAACCCATTTACCGTCACGTTCAGCCAAATAGTCATTCACAGTGACAACATGTACCCCTTTACCGGAGAGGGCATTTAGATACGCGGCCAGAGTCGCCACAAAGGTTTTACCTTCCCCCGTCTTCATTTCGGCAATCATGCCTTTATGCAAGGTGATCCCCCCGATGAGCTGAACATCAAAGAGTCGTTTTTCATCGAGACGTTTGATTGTTTCACGCATTGTAGCGAAAGCTTCGGGCAACAACTCATCCAGTGTCTCGCCATTACCACCGTCATGGCGTTTTTTGAATTCGGCTGTTTTGGTTTGTAATTGTGTGTCAGTCAAAGACTGGAATTCTTCTTCTAAACCGTTAATAGCCTCTACATGGTGTTGGAATTTTTTTAAGATACGGTCATTTGTTGTACCGAATATTTTACGAGCGAAAGCGCCTAACATAGTAATTTCCTATAAATACTTACTTCTTTATTCTTTTGCCTCTGATATAGACCTTGAAAGAGGCCGGGTCAACAAGCAACCCTGCTTATGCAACAGCACGGGGAAGCTTGAACACAATATCTTCTTTAGTAATCGCGACTTCTTCAACGTCTAAATCAAATTTATCCTCTAATTTTCTGATTACATTTTTGACCAGAATATCTGGGGCCGATGCGCCTGCCGTCAGGCCAATAACTTGTGCGTTTTCAAGCCACTCTTCTTTTATCTCGTTTTCAAATTGGATGAGATAGGCTTCTTTGGCACCGTAATTTTTGGCGACCTCAACGAGACGATTGGAGTTTGAAGAGTTTGGCGCGCCGATGACAAACATGACGTCGGCCTTATCGGCGATCTCTTTAACGGCGGATTGTCTGTTTGTTGTAGCGTAACAGATGTCTTCTTTGTGCGGCGCGCGTATCTGGGGAAACTTTTCTTGAAGGGCGGCGACAATATCCGCAGTGTCATCAAGGGAAAGCGTTGTCTGTGTCGCAAAGGCGAGGGTTTCATCGGCTGGGAAGTCTAGTGTGGCAACATCATCTACTGTTTCGATGAGGGTGACAGAGCCATCAGGGAGTTGCCCCATCGTGCCTTCGACCTCGGGATGGCCGTTGTGGCCAATGAGAATAATATGTGCGCCGTTTTTGTGGTGGCGCTCAGCTTCGCGGTGCACTTTACTTACCAAAGGGCAGGTCGCATCAATATAAAACATGTTCTTCGCTGACGCCTCTTCTGGCACGGATTTAGGGACGCCGTGGGCTGAGAAAATAACAGGGCGGTCTTTGTGTTCTGTCGGGATTTCATGTAGTTCTTCGACGAATACAGCGCCTTTATCACGCAGCCCATCAACCACGAATTTGTTATGCACGATTTCATGGCGGACATAGACAGGCTTGCCGTATTTTTCTAAGGCTTGCTCAACGATCTGGATCGCGCGGTCTACACCAGCGCAAAACCCTCTGGGGGCGGCTAAATATAATTTTACCTGTCTTTTTTGATCCATAGCCATTATCTAGTAGAAAAAAGTGAACAAATCTAGTACCTTTTGAAGCGCTATGAGTAAAGATACTGTAAAAGATATGAGTTTTGAGCAGGCTTTGGCCGATCTCGAGAAAATTGTACACAGCTTAGAAAGCGGTCAAGCGCCCCTTGCCGAGTCGATTTCCTCTTATGAGCGCGGTGTGGCTTTAAAGAATCACTGCGAGAAAAAACTCAAAGAAGCGCAGGAAAAAATCGAAAAAATAAGCCTGAAAAGCGATGGATCGGTAACAACTGAGCCATTAGACACACAAGAATAATCAAACTTTAAGGAAAAGAAGAGTATGCCTAGCCCGAGAGAAGCCTCACCCGCCTTACAAGAATCAATGGACCGTATTGCGGATGAAGTGAACCGTACGATTAGCCGTTTATTACCGGAAACAGATTTGGCGGAAGCACGTTTGTATGATGCTATGCGTCACGGGGTTTTGAATGGCGGTAAACGTCTTCGCCCATTTTTAACGGTGCAATCAGCAAAGCTTTTTGGTGTGGATGAAGCTCGTGCCAGACGTGTGGCGGCGGCTCTTGAATATATGCACTGTTATTCACTGATCCATGATGACTTACCAGCTATGGATGATGCGGATACGCGCCGTGGTAAGCCTGCGGTGCATAAAGAATTTGATGAAGCAACAGCGATCTTAGCAGGCGATGCGCTTCAGGCCCTTGCTTTTGAGGTTTTGGCGGATCCTGAAACGCATGAAGACCCTCGCGTTCGTGTCGAGCTTATATCTGCTCTTGCGAAAGCGGCTGGTGGTCACGGTATGTGTGGTGGTCAAATGCTTGACTTGCTGGGGGAAACGGAAGAATTCGACGTGGGTACAATCTCGCGTATGCAACGCATGAAAACAGGCATGTTGATTTCATTTGCGTGTGAGGCTGGGGCTATCTTAGGGAAGGCAGATGCGGCGCGCCGTAAAGCGCTTCGTAATTTTGCTTTTGACCTTGGCATGGCGTTCCAGGTTACGGATGATATTTTGGATGTTGAGGCTGATCCTGCCGAAACAGGCAAACCGGCCAATCAAGATGCGGCTAAGTCAACATTCGTAACAACGCTTGGTAAGGAACAAGCCAAAATGCGGGCAGAAATGCTTGTACAGCAGGCTGTCCGTCACCTGCATGTCTTTGATGAACGCCGCACGACAATGTTGCGTGAAGTTGCTTTCTATGTATTGGAGCGCCGCGCGTAAACATGGAAGGATGGTGCTCTGAAGGCATAGTTATTCAGGCCCGCGCCCATGCCGATCATGCCGCTATCGTTACTCTTATGACCGAAGATTACGGACGACACCTTGGTTATGTCCAAGGCGGAATGTCGTCTAAGAAAAAAGCTAATCTGGAACTCGGTAATTTGGTCAGCGCAACATGGAGTGCCCGTACAAGCGATAATATGGGCGCTTATTCTATAGAAGTTATCGAAAATAATAGCGTGCCGTTGCTCGACCATTTTCCAAAGCTTCTGGCTTTGCAATCGGCCTGCGCACTCCTGAACCAAACATTAGCAGAAAGAGAAGGGCATCCGGGGCTTTATCATGGCACGTTGGCGCTTCTTCACGCACTTAATACAGATGTTTGGGTGGAAAGTTATATCATGTGGGAGCTTGCCTTGTTAAAAGAGCTTGGTTTCGGGCTAGATCTGACAAAATGTGGGGGCGGTGGCGCGTCTAATGATTTGTGCTATGTCTCGCCTAAGACTGCTCTGGCTGGTTCAAAAGAAAAGGGTGCCCCATATGCCGATAAGCTATTATCTTTGCCTCAGTTCTTACTTGGCAAAGAAGACATGGACGCTAATCAAGCGATTTGTGATGGCCTTAAAATTGGAGCCTATTTCCTAGAGCACCGCGTTTTAGCGCACACAAATTATACATCACTCCCAGAACCGCGCATGGCGTTGTATCAGCATTTTTTGAGCGAATAGAGCTTATCCCCGTAAATATATGGATAATTTTGATATGGGGCTTGGAAAATCATGAGCATCTCTTTAGTTTAGGGGCATGACAGCTACAGGTTCAGCCGCAGATATCATTGAACAGCCTCTCGGAGAAGTTCTTTCCGAGCGCTATTTGTCTTATGCGCTATCTACCATTATGAGCCGTTCGCTTCCGGATGTGCGCGATGGGTTGAAGCCTGTGCACCGCCGTTTGTTATTTGCGATGTATGAGTTGGCCCTTAAACCTGAAAATAATCCAAAGAAATGTGCGCGTGTTGTCGGTGACGTGATTGGTAAATTCCATCCTCATGGTGATCAGTCCGTTTATGATGCGCTAGTTCGCTTGGCGCAAGATTTCGCCGTTCGCTATCCGCTGATTGATGGACAAGGAAATTTTGGGAATATTGATGGAGATAATGCCGCCGCGATGCGTTATACGGAAAGCCGTTTGACAGAAGTTGCGCAGGCATTGCTTGAAGGTATTGAGCAAGACGCGATTGATTTCCGCGCCACTTATGATGGTGAAACCCTAGAACCTATCGTACTTCCCGCTGCATTCCCTAATTTGCTTGCCAATGGAGCGCAAGGGATTGCCGTTGGTATGGCAACCTCTATTCCGCCGCATAACGTTGATGAAATTTGCAAAGCTTTGCTTTTGATGTTGGATGAAGACCCATCTATTTCAAAATTGATGAAAGCTATCCCGGGACCGGACTTTCCAACGGGCGGGGTGCTTGTTGAAGAGCCTGAGAATATCAAAACAGCGTATGAGACAGGACGCGGTTCATTCCGTTTGCGTGCACGCTGGGAAGTGGAAAAACTGCCACAAGGGCAATATCAAATTATTGTCACTGAAATCCCTTATCAGGTGCAAAAGAGCCGTTTGATCGAAAAGATCGCGGATCTGATTATTTCTAAGAAGCTTCCGATGCTCGACGATGTACGCGATGAATCTGCTGAAGATATACGCCTTGTACTCGTGCCGAAGAGCCGTAACGTTGAGCCTGAACTGCTGATGGAAGCATTGTTCCGCCATTCTGATTTAGAAAACCGCATTTCACTTAATATGAATGCCCTGGAAAACGGAATTAAGCCGCGTGTGATGCCGCTTAAGGATGTGTTGCGTGCTTTCCTTGATCACCGACAAGAAGTGCTCGTTAGACGCTCTCGTCACCGTTTGGGTAAAGTTGAGCACCGCCTAGAGATTTTGGAAGGGTATCGTATTACCTATCTTAACCTTGATGAGGTTATCCGCATTATCCGTGAGGAAGATGAGCCAAAACAAGAATTAATGAAAGCATTTGAGCTGACTGAAATTCAGGCTGAAGCTATTCTCAATATGCGCTTGCGTTCTTTGCGTAAGCTTGAGGAAATGGAAATCAAGCGGGAACACGATGCGCTGTCGGCAGAACGTGCGGAACTGATCGCCTTACTTGGGTCTGAAGCAAAGCAATGGGATACGGTTCGGACACAGGTTGAAGAAATCCGCGAAAAGTTCGGAAAGAAAACAGAAAATGGCAAACGCCGTACAGAAATTTCTGCCGCGCCAGAGCCTGTAGATCTTGAAGTGCTCGAAGAAGCGATGATTGAAAAAGAGCCGATCACTGTTGTTTGTTCTGAAAAAGGGTGGATCCGTGCAATGAAAGGTCATTCTGTGAAAGAAGATGACCTGAAGTTTAAAGAGGGTGACCGAAGCCGCTTTATGTTGCCATGTTACACAACGGATAAGATATTGGCTTTCGGCACGAATGGTCGTTTCTATACGCTCTCAGGGAATGATTTGCCGGCGGGGCGTGGTTATGGAGAGCCTGTCCGTCTAATGATCGATCTACCGAATGATTCAGATATTTTGGCGATGACGACCTACGAAGAAAAAGATCGCTATGTCGTAGCGGCAGAGACAGGCCATGGCTTCATTGTGAAAGCTCCAGATGTACTCGCGCAAACACGTAATGGTAAGCAAGTGCTGAATATGGTGGATGGCGTCGAGGCAAAATGCTGGACGACAATTAATGAAGGTGACGACAGCATTGCCGTCATTGGTGAGAACAGAAAACTACTCGTATTCCCACTAGAGGAATTGCCTGAAATGGGCCGCGGTAAAGGCGTGATCTTGCAAAAGTATAAGGATGGCGGCGTCAGCGATGTGAAGACATTCAAGGCAGAAACAGGTTTAGGCTATAAATATGGAACGGGTGATCGCATTGTTGAAGATCTAACCGCATGGCTCGGCAAGCGCGCACAAGCAGGGCGTATGCCGCCAAATGGCTTCCCTAAGAACAATAAGTTTGATTAGCTAAACTGGACGCTCAATGCACTATAGCCATTTGTTGCTTTGTGTCTGTCTTCCATCAAACCAGTCGCATCATTTTTATTATAAGCTGCCACAAAGTCTTCTGTGCTTAAATTGGAGTCTTTGTCGTCAAAAACTAATACGGCACGGTTTTTATCTTGATAACATGTTATAACTCTTGGCGTGAGGCCCGTTGCACTTGCGAATATAAAGAAATTGCAAATAGCTGTTTTTTGTTTGTCTTGGTCTCTTGTATTAAATTCTATATTCGCCTTGAGCATGTTTTTTGCCTTTCCTATTTTTTTCCTTATAACAAATAAGAAAGTTACAAAGCAAGAGAATGTTATGAAAAGTAGAAAGGGACCGTTTTTTTGACGCTTAACAATAGCGTCGTTGAGACGAGACTAGTCGAAATTGATAATAGAATTCGAGCGTCTTGGTGCGCCGAGCGAACGGAGATAATCGGAACGACTATCCGCGCCTTCACCTTTTTTCGCCTTTGTAATGGCTTCTTTAATCAAGATGATAGAAATACGTCTATTGCGCGGCCCATTAGGGTCTTCTGGGAAGAGGTGCTCTGTGTCGGCCTTGCCGACAACTTCATCAAGCTTGCGAGGGGAGTAGCCTGAATTTAAAAGAA
This sequence comes from Micavibrio sp., assembly GCA_002710775.1. Taxonomy (GTDB): domain Bacteria; phylum Pseudomonadota; class Alphaproteobacteria; order Micavibrionales; family UBA9664; genus UBA9664. Next base: position 75,691 of record PALX01000012.1, on the reverse strand, counting down.
CTTTACGTGTGGCATTGGCACGGTCAGCGGAAAGTTCCCAGTTTGTATAGCCGCCGCGACCATTATAGGGCACACTGTCTGTGTGTCCGCGAATAGAGATTTCATTATCTGCTTTAGATATAATTTTTCCGACGCGCTCAAGCAGCTGTTGCATCCGCGGATACATTTTCGCACTTCCGCTCGGGAACATGGATTTGCCTTCTTGGTCAATAATCTGGATACGCAAGCCTTCAGGTGTTTCGTCAATAACAAGGTTCTTAGAAAGCTCCGACAAATCAGGATCGTTTTGTACAGCTTGTTCAATAGCTTCTTTTATATCGTCAAAGGTTTCTTGTTCTTCTATTTCTGCCTGTGTCGGCTCATTATTACCAACACGGCTATAGATATTCTCAATCTCTACATGTTGGAGTTCTTCAGGTGTGTTTACGAGAGGTTGGTTTGTTGTAACCATCGCGCCATCTGGGGCAATGGTCTGTCCTGATAAAACACTATCAGCTCCACTCATAGACATCGAGACACGCGGTGCGACAGGGTCTGTGCTGGGGTTGAAGTAATCTGCGATGCCTGTTTTTTGTTCCTCTGTCGTTACGTTGATAAGCCACATAAGAAGGAAGAAGGCCATCATCGCTGTTACAAAGTCGGCATAAGCAACTTTCCATGCGCCGCCATGGTGACCGCCACCACCTTTGTTGATCTTCTTAATGATGATCGGTTGTTCTTTTTTGTCCTCGTCCTTATCAGCCATAAATAGTTTTTTCCTTAAGCTATAAGCGATTTATATTGCAGGCGCGTTATTTGTTGCTTCTTCAACCTCTAAGAAGCTTGGCTGGACTTCATGTTCCAGTGTCTTTCGCGCAAATTCGACAGCGACTTGCGGTGCTGCGCCACCGAGAAAAGCAACGATGGCTGTTTTAATGACTTTGTAGTATTTAACTTCTGAATCTGTTCTGGCTGTAATCGCGCCAGCAAGAGGGCCCACGAAACCATAAGCAAGCCAAACACCAAGGAATGTACCCACTAAGGCAGAACCAATGAGTTTACCAAGAACTTCTGGAGGTTCAGAAATAGACGCCATTGTTTTAATAACCCCAAGAACCGCGGCCACAATACCAAGGGCAGGGATACCATCTGCCATAGTCTGTACAGCATGTCCTGGATGTCCTTTTTCTTCAGCAATAGTTTCAAGCTCTTGATCAAACAGCGATTCAATTTCATGAGGTTTATCATTACCAAGTGAAATAATACGCAAATAGTCACAAAGCATGATGAGCGCGTGATGGTTGCCTGAGAATTTTGGGAAATTTTGGAAAAGTTCACTGCTGTCTGGTGCTTCAATGTGAGATTCCAAAGCAAGCCAGCCTTTTGTGCGTGCTGTTTTGAAAACAACATAAAGCATGCTTAAAAGCTCAAGATAATCTTCTTTTGAATGAGCCTGAGGGTTAGTGATTTTTCCTAAATAGCTTATTGTAGATTTAACTGTGTGAGGTGTGTTTGCAATGATAAAAGCAGCCAGAGCACAGCCGAAGATGATCATCATCTCGCCAGGCATGGCGGGAATAATAACCCCTGTAATAACTTTCATCTTACCGCCAGCGAGGAAGAAACCCCCAAAGGTCATTACGAAAATGCCGATAATACCAACTATCTTCATCATAAGCTTAAAATCCTCTTGCCCTTATTTTTGTCGTTTCCTTGCGACAGTTTAAATATCGTCCATACCTGTGAATTGTGTTTGTGATGCCCAAAAGCGCTCTAACATACGCAAAATATCAAAAGCATCGACAAGGTCGACTTCTTTGATGTCGGTTGATTTAATTTGCTCTTCATGTCTAAGAAACATTTCTTTCACATAGTCGCAAAGCTCTTTCCCTTTATCCGAAGCGCGGACACGAATTGAACGTTTGTCGTGAACAGAGCGCTCTTGAATGAGGTACTCATTCTCCACCATCTTTTTAATATTGTATGACACATTGGAGCCGAGGTAATAACCGCGAATTGTCAATTCACCAACGGTAAGTTCGTCATCACCGATGTTGAACAAGATCATCGCCTGTACGTTGTTGATGTCTTGTAATCCTTTGCGATCAATCTCAACCTTTAGGACGTCTAGAAAGCGTCTGTGCAGTCTTTCGATAATTTGGATGACGTCATAGTATTTGGAAGTGAACATCACTTAGAAACTCCATTCTTTGCAAAATCTTTTTATTGTTGTTACACGATTCTATAATAATTTAAATCATTTGACCAGTGGGCGTTACAGCTTTTTGGCGGTGACCAGTATAAAGCCTAACCCTTAATTTTTTCATAAGCGGCTAAGGCACGGTCACGGCTTTCACCGTGATCAAGGATCGGCTTCGGATAGCCTTTGATATCATGCTCCCATGGTTCATGGATGTGTTTGTTTGGTACATCTTTTAGTTCCGGTACCCATTTGCGTATATAGTCACCATCTGGGTCAAAGCGTTTACTTTGCAATACAGGATTAAAAATACGGAAATAGGGGGCTGCATCGGCGCCGCATCCGGCGATCCATTGCCAGCTTGCGCTGTTATTCGCCAGATCGGCATCGATAAGTGTATCCCAAAACCATTTCTCGCCTTCGTGCCAGTGCAGTAGCATATTTTTAACAAGAAAGCTGCCGACCACCATGCGGCATCTATTATGCATGTAGCCAGTTTCCCAAAGTTCGCGCATCGCCGCATCAACAATAGGGTATCCCGTTTCGCCTTTTCGCCATTTTTCGAGTGACGCATCGTCTTCTGTCCATGGAAAATCTGCAAATTTTTCCTGAAATGGCTCGGTAGGTAAAGTCGGGAAGTGGTATAGTAACGAATTTGAAAATTCCCGCCAGCCAAGTTCGGAATGAAAATGTCCTAGATCTTTTTCGAGGCGTTGTTCTTTGCCTTGAATATCGGCGGCATACCAAACTTGATGCGGTGATATTTCGCCAAAGTGAAGATAGGGCGATAGCTGAGACACATTATTCTTTGCAGGAAAGTTACGGCCTTCTTTATAATCGTTTAGGCCATGGGCTAAGAATGCGCCTAGTTTTCCTTGTGCCCCTTTTTCGCCGATAGTCCAGTGGTTCGCCATATTCCGATGCCAGTTTATTTTAGGAAGTAGCTCCAGTGAATCAACGCCATCACTTTGGATATCTTCTTGTAGATTGATCGGGTTAGGTTTCGAGATAGGTTCACGCGGGGCGGGGGCGTTCATGCACCCTTTGCGGTAAAATGGTGTGAAGACCTTGTAAGGTCCGCCTTGCTGATTTTTAATTGTCCACGGTTCCCATAAAAGCGAGCCGTTAAAGCTTTTGCATTCTACGCCTAGATTTTGCTTGATGTCTTCATCACGTTTTATGCGCCAGGGTTCATAGCATCTGTTCCAATAAACGGCATCTATACTTTCATTCTTAATTAGGTCTGCAAGCACCTTTTTTGCGTCACCTTTTTTAATGATGAGTTTGCCGTTAAGAGACTCGTTAAGCGCTTTTAATGAATGGTGAAGCCAGACACGGCTGGCGCCGCCTATTTTCCAAGGGCCGGCATTTTCATCATCTAAAATATATAAAGGAATAATTTTTTTATCTGCCTGCTTTGATGCCTCGTAAAGTGCAGGATTATCGCTTAAGCGTAAATCTTGACGAAACCAAACGATAATTGATTGATTCATTTTTGTTTCAGTACTTTCTTTTTTTGATAGAACTCTTTATAACCATGACTATGAATGATGTATATAGTGCATGGAAAATCAATGAAAAGGATTTCCCTGAAACGGGAACGCCTGAAGACAAGCTGTCCTTTCTTGCTAAATACGCTGTTTTAGCGCCTTCCACGTATAATACACAGCCTTGGTTATTTGAAGTTTCACAAGGTGAAATGGTGCTTTCTTTGGACCGTCGTTATGGGCTGCCTGTCATCGATCCGCAAGATAGACAAATGATTATTTCCTGTTCTGCCGCGATATTGAATCTAGAGATCGCCGCTGAGCATTTCGGTTATTCTTTAGATATCGAGATTTTTGATGATGCGGAAGAGACAGACAAGCTTGCCGTTATAAAGCTAAAAGACAGAATTACACACCGTTCAGACGAAAACAGCGCTTTATTCCGCGCTATCCCTGAACGCCAGATGAACCGCTACCATTTCCACAGCGCGCCTCTCGCTCAGGACGATATGGTTGCGTTGAAAAAGGCTGTTTCGGTTGAGGGGGCATGGATACATGTTTGTGATGAGAATGAAAAAGAGTCGCTGATCAAGATGATCGTGGATGCGGACTATGCGCAGAACTCAGACAAAAACTTCCGCCGTGAGATTGCTTCATGGTTGGATAAGCGCCGTGTATATTCAGGTGATGGTATGCCGGAGCTTCAGATGAAATGCCATGACCTTGTAACAACGAGCACGCCTTTGGCCGTCCGCCGCTTCTTTGGCGATGATGGTGATACAGTGCCCGCTGATAAGATGAGTGAAGGCTCACCGGTTTTGGCTATTATTGGGTCTGTAACGGGATCATTAGAAAATAAAATTAAGGCGGGTAAAGCCTTTATGCGCTTATTACTTGCGGCGCAGTCGCGCGGTATTGGTGTTTCAACGCTAAACCAGCCATGTCAGATTGCAGAGACGCGATTGCGCTTATACGATGAGCTTGGGTTGCAAGGAAGAGCGCAGATTATCGTGCGTATGGGATACCCAAAAAAGAAGCCTTTACCTGCGCCGCGACGCCCATTTGATAAGGTTATTATCGGATCTGGCTATGGCACGACAAAAGCGCCCGTAAAACAAGAAAATATTTTCTCGAAAATAATTCAATTTTTTCGTCGTCTTTTCCTTGCAAAATAGGTAAGAGCCTAGTATAAACCCCATTAATTCACATGTAAGGGTGCGATTTTCTACGCTCCGGTGCGCTTTATGGCGTTACTTCCCTTGCAGAGGCTTAACTGGAAAAGAAAGGAAAATACTATGTCCATGCCTACTTTTACTATGCGCCAGCTCCTTGAAGCAGGTGTTCACTTCGGTCACAACACACGTCGTTGGAACCCAAAAATGAAACAGTACATCTTTGGTGTACGTAACAATGTTCACATCTTAGACCTACAACAAACTGCGCCAATGCTTGATACAGCATTGAAAGCTGTGCGTGATATTGCGGCTAAAGGTGGCCGTATCCTTTTTGTTGGTACAAAACGCCAAGCTCAGGAAAAAATTGCTGAAGCAGCTAAGCGTTGTGGTCAGTACTACGTGAATCACCGTTGGTTGGGTGGTATGCTCACAAACTGGACAACAATTTCAACGTCAATCAAGCGTCACCGTGAACTTTCTGCGCTTCTATCTAAAGAAGACACAGGTCTTACGAAGAAAGAAACGCTGATGATGACAAGAGAGTTTGAAAAGCTTGAGCTTTCAATTGGTGGTATTAAAGATATGGGCGGTAAGCCAGATGCTATCTTCATCATCGATGTAAACAAAGAAGACATTGCTGTTAAAGAAGCAAACAAGCTAGGAATTCCTGTGTTTGCGATTTTGGACAGTAACTCAGAGCCAGACGGCGTTGATTACATCGTACCTGGTAATGATGACGCGCTCCGTGCGATTGATTTGTATTGCTCATTGTTCTCTGATGCTGTTCTAGACGGTATTGCGGCAGACCTTGGTGCAAACACTGAAGTGGATGCAGGGGAAGCAGTTGAAGCACCAGCTGAAACATTGCCTGAGCAAGCTGAAGGCGACGCTGAAAAGGCTGAAGAAGCTTCTGAAGAAAAAGAAGAGCCTAAGAAAGCAACTGCTTAATAGCATTTTTTAAAGTTAAATATTAAATAAATAAGGAGTTTAAAATGGCAGAAATTACAGCCAAATTAGTGAAAGACCTCAGAGAAATGACAGGCGCAGGCATGATGGACTGTAAAAAGGCATTGGCTGAGACAGATGGTGACATCGAAGCGGCTGTTGACTGGCTACGTACAAAAGGCCTTTCAAAAGCAGCGAAAAAGTCTAGCCGTGCGGCGGCAGAAGGTCTTGTTGCAACGACAGCCTCAGAAGACAGCAAAACAGCAGTTCTTGTTGAGCTTAACGCAGAAACAGATTTCGTGGGACGTAACGAAGAGTTCCAGAAGTTTGTTAAAGCAGTAGCTGAAAAAGCGTTGGATCAGGACAGTGTTGAAGGTTTGGCCGCGGCGGAATACGCAAACGGCAAATCAGTTCAGGACAGCTTGACAGACCTTATCGCTAAAATCGGTGAAAACATGACACTGCGCCGTATGGCAAAATTGTCTGTGAATGAAGGTGCGGTAGCAAGCTATATCCACTCGGCGACAGCGCCTGGCTTGGGACGTATCGGTGTTCTTGTTGCACTTGAATCAACGGCTGGAAAAGGTGCTCTTGAAGCACTTGGTAAGCAACTTGCTATGCATGTAGCGGCGGCGAACCCTGAGTTCCTTTCTATTGAAAGCGTAGATGCTGATGCTCTTGAGCGTGAGCGCGCTGTATTGAAAGAGCAAGCTGTTAACTCTGGTAAACCAGCTGACATTGCTGAGAAAATGGTTGAAGGTCGTATACGTAAATACTATGAGGAAGTTGTGCTTCTTGAACAAGTATTTGTCATGGATGGTGAAACTAAAATCTCAGCTGTTATCGACGCGGCGGCGAAAGAAGCAGGTGCGCCTATCAAGCTAACAGGCTTTACGAAGTTTGTGCTTGGTGAAGGTGTTGAAGTTGAAGAAACTGACTTCGCGGCAGAAGTTGCTGCAGCAGTTAACGGCTAAGCCTGCTATATTAATTTGTGAATTGAGAGAGCCGGGCTACTTGTAGCTCGGCTTTTTTTGCGCTAAAAACAGGGAGCTGTTACAAAAGGATCAAAAATATGAGTGTGCTCAAAATGAATGCAAAGAAATTACCCTATAGCCGTGTTCTCCTAAAAATCTCAGGTGAGGTTTTGATGGGGCAAAGAGAATTTGGTCTTGATCCTGAAACAGTTGATCGCGTAGCACAGGATGTGAAAGAGGTCATAGATCTCGGTGTTCAAGTTTGCATTGTTGTCGGGGCAGGGAATATTTTCCGCGGTGTCTCTGGTGCGGCTTCAGGTATGGACCGCACGACAGCAGATCATATGGGTATGCTCGGGATTGTGATCAATGCTTTGGCGATGCAAAATGCTTTAGAAAATGCTGGCGTAGATACGCGTGTCTTATCGGCGATTGAGATGAACCAGATTTGTGAGCCTTATATTCGCCGCCGCGCGATGCGTCATATGGATAAAGGTCGCGTTGTTATTTGTGCCGCGGGTACTGGTAACCCTTACTTTACATCAGATACAGCCGCCGCGCTTCGGGCTTCTGAGATGAATTGTGATGTATTGATGAAGGGTACGAAGGTTGACGGTGTTTATGATTGTGACCCTATGACCAATGAGAATGCGACAAAATATGATCGTGTTTCTTACATGGATGTACTTACGAAAGATCTTCGCGTGATGGATGCTACAGCGATTTCTTTGGCACGTGAAAATGATATTCCGATTATGGTATTCTCAATCAAAGAAACAGGCGGTTTTGCCAAAGCAGTAGCGCATAAAGGCCCGTTTACCATTGTTGATAATAAAGAATAAGTAACATAGGAGTTGTAAAAGATGACATTTGATAAAGCAGATATTGAGCGCAGAATGAAGGGCGCTATTGACAACCTTCAAAAAGAATTCTCTGGCTTGCGTACAGGCCGTGCAACAACGTCAATGCTTGAGGGTGTGCAAGTTGAAGTTTACGGTTCTAAAATGCCGCTAAATCAAGTTGGGAATGTTTCTGTCCCTGAACCGCGCATGTTGACGGTAACAGTATGGGATGGTGCCAACACACCAATGGTTGAAAAAGCAATTCGTAATTCAGGTCTTGGCTTTAATCCAATGGCTGAGGGCACGCTGATTCGTGTGCCTGTTCCAGATCTTTCTGAAGAGCGCCGCGCAGAACTCGCGAAAGTAGCTGGAAAATATGCTGAATCAGCCCGTATTTCTGTACGTAACGTGCGTAAAGACGGTATGGATGAGGTTAAGAACTCTGATTCATCTGAAGATGAACAAAAGCGCGAAAGCGATGAAGTTCAAAAACTAACAGATACCTATATTCAAAAAATTGACACAATGCTGAGCGATAAAGAAAAAGATATTATGACAGTTTAGTCATTTATATTCTTTTAAACGCTTGAAGGGTGTTCATGACAAACAAAAGTGATCTCAAAACTGTGCCTGAACATGTTGCCATCGTTATGGATGGAAATGGCCGCTGGGCATCTGCGCGTGGATTGCCCCGTAAAATGGGGCACAAGGCGGGTGTTGAAACAACAAAAAAAATTACCCGTGAAGCGCATGATTTAGGGGTGAAATATCTTACTCTTTTTGGTTTTTCGACAGAAAATTGGAAGCGTCCTGCGGATGAAGTGAATGAGCTTATGCGCCTGCTTCGTGTGTATATCAAAGCTGAGACGGCAGACCTTCATAAGAATAATGTGCGTTTGCGTATGATAGGTTTTAAGGATGAGCTTGCTGATGATTTGGTCGAGCTTATCAAGAATGCGGAAGAACTAACGAAAGATAATACAGGGCTGCAACTTTCTGTCGCGCTGAATTACGGCGGCAGACAAGATATTTTACAGGCGGCGGCAAAAATGGCGAAGGATATTCAGGCCAAAGATATTGAGCCTGACGAAATTACCGCCTCATTATTTGACCGCTATCTGCTAACGGCGGATCTACCTGAACCAGACCTTCTTATCCGTACAAGCGGTGAAAAGCGCATTAGTAACTTCCTTTTGTGGCAGTGCGCATATGCGGAGCTATATTTTACTGATACACTGTGGCCTGACTTTGACCGACATAGTTTGGTTGAAAGTTTTAAAGCATATGAGAAAAGAGAGCGCCGTTTCGGTGCTGTAGGGCAGGGTGTATGAGTAAAGAACTGATTAAACGTATTATAGCGGCGTTAATTCTTATTCCGCTTATTTTGTATTGTTTTGTTTATGGCGGTATCGCTTATCTTGTCATGACCGCTTTATGCTTTCTTATGGTCCAATATGAGTGGACTCGTATGGCGATGCTAAAACCTGATTATACCGTACTGTTGAGCCTTGTCGGGTTCTTGTATTTTATCGCTTGCGCTTTTAGTCTGGTTATCATGCGCTTTGGCGAAGCCGATGGCATGATCCTAACAACAAGCATGATCGTTGCGATATGGGTTTCGGATATTTTCGCCTATGTGTTTGGAAAACTTATCGGCGGCCCTAAGTTAGCGCCGAAAGTATCGCCAAATAAGACATGGTCTGGTGCCATTGGTGCTCTTGCTTGTCCCGTTCTATTTTATATGGCCGTTGTGTATTTCGGTTTGTGGGATATTAGCTATGTTCAGGCGGGTGCTTTAGGAGTGACGATTGGACTGACGGGCCAAGCAGGAGATCTGATTGTTTCGCGGATGAAGCGTTATGTTGGTGTGAAGGATACAGGCACACTCATCCCTGGACATGGCGGTTTATTAGACCGTATTGATGCGTTTATCTTTGCAACACCAATTTACTTTGTTGTATCGCAGGCGGTACTGTAAAATGAGCCAAAGTGTCAATATTCTCGGCGCTACAGGGTCTATTGGCTCAAGTACTCTTGATATTATCAACGCGTACCCTGAAGAATTCAGTGTTTTCGGTGTTTCTGCCCATAGTAATGTTGAAAAGCTGGCGGAGATTGCTATGGCCCATAAAGCCAAATGCGCAGTCATTGCCGATGAAACCCAATATGACGCGCTTAAAGAAAAACTCAAAGGTACAGACGTTGAGGTGCTTGCAGGCGCTGAAGGGCTAAAAGAAATGGCAAGCGAGCCCGTAGATATATCCGTTGCGGCTATTACGGGTATGGCGGCTCTTGAGCCAACGCTGGCGGCGATTGAGAACAGTAAAAAAGTAGCCTTCGCGTCTAAAGAATGTCTGGTGGGTGCAGGTAAAATTATGATGGATGCCGTCGAAAAAAGCGGCACAGTGTTTTTGCCTGTAGACAGTGAGCACAATGCGATTTTTCAAGTGTTTGAAACCGCACAACATAATGCGATAGAGCGCTTGATATTGACGGCTTCAGGTGGCCCTTTCAGAACGAGACAGGATTTGAGTAATGTGACGACAGCGGAAGCTCTGGCACATCCAAATTGGGATATGGGTAAGAAAATATCTGTCGATAGTTCGACAATGATGAACAAAGCCTTGGAGATTATCGAGGCACACTACCTGTTTAACATGCCTGCCGAAAAAATTGACGTAATCGTTCACCCTCAATCCATTGTTCATTCAATGGTCGAATATAAAGACGGGTCAGTGTTGGCACAGCTTGGTGCGCCTGATATGCGTACCCCTATTACCTACTGTCTGGGATATCCCGAGCGTATTGAAACAACTGGGGACAGGCTATCACTTGCCGATATGGCCCAGCTTAATTTTGAAGCCGTTGATGATGTTCGTTTTCCGGCGATCAGGCTGGCTTATGAAGCCTTGAACAAGGGACAGGAGGCTTGTATTGCGTTCAATGCGGCAAATGAAATTTTGGTTGCGGCTTTTCTTGAAAATGAAATAGCCTATTTAGATATTAGCGCGGGTGTTGAATATATCCTAAACACAGCTAAATATGATACGGTCAAAACGATTCAGGACGTACTCGTTTTGGATAAAGAAATTAGAGAGCAAACACGCTCGCTTATACAAACGAAAGAGCTAGAAAGGCTGAGGGCTTAAGATAATGGATAACATAATGATGATGCTGACAGGGGCATGGGATAATTTTTTCATTTTTGTATTGGCTTTTGTTCTCGTCTTAAGCTTGCTCGTTTTTGTGCATGAATGGGGTCACTATATCGTTGCGAAAATGTGCGGTGTAAAAATTACGGCATTTTCCATTGGCTTTGGACCGGAACTCTTTGGTTTCAATGACAAAAGCGGTACGAGATGGCGTGTGGCGGCAATCCCGCTTGGTGGCTATGTACAGATGTTCGGTGATGCTGATCCGTCAAGCTCGACAAAAAGCGAGGATGCCAAAGAATTAACGGACGACGAGAAATCCGTCGCCTTTTATCACAAGCCTTTATGGCAGAGAGCGGCGATTGTGTTTGCCGGACCGGGGATCAATTTCCTCTTTGCTATTCTTTTGTATCTCGGCTTGTTTGTTTCTGTAGGACAGCCAGTTACGCCACCTGTTGTTTCTGCTGTTGTGATGGATAGCGCCGCGCAAAAGGCGGGGTTTGAGCCATATGATAAAATATTGAGTATCAACAATACGAAAATTACGCGCTTTGAGGACATTCAGCGTGAAATCATGGTGGCTCTTGATACTAAAACAAGCATTACATTTGAGCGAGATGGGGAGGTTATTACTTTTGACTCTGTGTACCCTGAACGCAAAGAAATAGAAGATCGTTTCGGCTTTAAACAATCGCGCGGTGTGCTTGGTATTATTGGTCCGCGCAATGAGTTAAGCCTTCAGGAAGTTTCTGCTGTAAACGGGCAATCCGTCGCGAATATTCAAGAAGCAAAACGCGCAATATCAAATGCGATAGGTGCGCCAATGACCTTGTCTATGCCGACAAAGACGGATGAAAAGGCGGCTGTTTATATTAATCCGTCTAAAGAGCTAAATAGTGCTTTAATGGAAGATGATACTAGCACGCTGACGTTATTTGACCTTGAAGAGCGCAATATGTTCATTAAGCACGGGTTTTTATCTGCTGTAACCGAATCTTTTAAAGAAACAGGCTCTGTTGTGATGAATACATTTGAAGCTCTGGGCCAGATGGTTACGGGTGTGCGCTCAGCCGAAGAGCTCGGCGGCATTATCCGCATCGGGGCGATTGCAGGGGACGCGGCACAGTCGGGTCTGATTGCTTTGATTGCCTTTACAGCACTTTTATCTATTAATTTGGGGCTTATCAATTTGTTCCCAATCCCTGTGCTGGATGGCGGACATCTGCTGTTTTACGCTATAGAAGGTCTCAAAGGGAGCCCGATTTCAGAAAAAACGCAGAATTATGCATTCCGCTTTGGACTATTTTTGCTAATCGGTTTAATGCTCTTTGCAAATTTGAATGATCTGATACAATTAGGGCGTTAAATAACAATAAAACCTTGCACTCAACGCAAAGATTCCTAAAGTACCTCTATGCAATTTATTTATGCAGTTTTAATGTCTATCGCTTTTGTGGCTACGCCGTTTTCGTCGGGTTTGGCGCAAGAGTATTTTTGGCAACAAGACCAAAATTCAAATGCTGCGCAAATTAATGATATCGAAATTGTTGGGAATGAGAGAATTGAGCGCAATACGATCCTTTCTTATCTGAACTTAAGCCAAGGAGACCGCGGTTCTGACTCGGCTCTACGCCGCAGTACACGTTCGCTTTATTCAACAGGATTGTTTGCGGATGTCGTATTGTCTATGCGCGGCGATACGCTCGTTGTTCGTTTAGCGGAAAATCCGATTATTAATGAAATTGCTTTCGAGGGGAATAAGCGCATCGAAGATGATGAGCTTTTATCCGAGATTAACTTACGTCCTAGAACAGTGCTGACCCGTACAAAGGTGCAGGATAATGTGGATCGCTTATATGAGATATACCGCCGTGGTGGCCGTTTTTCGACATCTATTGACCCAAAAATCATTAAGCTGGACCAGAATCGTGTGAACCTTGTCTTTGAAATTGATGAAGGTGTGGTTACGAAAATTAAGAAAATCAGCTTCGTAGGGAATGAAAAATTTAGTTCTGATGCGTTGCGCGGTGAATTGGCGTCTAAGGAAACGCGTTGGTACTCATTTTTCACCTCTACGGATCGTTACGATGCGGATCGTTTGAACTATGATCAAGAGCTTTTGCGACGTTTCTACCTTAAGAATGGATATGTAGACTTTAATGTGAAATCAGCAAATGCTGAGCTTTCAAAAGACCGTGAAACATTTTATGTGACCTTTAATATTGAAGAGGGTAAGCGCTACCGCGTCAATGAGATTGATATTTCTTCTGAACTGAAAAATTTTGATGCGAATAAGCTTGCCCCTCAAATATCGATTAAAGAAGGCGATTATTACAATGCGGATTTGATTGAACAAAGTGTCAGTCAAATGGTTGATGAGCTCGGAAACCAGCAATTTGCCTTCGTAGATATTCGCCCGGATATTCAGCGTAATAAGGAAAATACGAGCGTTGATGTAACGTTCAAAATTGCAGAATCACCGCGTGTTTATGTTGAGCGCATTGATATTAAAGGCAACGTCCGTACTTTGGATAAAGTTGTCCGCCGTGAATTTGAATTGGTGGAAAACGACCCTTTCAACAAAGAAAAACTGGCAGAAAGCGAGAAAAATATTCGCGAACTTGGCTTCTTTGAAACCGTTAAGGTTACACCTAAGCCAGGGAGTAAGCCTGATACCACTGTTATTGAAACAGAAGTGACAGAGAAGTCTACAGGTGAAGTTTCAATCGGGGCAGGGTTCTCGACAACAGATGGTCCTTTGGCTGATTTCAGAATTCGAGAGCGTAACTTGCTTGGGACAGGCCGTGATCTTGGTTTTAGTACGGTAATTGCCGGAGAGCGTACCGAGTTTGATGTCTCTTTAGCAGAGCCATACTTCCTCAATAGAGACTTGCGTGCGACAGTAAATGCGTTCCGTATCACGCGCGACTATCAGGACGAGAGTTCATTTGACCAAAAGCGTACAGGCCTAGGTGTTTCTTTTAATTATCCTTTATCAAAGCGTCTACGCCAGACGTTAAGATATCGTTATGAGCAAAATACGATTGAGAATGTTGACCCACTGGCGTCACTATTTATTCAGCTTCAACAAGGGGACCGTTCAACCTTAGCGGCGTCTCAACGTCTCACATATGATGCCAGAGATAGCCGTATTGATCCTTCTGATGGCTACCATTTATGGCTTGAGGGTGAGGTTGCAGGTATTGCTGATGCTCAGTATGTGTCTGGTATTGTCGGTGGACAGGTTTATGTACCCGTTACGGATGGTATTGTATTTAGCTTCTTAACAGAAGGTGGTCATATTCAAGGTTTTGGCGGCGAAGATGTAACAATCAGTGAGCGATACTTCGTTGGCGGTAACACGTTCCGCGGTTTTGAACGCTCTGGTATTGGCCCGCGTGACCTTGTGTCTAATGACGCTCTTGGCGGTAACACATATTACCGTGGTACAGCAGAATTTTCTATGCCTGTAACATATTCTAATTTGGATGAACGCGGCGTGAAGCTACATGCTTTCTCTGATTTCGGTACGTTGTTTGACATAGACCAAAATAGTATTCCAGGGGTTACACTGCGTGACCGTGCAAGCTTGCGTGTCTCAACCGGTATGGGATTATCATGGGCTTCGCCATTTGGCCCTTTACGAATGGATATAGCTAAACCAATTGTTAAAGAAGACTATGACGAAGAACAAGTGTTCAAGTTTAGCTTTGGTACGCGTTTTTAATTAAGAATATAAAAGAGGAGTTTTGATATGAAACATTTTACAATGTTATTTGCGTTTATTTTTACATTAGGCTTTGCCGTGCCTGTTATGGCCCAAGATATGCCAACAGTGGCTATCGTTGATATTTTGGCGCTACAAAACGATTCAAAGGCGGCCAAAGACATCAAAAAACAGGTTGAAGCCATTAACAAAAAATATGAAAGCGAATTTAAAGGGAAGGAAAAATCTTTGCAAGATGCGGAAAAAGAACTCGCAAAAGCAAAAGAAAATTTGCCTGAAGCTGAGTTCGTAGAAAAGGCAAAAGAATTTCAAAAGAAAGTCATTAAAGCCAATCAGGATATGCAAAAAAGACAGCGTGAGCTTGATGCTGCCGTTGGTGAGGCGCTAAATGAGCTTCGCGGTGAGATTGTCAAAGTCGTTGGCGAATTAGCATCTGAGAAAGAATATGGCTTAGTTCTACCAAGACAGAGCGTTTTCTATTTTGAAAAAACACTCAATATCACAGATGAAGTAATGAAGCGTCTGGATGCGAATGTTAAAACCATCAAAATTGATGCTAAATAAATAAAAGAAAGCATCTATTTACACATGGCTGATCCGCGTTTTTTCACTAATCATGGCCCGTTCACACTCACAAAATTGTGCGAAATATCTGGGGCGTCTTTACAAGAGGGAGCAGATGGCTCTATCGAAATCAAAGACGTAGCCGCTTTGGACAGTGCATCTGCTGGCGATATTACATTCTTGAGTAACATGAAGTATAAGAATGATTTGCCTGAGACTAAGGCGGCTGCCTGCATTATTCCTGAAAGTGCTCAATCTTTGGTGCCAGAGAATGTCGTGGCCCTTATATCAGATAATCCATATAAAGCTTATGCGCTTATTGCGCAGGCATTCTATCCTATTAAAGAAGTGCTTGCTGAACCGGTCCATAAAACGGCAGTTGTTGACCCAAGTGCCAAGCTTGGTAAAGATGTTGTAATTGGGGCGAATACGGTCATTGGCCCAAATGTCGAAATCGGTGACAATACATGGGTTGGGGCGAATGTCACAATTACTCATGCGTTGATTGGTGCAAATTGCCGCATCTTTAACGGTGTATGTATTGGGCAAGATGGTTTCGGATTTGCGATTGATCCGGCTGGGCATGTTACTGTGCCGCAGTTAGGACGTGTTGTGATTGAAGACTATGTTGAGATTGGGGCCAATACGACAATCGATAGAGGGGCTGGTCCAGACACGGTTATTGGTATGGGCACACGTATCGATAACCTTGTACAGATCGGCCACAACGTAAAAATTGGTAAAGGCTGTGTGATTATTGCTCAATCTGGGATATCAGGCAGTGCTGTTATCGAAGACTTCGTTGTTATTGCCGCGCAAGCGGGGGTTGCGGGTCACCTTACAATCGGTAAAGGGGCGCAAGTCGCGGCCAAAACAGGGGTGCCAAGTAGTATTGAAGCTGGCGCCAAGGTGATGGGATATCCGGCAAAGAATATTCGTGATTTTTGGGCAGAGCAGGCTATTATGAAGCGCATGCTTCAAAAACGTAAAGCAGGTTTGAAAGAGAAGGAGTAAACCCTCATGGGAGAAACAGCCGTAACAACGCTAGACATCAAGCGTATTATTGAAATGCTACCACACAGATATCCTATTCTTTTGGTAGACCGTGTTATTGATATGAAAGAAGGCGAATCTATCGTTGGCCTAAAAAACGTCACGATGAATGAACCGCACTTTATGGGACATTTTCCTGATTTCCCTGTTATGCCGGGCGTGCTTATTATTGAGGCTATGGCACAGACTGCGGCCTTGCTTGTTGTGCATTCACTCGGGAAAGAAATGGAAGGTAAGCTTGTTTATTTCATGACGATAGATGAAGCGCGCTTCCGTAAGCCGGTAACGCCAGGCGATAGCCTTGAACTTCACTGTGACGTTATCAAATCACGCGGTAATATCTGGAAATTCAAAGGTGAAGCGAAAGTTGGCGATGTTGTGCACGCACAGGCGACATTCTCTGCCATGCTTTTGGATGAGAAGCCAGAATAACCAAGCTTCTTTCCTTATAGGTCGTAATACTATGCCAGTAACACTATGTAAGACTTCGTGACTTGTAGATTGACGAAGATTCTTTAAAGCTGTGACCATGACAGATTTAATACATCCATCCTCCGTAATTGATCCCAATGCAAAGATTGGGAAAAATGTTTCTATCGGCCCTTTTTGTGTTGTGGGTCCGCATGTGACATTAGGTGATAATTGTAAGCTTCACTCTCATGTTGTCGTGGAAGGACGCACGACGATTGGCGAGGGAACGACTATTTTTCCTTTTGCGTCTATTGGCCATATTAACCAAGACCTTAAATANAGTGGAGAACCATCAGAACTTCATATTGGTAAGAACAATGTGATCCGTGAGCATGTGACAATGCAACCCGGGACTAAAGATGGCGGTATGCTTACGAAGATCGGCGATAACGGCTTATTTATGGTTGGGGTGCATGTTGCACATGATTGTGTAGTTGGAAACAACGTCATCATGGCAAATAATGCAACTCTAGCGGGCCATGTACATGTCGGTGACTTTGTCCTGCTTGGCGGTCTGTCAGCCGTTCACCAATGGATACGTATCGGCGATCATGCGGTTATCGGCGGGATGTCAGGTGTTGAAGCGGATGTGATCCCTTATGGCCGTGTTAAAGGAGACAGAGCGTATCTTGCAGGGTTGAACTTGATTGGACTAGAGCGCCGCGGCTTTAATAAAGAACAGATTAAAAAACTACAACGTGGTTTTAATTTGTTATTTGATGGTAAGGGCACATTTGATGAACGTGTTGCCAATGTGAAAGAGAAGTTCGGCGATGATGAAGGCGTGCAGGCTGTATTGAAATTTGCCGAAGAAAAGACTAAATTTCCATTATGTCAGCCGAAAAGATAGCCATACTCGCCGGCGGCAAGAATTTGCCGTATCGCTTGGCCAAGCACTGTAATCCTGATCTGATTATCGGATTTAAAGGACAAGCTATTCCTTCTTTATACGAAGATTATAAATACGAAGAAGTATCTTTGGGTGAGGTCGGCAAGCTTCTAAAACTTTTAGAAAAAAACGACATTAAAAAGATATGCATGCTCGGTAAATTAGAGCGCCCCCGTTTTAAAGATTTAGCACTGGATATGAAGGCTGTGACATTGGCGGCTAAATATCGCCTAGATAAAGTCTTACAGTCAGAAGGCGATGATGGCCTTTTGCGTCTTGTTAAGCGCATTTTGGAAGACCATGGTGTTGCGGTAGTGGGTGCGCATAAACTCTGTCCTGCGCTTTTATTACCCGTTGGATCATTCACGAAGGTAAAACCAAGTAAATCGGATATTCAATTTATTAAACGTGGCTTTGATGTGGCACATGCTCTTGGCGCTGTCGATGTCGGACAAGCTGTTGTAATTGAAGAAGGCGTGGTGCTCGGTGTCGAGGCGGCAGAAGGTACAGATGAGCTTATTAAGCGCTGTATGACGTTGAGCCGCGGCAAAGGGCCTATTCTTGTCAAAGCACTAAAACCTGAACAAGATCTGGATATTGATATGCCTGTCTTTGGTCTGGACACATTGCGCTTAATGAAAGAGGGCGGCTATAAAGGCTTTTCGGGTCTGGCGGCAAAAACGCTGATGGCTGATGATCAGGATGAAGTTCTAAGCTATGCTGATCAGCATAAAATGTTTATTCACGGAAGTTAAAGATAGCATGACCAAGATATTTGTTATTGCTGGTGAAGCGTCTGGTGACATGCTTGGCGCGGCGTTCTTGAAAGATTTGAAATCACAGCGCCCTGATGTCCAAATATATGGTATTGGCGGCCCGTTGATGGAAGAGCAGGGATTGACCTCATTCTTCCCGATGGAAGAGTTATCCTTAATGGGAATTATGGAGATATTGCCGCATATCCCGCATCTACTGAAGCGTATCAAGCAAACAGCGGAAGAAATTAAACGCATTCAGCCTGATATGCTAGTGACGATTGATGCGCCTGATTTTTCATTTCGTGTTGCGAAAAAGATCAAAAAATCCTGCCCGGATATTAAGCGTGTGCATTATGTGGCGCCGACAGTATGGGCGTGGCGAGCAGGGCGTGCAAAAAAGGTTGCTAAACTTTACGATGCGATGCTCTGTTTGTTTCCGTTTGAGCCGTCTTATTTTGAAAAAGAAGGCATGCAAAGCTATTTCGTTGGTCACCCTGTGATGCAAGCGTCGTTCTTAAAGGGCAGAAAAGAAAAATTCTATGCTGAACATGGTCTTTCTGCTGAGACAGAACTACTAGGCGTATTTTATGGCTCACGCCGTAGTGAAGTTGCACGTACAGGAGATGTTCTTACCGCGACGGCGAAGAAATGGTTGGCCGAAAAAGAAGGTCGTCGGATTGTTGTGCCGACCTTAAAACATATGGTGCCGTTACTGCCTGAAGAAGAGGGGTGGATCGTATTGGAAGGACAAAAGGACGATGCGATGATAGCGATGGATAAAGCGATAGCCGTGTCAGGAACAATCGGCCTTGAGCTTGCGGTGGCCTCTGTGCCCCACATTATTGGGTATAAGGCTAATGCGCTAACGATTTGGTTGATTAAGAAGCTGGTGAAAACGCGTTATGCACATTTGGCAAATATTTTACTAAACAAGCTTGTTGTGCCCGAGTTTATTCAAGAAGACTGCACGCCTGAAAATATGTATAGCGCTCTTATCAATCTTGATACGGAGGCACAAAAAAAGGCCTTTCATGAACTGAAGGACCTTTTAATGTCTGAAACGAGCGCCGCTGATGCTGCGCTCAGTTTACTATCTTAAAATTCGTTATTTGCGTTTACTGATCGGCACGTATTTACGTGGGCCAGCCCCCGTATATAGCTGTCTTGGACGGCCAATACGCAAAGAAGATTCTTCGATCATTTCTTTCCACTGGGAAATCCAGCCAACCGTTCTGGATACAGCGAACAGCACTGTAAACATAGAAGTCGGGAAGCCCATGGCGCTCAAAATGATGCCTGAGTAGAAGTCTACATTCGGGAATAGTTTTCTATCAACGAAGTATGGGTCCTCAAGAGCGATTTTTTCAAGTTCCATAGCTAGTTCTAAGCGTGGGTCCTTAACGCCGAGTTCTTTAAGAACGGCATGGCATGAATCTTTCAATACAGCCGCGCGTGGGTCAAAGTTTTTATAGACGCGGTGGCCAAAGCCCATGAGGCGGAATGGATCGTCTTTATCTTTAGCGCGTTCTAAGAATTCTGGAATACGGCTTTTATCGCCAATTTGGTCAAGCATTTCCAAAACAGCTTGGTTCGCGCCGCCATGGGCTGGGCCCCATAGACACGCAATACCTGAAGCAATACAAGCAAACGGATTTGCTTGTGATGAACCAGCAAGACGTACAGTGGATGTCGATGCATTTTGTTCGTGGTCAGCATGAAGGATCAAAATTTTATCCATAGCATCAGCAAGAACTGGATTAACTTCATATGGCTCCGCCGGAACGCCAAAACACATATAGAGGAAGTTTTCCGCATATGAGAGGTCATTGCGTGGATACATGAAAGGCTGACCGATAGAGTATTTATATGTCATGGCCGCAAGTGTCGGCATTTTAGCGATCAGGCGATGCGCTGAAATCTCGCGCTGTCTTTCATCCCAAATGTCTAAAGAGTCGTGATAGAAGGCAGATAGTGCGGCAACCACACCGCACATAACAGCCATTGGGTGCGCATCACGGCGGAAACCCCGATAGAAATAGTTTACCTGTTCATGCACCATAGTGTGATAGGTAATGTTTTCGACAAACTGGTCATATTCTTTTTTATTTGGCAGGTCTCCGTAGAGCAGGGCGTGCGATACTTCCATGAAGTTACTTTTCGCGGCTAACTCTTCGATGGAATAACCTCGATGTAGGAGAATACCTTTTTCGCCATCAATATAAGTGATACGTGATTTACAGCTTCCTGTTGCGGTAAAGCTAGGATCAAATGTAAACATGCCTGTTTCGCCGTATAGACCTCTGACATCGACGACTTTCGGGCCGATTGTTCCTTCTAATACCGGGAGTTCATATGACTGGCCTGAATCATTATCGGTCAACGTCATTGTAGATTGTTTTTTCTCAGCCATCGGGGCTTCCTTCCTGTAAGTGAAATTACCTATACAAAAAGGGTAGCAGAGATTAGTTAATTTTCAAGCGAGATAGCGATTTAAATCGCGGCACTAAGGCGTTTGATGACTTCGTCTTTACCGATGATTTCAACCACCTTAGCCAAATCAGGAGACTGAAGTTGCCCTAGAACAGCGGCGCGGAGTGGCATCATAACATTTTTCATTTTTATGTCATGTGTCTCTGACACAGATTTACAAGCCGCGCTGATGTCTTCTTTCACGAAGTTTTCTAGTCTTGAAAGCTTATCTTTCAGTAGTGAAATAGTTTCAAGATGTTCGTCTGTTACATACTCCGCCGCTTTTTCATCGGGTGTGATGGGTAAGGTTTTTGTATAAATGGTGGCGGCTTCAGCAAGTTCATGCAGATCTTTTGCCCGTTCTTTTAGATCATCCATGCCTTTTAAGATCCAGATACGTGCTTGATCTGAGAGTTGTGTTTTTTCAGACAGGATAGGCAAGAGCAGTTGCATTAAAGATTCATTGTCACGTTCTTTGATGTAATGTGCGTTGAAAGAACGCAGTTTTTCGATGTCAAAGCGTGAAGGGGAACGCCCAATACCATCCAGATCAAATAATTCGATAGCGCGTTCGTCGTTCAAAATTTCTTCATCACCGTGTCCCCAGCCTAGGCGAAGCAGGTAATTACGCATGGCTTCAGGGAGGATGCCCATTGCGACATAGTCACTGACACCTGTCGCACCGTGACGCTTAGACATTTTCTTGCCATCTGGCCCGTGAATAAGCGGAATATGAGCAAAGGCAGGAGTGTCCCAGCCCATCGCGTCATAAATAATTTTTTGTTTAAATGTGTTTGTCATGTGGTCATCACCGCGAATGACGTGGGTAATGCCCATATCATGATCATCGACAACAACAGA
The DNA here is from genome assembly GCA_002710775.1 of Micavibrio sp. Lineage (GTDB taxonomy): Bacteria > Pseudomonadota > Alphaproteobacteria > Micavibrionales > UBA9664 > UBA9664. Next base: position 54,145 of record PALX01000012.1, on the reverse strand, counting down.
CAGAAGATATGTTGGGGATCCGTCCGATCTTAGAATAATAAAATCGTCTAATTCGGATGCGTTGATAGCAACATCTCCTTGCACTTCATCATGAACCTTAATTTCTCCGTCTAAAGGGAGTTTAAGGCGCACTACAGGCTTTACGCCTTCTGGCGCGTCTGTAGGTGCTTTATCGCGCCATATATGTGGGTATTTGAATGCTGTTCCTTTTGCTTCGGCCTCAGCACGCATCGTTTGTAGTTCTTCGGCAGAGCAGTAACAGTAATAGGCTTTTCCCTTTTTCACGAGTTCTTCAGCGACTTCTCTATGACGCGGCGCATTCGCAAATTGAGAGATAGCCTCTCCATTATAATCAAGACCGAGCCATTGCATGGAATCCAGAATGATTTGCGTATTCTCATCCGTTGAGCGCGCACGATCTGTGTCTTCGATTCTAAGCAAGAACTCACCTTTGTGATGTTTAGCGAAAAGCCAGTTAAAAAGCGCTGTTCTGGCGCCACCAATATGGAGTGAGCCAGTTGGAGAAGGGGCAAATCTTGTGCGAATCGTTTTTGTCATGTCGAGTTTACTCTTATATTTTGTCTAAAAAATCTGTATCTGTACTATATGGAAGCATTTCTTTGGTGCAAGAGGTTTATCGCAGAGTCATTTGAAGGCAAGATTTTTTACTGGGTTCCCGTCTGCGTCGCTTTCGGTATCTTGCTCTATTTTTGCCTGCCGCATGAGCCAAGCCTTTCCATTTGTTTGTTCTTCACATTATTTTTAGGAATGATTTGCGCGGATAGGTATAAACGCCAAAGATATGCTCAGCTAGGTGTATTTGGTGTCCTTGGGTTTATTGTTTTGGGCGTGACGTTGGCGACGCTTAGAACCCAAAGCCTTGATACGACCTTTATTGAAAAAGAGGGATTGTATCAAGTCGAAGCAGAGATTGAGAATATTCTCCCTTACGAAAAAGGTCAGCGCGTGATCTTGAAGAATATAGTTTTGGAAGATGAGCGTACGCCTTTTGCGGCGAAGATACGCTTAAGTAGCTATCATGCCGATGGAATAAACATCGGAGATCGCGTTTCTGTTTTAACAAAGCTTAGACCTCCATCACCGCCTGTTTACCCTGGCGGTTTTGATTTTCGCCGTTATGCATTTTATCGAGGGTGGGGTGCTGTCGGTTTTACGCTCTCAGCATTTGAGGTCATCGAGCCTGCTGAGGCCAGCCATGTCACAGATTTCTTTAAGAATTGGCGACAATTCATCAATAATAAATTGAATGCCATTGAAAATGAAAAAAGTCGCGGCGTGGCTAAGGCGCTTATATTAGGCCAGCGTCAGGCCGTTGACACGGCGGTACTTGAAGATATCCGTGATGCAGGTATTGCCCATTTATTAGCTATTTCAGGCCTGCATATCGGCCTTGTTGCCGGATTTGTGTTTTTCCTTATCCGCGGTGTGCTTGCTAGCTTTCCATCTATCGCGCTTCGTTATCCGATTAAGAAGATTGCTGCGATAGGAGGGATGTTGGCCGCCGTCACCTATATGCTGATTGTTGGTGCGCCGGTACCGACACAGCGCGCGGTATTGATGACCGGACTAGTCTTTTTGGCAGTGATCGTTGATAGGACCTCTATCTCGTTTCGTTTGGCGGCATTTGCCGCCCTCGTCATTATGGTGATTAGGCCGGAAACAGTTGCGGAAGTTAGTTTTCAGCTTTCATTTGCGGCGGTACTGTCTCTCATTGCATTTTATGAATGGGCACATAAGCGCCTGAAATCGTATTTTTATCAGCAAGGCTTTTTTAACAAGTTAGGCGTTTATTTTATGGGACTTGTTATCACCACCGTCATTGCATCAATTGCGACTGCACCTTTGACCCTGTTCCACTTCCAACACTTTGCAGTTTATAGCGTGCTGGCCAATATGGTTGCGGTGCCTATCGTCAGTTTTATCGTTATGCCGCTAGCCTTGATTGCTGTCGCGCTTATGTCGTTTCATATGGAAGGCTGGGCGCTGAAGGGTATGGAGAAGGGTATCGAGGCCGTGACAGATTCGGCGCGCTATGTGGCGCATATGGATGGGGCTGTTTTTCACTCGCCGCAAATGGCTTCTCTGGCAATTTCCATTGTTGTGTTAGGAGCGCTGATCCTCATGCTAACAAATAAGCCGTTAAAACCTTTTGGTACGGTATTGATCGCTATAGGTAGTATATGGGCATTTATGCCCCAAAAATTACCATCCGTTCTTCTATCGGAAGATGCGAGCCTGGTGAGTTATTATGATGAAAGTAAGAAAGAATTACGCTTTAACCAAATAAGCCGCGATAAATATATTATTGAGAATTGGGCAGAGAGTTACGGCCTGCAAGACGGCGAAATTAAACGGATGAAACAATGTGACGGTAATGGCTGTGTGTTTGAACAAGACGGCTTACGTATTGCTTACGTGACGGGGAAAGCAGGGCTTGGGGAAGAGTGTCAAAAAGCCGATGTCCTTATGCTCCCCTTTAAACTGTCGTGGCGGGAGCGTAAGCAAAATTGCTCACACCCTGCCCATATTATTGACCGCATTGATGTCTGGAAAAACGGTGCCTATGCTCTATACCTAAGTGATCAGGCTGTATCAATGAAAACCGTGGGCGGCCAGACGCATAAACGCCCGTGGCAACAATAGCTCTTTTTATGAATTAGGTTGAGATTATTGATAAGTACGCATCAATGAAGCGAGTTTTCCTTGTATTTCCACGCGGTGCGCTTCCACAAAACGAATTTCGTAATCTGGGTTCTCTGGTATCAGCGCAACCATATGACCTTCTTTTTTAATGCGTTTGAGTGTTACTTCTTCACCATCGACGAGGGCAACGACAATATCGCCATCGCGAACATTGGATGTGCGTTCAATAACCACAATGTCAGAATCATGGATGCCGGCATTAATCATAGAATCACCCTCGACGGTTAAGGCGTAATATTCACTCGCGCCAAGCATAGAAGCAGGGATGTCAATATTATTACCTTCATGGCGGATCGCTTCAATCGCTGTACCAGCCGCAATCTTACCGTATAACGGAATACTCTGTACGTCTTTGTCAAAAGCTGCCATACCGCCACTCGCAGGACGTTTGAATTGTGCTACGTTACCTTTGGGTTGTGTATCAGCGGCGCTATCGTTACCTGCTTTATATCCATCAGGAAGTTTAATAACATTGAGGGCGCGTGCGCGATTAGGAAGGCGCTCTAGAAATCCGCGCTCAACCAAGCCTGTAATCAGACGGTGTATACCCGATTTAGATGCCAGACCAAGATGGTCTTTCATTTCATCAAAAGAAGGGGCTACGCCGCCACTTTCCAAGCGCTCATGAATAAAGACAAGCAAATCTCTTTGTTTTTGTGTTAGCATCCAAATATCCTTCCAATGGCTAAGTAACCGTATTTTTCCTTTTATACCTCTTTTGTTCTACATTAGTTCGCTCTTTGTGTCAAATATATCGATGTGAAAAAATACTAGGCTGTTTATAACGAGTCTGTTTAGGTTAGATCATGATTTACCGTGTGTTATTAGGCTTATTCATCTTTTTCGTAACCATTTGTACGCTTGTATTTGTGAATAAGCCTGTGGATAACTCTGTGGATAAAAGCATTGTTTTGCCACCAAAAGTCGCTGAAACACAAAACAATGATTCGCAAAATTTACAGGCAAAAGCGCCTATTATCGAATCAGTTTTTGATACAGCGTCTTCTGCTAAGAAGACGGTGGAAGCACCAGATATTGCGCCGCTATTTGATATTTTGGCTGATTCTGAGCCTGATTCTGATGAAGTTCCCGCAAAATCTAAAGATAAAGCCACTAAGAGTAAAGGGCATGGCCAAATTGCTATCGTGATTGATGATTTGGGGTATAGCAAATATACACGCGATATTATTGATATGGACCAGAATGTCACAGCGGCTTTCCTTCCTGATGCCCCGCATGTGACAGAATACATGCAACGCGCTGCGGATAAAGGACATGAGATTATCATTCACATGCCTATGGAGGCTGGACATTTCGATAAAGAAGAAAAATCAATTTTAAAAATTGGTATGTCAAAAGATGAAGTTTATGAGCGCTTGGACGCGGCTTTTGAGAAAGTACCGCTGGCAATTGGTATCAATAATCACACAGGGTCAAAATACACATCAGATTATGAAGCGTTAAGGCCTGTAATGTTCTATTTGCGAGCACATGATAAGTTCATGCTCGATTCCAGAACGATAGCGAGCTCTAAAGTGCCGGATGCGGCGGAGGACCTTGGGGTGCCGTATTTGGTTCGCCATGTCTTTATTGATCATTTTGATGATGACAAAGAAATAGATGAGGCGCTGAGTAATGTGGAGCGCATAGCGCGGGAGAACGGTTTTGTTATCGCCATTGGCCACCCGCGGCCAAAAACAGTTAAAGCACTGAAGGCGTGGCTTCCTGAGCTGGAAAGCCGGGGTTATAGCCTCATAAAACTATCCACGCTCTTGCAGCGATAATATATGCTTAGTAAGCGTCTTGTTGTCCGTACATTTGCTCTAAAGCATAACCATTGACTTTAACAGGGTGTCTGTCCTGAAGAGCGTTGGTATATGTCTGAACATTTAAGTTCTGGAACAAATTGTTTAGGGCTTCGCCTTGGCGCTGTACAAGATCACTGCTAAGTGTTGCATCTGTTGCAACGATAAGATCATTCACCTTGGTGATAAGATATGCACTATTACCTGCCATAAATGTTGTTTGACCCGGCTCAGTCGCAAAAATGCTTTCTACATTTGCTGTATTAAGGTAACGCGGTGTTTGCCCTAATCTTGGTAGAGCGTTCTCGTTGTGCAAAGAAATCGCACTGCTTTCTTTTGCGGCCTTTTCGAATGTAGTATCACCGTTATCAATGCGCGCTTTTAAATCAAGTGCCATATTGCGTGCAATATCAAGGCCGCGTTGTTGTTTCAGATTTTTGATGACCGAGTCTTTAACCTCGGCGAACGGGATGTAATCAGCAGGGGTAACGCCTGTTACTGTCAGTGCCATATACTTACCATCATGTTCGAAGAGGGGAGAGGTTTCTCCTTCATCAAGATAGAATGCCTGCTCAAGAACTTCCTGCGGATTTTCGCCCATAGAGTCGAGTTTATCTTCGTTGCTTTGAATATTCTTAAAGCTCTTTGTTGGCAGTTCGTATTGTTTAGCAACTTCAGTAACGGTCATGCCTGAATCGAGCGTTTCTTCAATCTCAATCGATTGGTCATAGAATTCAGCTTCTAGATGATCTTTTTTCAAAAAGTCTTCAATGTCTTTTTTGACTTTAGCCAAGGGGGAGAGTTTCCCTTTTTCTTCTGATAGAACATGAACAACATGCCAGCCAAGCGGGGTTTTTATAGGCTCCAATGTCGCGCCTAGATCAGCGCTGAATATCGGTCCAGCGAGCGCCTCAACAAGACCTTTTTTGTCAAAGCTATCCGGTGAGCGGTAGCTTGATTTCTTGCCTGTTACCGCTTCAGCCGCTTCCTTTAAGGACGCACCTTCTTCGGTCATAGCATAAATGTTTTGTGCTTCTGTTAAGTCTTTAACTAGAGCCTGCTCAATTTTTCTCTGGTCAGGAGATGAAAACATATCGGGATTATTCTTGTAGTAATCCTCAATTTGTTCGTCTGTGATGGTGATTTTTTTAGCCAGTTCATCAGAGGAGAAAATCATGACGTCGAAATTGCGTTTTTCAGGAATTTGATACTGTGCCTTTGTCTGTTCGTAATATTCTCGCGCCATTTCATCATCAATGTCGTCATTTAGTTCAACTTTGTTCGCGTCAATGACTAGTGTGCTGATATTGCGGCGGTGAGAGGAGATAAGGGCGTAATCCGCGCTCAAATGCCCTGGTACAATCGTCGCGCCTAAAATAGCCTGTGCAAGCATGTTTTTGACCTTGTCTTCGCCAAGGATGCGTGTGAAAGCTTTCTCGCTCATGCCTTGGTTGCGAAGAAGCATGTCAAAGACTTCTTTTGCGGTTCTCTCACCATCTAAAAATGGGGCAATAAACTGTCTGACATCATCGACGAGATCTTCGGGTGCCATTTCAAGGCCGTTATCACGTGCGCCCATCACAAGAAGCTTCCCGGCAATTTCATTTTGCAAGAATTGGTCGGCGAGGCCAGCATCATAGGCATCACGCGGTGAGATGTTTTGTTGGTATAAAACACCGCGAAACTTGCGGTCAAATTCATTGGTAGTGATTTTTTCACCGCCAATAGAGGCAACAGAGTCTGCTGGCGCGCCGCCGGTAAAAAAGCCGCCAACATCAGTCAGGACCAAGCCGCCCCCTGCTAATACAATAAAAAACAGGATGACGTATTTTAAAATGCCGTTTTTTGCACCATCTACCATCGAACCAAGCATGTTTTGCCTTTCTTAAACTATGATTAGATGCTATTCATAGCGCAAGAAACTAAGGAATTGAAGAGCTATGACAAAATTAATCGCAGGAAATTGGAAAATGAACGGGGATAAGGCTTTTGCACAAAGTCTGGCATCCTCTATTGTCGATGGTGCAGAGGGTATAGAGCATGAGTTTCTGGTCTGCCCATCTTTTGTGCATTTAGACCTTGTGAGCTCCATTATTAAAGATAGCGCTATTAAATTAGGAGCCCAAGATTGTACCGCTAATGAGCAAGGCGCGCATACAGGCGATATTTCGGCAGATATGCTGGCAAGTTATGGATGTGAATATGTGATTCTCGGCCATTCTGAGCGCAGACAGGACCACGGTGAACGAAGTGACCTTGTGCGTCAAAAGGCAGAAAAGGCCCTTGAACAAAATTTAAAGACGATTATTTGTGTTGGCGAGACGGAAGATCAACGCGATGAAGGGCAGGCAATGGAGGTTGTTGGTGTCCAGCTCGACAAATCGATACCTGATAACGCCACACCAGAAAATACAGTTATAGCCTATGAGCCTGTTTGGGCAATTGGTACAGGAAAGACAGCGTCTTTGAGCGATATATTGGAGATGCACAGATTTATAAAAGAAAAGCTTGCACCTTCTGGTAATTTTCGTATTCTCTATGGCGGTTCGGTTAAACCAGAAAATGCATCTGAGATTTTAACACTAGATGTTGTTGATGGGGCTTTAATCGGCGGTGCATCTTTGAAAGCAGATAGTTATTTAGGGATTGCAAAAGCTATTTAAGAATTAGGTTTAAAAAAGTCATGGAAAACGTTGTTTTAGTTATACATTTGATCCTTGCGCTAGGCATTATTGCCTTGGTGCTGATCCAAAAATCAGAAGGCGGCGGTCTTGGTATCGGCGGCGGTTCTGGTGGCCTTGGTAATCTTGCGACAGCAAAAACGACAGGTAATATCCTTACAAAAATGACAGCTATTTTTGCGGCGGCTTTTTTCATTACAAGTTTGACACTGGCTGTTTTGGCTGGGACACATTCAGATGAAACAATTTCAGAGCGACTAGACTCGCCCGTAGAAGTTCAATCAGAGAAAGTACCGGAACCAAGCGTTCCACTCTCAACGGAGTAACATGACCACTAGATTTATTTTTATTACAGGCGGCGTTGTTTCCTCATTAGGAAAGGGCCTCGGCTCCGCTGCGCTTGGCGCATTGTTGCAGGCGCGCGGTTATACAGTTCGTCTTTGTAAACTAGATCCTTATTTGAATGTTGACCCTGGCACAATGAGCCCGTTCCAACACGGCGAAGTATATGTAACAGATGATGGGGCAGAGACAGACCTTGATCTAGGTCACTATGAGCGTTTCACTGGGCGTCCAGCCGTGCAGTCTGATAATGTGACAACGGGCCGTATTTATATGAATGTTTTGACCAAGGAGCGCCGCGGTGACTATTTAGGCGCGACAATTCAGGTTATTCCACATATTACCAATGAGATTATGGACTTCGTCCGCGAAAAAGATGGGTCTGCTGATTTCGTATTGTGTGAAATCGGCGGTACAGTTGGTGACATTGAGAGCTTACCTTTCCTTGAAGCTATTCGTCAGTTCGGGAATGAAGTCGGGCGTGAGCGTTCTTTGTTTATACATACAACGCTTCTACCTTATATCGCGGCGGCAGGTGAGTTGAAAACCAAGCCAACACAGCATTCCGTGAAAGAATTGATGTCTGTAGGGATTCGCCCGCACATTTTGTTATGTCGTTCTGATCGTCCTATTCCAGAAGAAGAGTGTGCGAAGATTGGTCTGTTTTGTAACATTGATGAAAAGGCGGTTATTCCGGCCCTTGATGTATCAACAATTTATGAAGTGCCGCTCAGCTATCATGAAGCAGGGTTAGATGAACAAGTGCTCAAAGCCTTTAAAATTGACGATGCAAAAGAACCAGACTTATCTGTATGGGAAGACATTGTCGCCCGCGTCAAAAGCCCTGAGAGCGAAGTAACTATTGCCGTAATCGGAAAATATACAAACCTGACAGACAGCTATAAATCGCTAAATGAAGCACTGATTCATGGCGGTATTGCCAATAAGACAAAAGTGAATCTCAAATTCATCGAAGCTGCTGTTTTTGAAGACGAGAGCCGTATCCATGAACTTGAAGATGTGCAAGGCATTCTCGTGCCCGGCGGTTTTGGCCAGCGCGGTACAGAAGGTAAAATTCGGGCGGCTCAGTTCGCGCGCGAGAAAAAGGTGCCTTATTTCGGTATTTGTTTTGGCATGCAAATGGCTGTCATCGAAGCAACGCGTAATTTGCTTGGTAAAAAGAGTGCCAGTTCTACGGAGTTTGGCCCTTGCGATGAAAATGTCGTAGGCCTGATGACTGAATGGACCAAAGGTAATGTTAAGGAAGAGCGCGGGGAAGATACAGACCTTGGCGGCACAATGCGCCTTGGGGCATATCCAGCGGCACTGAAAAGCGGGTCTAAAGTAGCGGCAATTTATGACGCTCAAGAAATCTCAGAGCGCCATCGTCACCGCTATGAGGTGAATGCCGATTATATCGCTGATTTGGAAAAGCAGGGCTTAACGTTCTCAGGTATGTCACCGGATGGTAATTTACCAGAAATTATTGAATACCCTGACCATCCGTGGTTTATAGGTGTGCAATTCCATCCTGAGCTAAAATCAAAGCCATTTGATCCGCATCCACTCTTCGTTAGCTTTATCGAAGCGGCTCGTAAGCAAAAGAATCTTCTTTAATTCTTATTTTTCCATATTCTTAGTTGACAATCATTCTCAACTGGGTACACATAGCTTATGTCTAATTCAAATATCATCGTGCCAATTAGAATAATGTTTGATATGCGCGCTGCTAAAGAGCAACGTATGCATTTGCCAGACCGTGTTTCTATGACACTTTTTTTAAATAAAGAGCTTCGTAAACGTGCGCCCGAGTTCACAAATAGTTGGCTTGTTGTTCGTGATATGCGTGAAAGCTTTATGAATCTCTTAGAGATAAGAGCTAAAATTGATCTAGATACAGATGGCTACACAAAAAGAAGCGTAATGTACCAAGCGTTGTTACAGGCAAATCTTATCCACGCCTGCCATGATGCTGTCGGTATGCAAAAGGGTGAGAGGCATGTTGTTGGCAGGCCAGTCGGATCATGCGGCAGGCGCATGATCTTTGATGATGTTTGTTAAAAATTGATTTTGTTACTTAGACGCCATCAGGGTCGCTGTATCAAGCATACGGTTTGAAAAGCCCCATTCATTGTCATACCAGCTAAGGATACGTACCAAACGTCCATCCATGACTTTCACTTCGTTTAAAGCAAAGACAGATGAATGTTTGTCATGAATGAAATCGGATGATACTAGCGGCGCATCATATGTGCCCAAAATGCCTTTAAGGTCACCATTAGCGGCTTTTTTGATGGCTTCTTGAACTTCTTCTACGGTTGTGTCTTTCGAAGCATTGAATTTGAAATCTACAACCGAGACATTTGGCGTTGGGACGCGGATAGAGACACCGTCAAGCTTACCGTTAAGCTCAGGTAGAACTTTACCAACGGCTTTGGCTGCGCCTGTTGATGTCGGGATCATATTGAGTGCACCGGCGCGCGCACGGTGAAGGTCTTTATGTGCTGTATCAACAATACGCTGGTCACCTGTATAAGAGTGGATTGTTGTCATGAAGCCTTGTTCAATACCAATGGCTTGGTGAAGTACATGTGCTACAGGCGCTAGGCAGTTCGTCGTACATGACGCATTTGATACAACTGTATGGCTGGCTTCCAATTTGTCGTGGTTGACGCCATAAACGACCAACAGATCAGCATCAGGAGAGGGTGCAGAAATAAGAACTTTCTTTGCGCCGTGGTTAAGGTGCTTACCTGCATCTTCTTTCTTTGTGAAGATACCTGTACATTCAAGCACGACATCAACACCGTTATCCGTGCGTGGAATGTCTTCAAGGTTACGCTGAGAATATACTTTTACTTTATGACCGTTGACTTTCAAAATGTCATTGCCTTCCGTTGTCACCTCATATGGCAAGCGGCCATGAACAGAGTCATACTGAAGAAGGTGCGCATTTGTCTCAAGTGGCGCAAGGTCATTAATCGCAACAATCTCACAGTCCTTTCGGCCAGATTCAAGCCATGCTCTGAAGACAAGGCGTCCGATACGTCCAAAGCCGTTAATTGCGAATGTTGCTGTCATGATTTTTCTCCTCGTTAAAAGTGTTCAGTGTTGGCTGTTTATGTTTCCATATTGACAGCTATGTTTGTTCTATGATTAGTTTGTATACAAATGGGACAAAGTCAAGTTGCAGATCAGCCTTATACAAAAGGGGTTTATTTTCTCGATACAGAATTTGAGGAAGTTATTGATGGTGGACGTCTGGTAACAGAATTCATTAGTATCGGCTTAACCTCCCTTGATACAGATGACAAAGGCATTCCGCTTACGCGCTTCTATGGTGTCTCCAACGAATTCAATGAAGCCGGCATGGAGCGTGAGTGGATTAAGCAAAATGTTCTGGCAAAATTACCACCGATGGAAGAGCGTCAAAGCTTAATGCAAATTAGAGAAGCGCTTCTTGAGCAATTACCACCGATGGATGAATTGGAGATATGGGCGGATCACCCTTACGATTTCATCATGCTTAGACTTTTATTTGGTGGGCATATGAAAATGTTTGAAGCCTTGGCCTATGAAGGTATCGGCTATACGTCTATGCGTGATATGAGTGAACTAGTGAGGTTGGAAAATGTCGATTTTCCGCGCCACAAGCCTGCCCCAGCCTTGCATCATATCGCCATTCATGACTCTGCGGCGGCGCGCCTGACATATCTTGAAGCGAAACGTGCTATGCCGCCCCATTTGAAGGCCGTGTTACTATAGGCCAGCGCTATTTTTTGTTGGCTGTCTTAGCTTTCACTTTTTCAACAATATTCTTCGCAGTGATACCGAAATATTCGTATAGCTCTTGATACGGCGCAGACTCCCCAAAAGAATTCATGCCTACAAAGATGCCGTGCGCACCAATGATATCAGACCAGCCTTGTGAACATCCAGCTTCAACAGCAACTTTAATAGAGGTGTTGCAGGTAATGTTTTCGATATAGGCAGGGTCTTGTTCCCAAAGCAGATCCATACATGGAACGGAAACGAGGCGAACTTCTAGTCCTTCATTGCTCAAAGTCTCAGCCGCTTCCATCGCAATTTCAACTTCTGATCCGCTTGCGAAGAGTGTCACATCCGGTGTTTCAGCTTCACATTCAAGCAAGATATAGGCGCCGAATGCAGAAAGATTATTTTCATCATATTCAGTGCGCATCGGTTGCAAGCCTTGGCGTGTTAGCGCCATGACTGATGGTGAGTGCTTTTTCTTGAGCGCCATTTCCCAGCATTCTGCTGTCTCCGTTAAATCCGCAGGACGGAAAACATATGTATTAGGAATAGCGCGTAATGACGCAACATGCTCAACAGGCTGGTGTGTCGGACCGTCTTCTCCAAGGCCGATTGAATCGTGTGTCATGACGTGAATAACTTGCTGTTTCATCAATGCCGCTAGGCGAATAGAAGGGCGGCAGTAATCTGAGAACACAAGGAAAGTCCCTGAATAAGGGATAAAACCGCCATGTAATGTCATGCCGTTCATGACGGCGGCCATGCCGTGCTCGCGCACGCCGTAATGGATGTATTGACCTGCGTAATTGCTCTTATCAAGAATAGGGCTGCTGTCTTTTGTTTTTGTGTTGTTAGACCCTGTGAGGTCAGCTGAACCGCCGATCATGTTTGGCGCAGCTTTAACAAGCTCTTCCAGTACAGCGCCAGATGCTTTTCTCGTTGCGACTTTAGACGGGTTCTCTGCGGCTTGTTTTTTAACGCTTTGAACGGCTTCAGCAATATCGAAACCTTTATCAAAGTAACAGTTGAATTCAGCCTTTTTATCATAACTGTCCAGTCTGTCTTCCCATGCAGTGCGGATCGTACGGCCATTAGCGCCATAAGAACGCCATGTGCTCATGATGTGCTCCGGCACTTCAAACGGACCATAGGCCCATCCAAGCGCCTTTTTAGCGCCCGCAAGTTCGTCTGTGCCGAGCGGTGATCCATGAGAAGATGAGGAGTTTTCCTTTGTCGGTGCGCCGTAACCAATCTTGGTTTTGCAAGCGATCAAGCTAGGTGTGTTTGTCTCTTTTGCGGCGCGAATTGCTTTTTCAATCGCGTCATAATCGTGCCCATCTACTGTTTGAACGTCCCAGCCATAGCTTTCGAAACGTTTTGGCGTGTTATCAGAAAAAGACGTCGATGTCTCGCCGTCAATACAAATGCCGTTGTCATCATATAAAACGATCAATTTATCTAGACCGAGATGACCAGCCAAAGAACACGCCTCGTGTGAAATACCTTCCATAAGATCGCCATCGCTGGCAATCACATATGTGTGGTGGTCAACAATGCTGTCATCAAAACGGGCATTGAGCGCGCGTTCTGCCAAAGCCATACCAACGGCTGTCGAGATACCTTGGCCAAGTGGACCTGTTGTCATTTCAATACCTGCGGCTTGATTAATCTCCGGGTGACCAGCACATACAGAGTGAAGCTGACGGAAGTTTTTAATCTCGTCCAATGTCACGGCTTCATAGCCTGTTAAGTAGAGGAGGGAGTATAGAAGCATTGAGCCATGGCCTGCGGATAAAACAAAGCGGTCTCTATCGGCCCATGTCGGTGCGCTTGGATCAAACTTCAAGAACTTTGTAAAAAGAACCGTAGCAACATCAGCCATGCCCATTGGCATCCCTGGGTGACCTGAGTTGGCTTGTTCAACAGCATCCATGCTCAAGGCGCGAATAGCATTGGCTAAATCCCGCTGTGTTACATTTTCAGGCATATTGTCTTGTGTATTTGTCGCTTGGGCCATCTGTGACATTCCGATCCTCTTTAATTATAAATTTGTGTGTGCTTTTGTTTTACGCAAAAAATGCGATCTTGCCAATGGATGAAATAAATATTTTTGATTACTTCACATTATTATCCAAACTTCTTTTTCAATGAACTCAGGGGCTTATAAGATTCTTTTAAAAACATGCTTGCCAAGTTTGTTTTAAAGGCGTAGAAAATGCACTTCACCAAATATTATGAGTTACGTTAACTAAGTAATACGTAGAATAAACGACGAAAGAGAGACTATGTCAGCGATAGAAAAATCTATTTCAAACCTTGATAATGCTTTATCTCAATTAGAAACAGCGATAAGCACCAAAAAAACAACAATCGCCGCGGCGACATCTATGCAACAAGATATGTTTGCAAGCCCGATACAAGATAATGCGCCGAATGTTGGCCTTAACCAAAAGCAAGTTGATGCCTTGGCCAAGTCTCTCGACAGTACAATCGCAAATATCCAAGCGTTGTTAGAAGAAGAACTTAAGGAAGAAAAACATGGCTAGTGTTCGTATTACAGTAAACAGCAAGCCATACACAATTGATTGCGGTGAGGGTCAGGAAGACCGTGTAAAAGAGTTGGCTCAATACATCGATACACGTATGGCGGCGGTAAAGAATAATAGTGCAGCGATGGCTGAAGATCAGCTATTCATGATTACAAGCTTGATCTTGGCAGATGAGATTTTCGAGGCAAAAGAAAACGGTACAACTGTTAACACAGATACTGTGGCGGCTTCTACAGAAGGCATGGTGCCAGAAGAAAAGGTATCTGCAATTATCGAAGAAGTCAGTACACGTATTTCACAGATCACGAAGCAGGTTGAAGCACTTTAATCTGGTACATAGATTACGTCTTTCACAATTTTTTATGGATTTTGTGGTATAAAATAATATATCACTATGATGTTTGCTGCCTTGTGCGTCAGGGACTATATCCCCAGGGCCGATGATCTTCGTATAGGGAGCTGTTCCTTGGCTAGGCCGTGGTCTGGCTGATACGGCACCCACCTGTTTTACAGGGCCGCGGAGGATCTTTTACCCAACGGCTATGGTGGCAAACATTTTTTTATTTTAAACTTCTTCCAATGAATATTGAAATCGACAAAAAAGAAATCCGTGAAAAAGCAAAGCTTATTCGGAAAAACTGTGTATTAGGTGAAGACGCGGCTTATCAGTTCAAACAGAATATCCGGTGCGTTTTAGTAGCGCATAAAACAGCAGATAGTATTATTGCGGGGTATGAGAAAATGCATTCTGAGATTGATCCTGCTGTTTTGGATATCGAATATGTTCTTCCTCAAATAATTGAGGGGCGAAGGCTTTTAGATTTTGAAGGCACTGCGCCTGATATATTTCTCGTACCGCTATTGGCTTTTGATAAGAAGGGGAACCGTATGGGTTATGGCGGCGGATATTATGATGCAAGTCTTGCATTTTATAAACGCTTGAAGCAAAGTGTGGCTATTGGAATTGCTTATGAGGAGCAATTATGGTCGTCCCCATTACCAATAGAACCGCACGACGTTCCGCTCGATTACATTGTAACGCCTGCGGCTATTCGAAAATTTTAAGGACGTTAGAAAGTTTGTTTAAATATGCGTATCGTTCATATTGGCGATGTTATTGGAAAACCAGGTCGTCAAGCGCTCCACAAATACCTACCTGAGATCAAAGGCCATTTGAAACCTGATATTATTATCGTGAATGCTGAAAATGCCGCAAATGGCTTTGGTGTAACGCCTTCGATCTGTAACGACATGTATGAAAATGGGGTGTCCTGTATCACTACGGGAAATCATGTCTGGGGCCAAAAGGATACGGTATTTCAAATTGAAGAAGATGAGCGTTTGATGCGTCCTGCTAATTTTTCCAAATTGGCGCCGGGCAAAGGATATTACCTTGGTGAAACAGCTTCAGGACATAAATATCTTGTGATTAATGTTATGGGCCGTGTCTATATGGAACCTGTTGATGACCCGTTTGCCTGTGTGCGAGATATTTTACAATTTCATAAAATGGGGAGTGAGGTTGATGCGATCATCGTGGATATTCATGCTGAAGCTTCATCCGAAAAAATGGGTATGGGCCAATTCCTGGACGGGAAAGTTTCTCTCGTTGTTGGTACACATTCTCATATCCCCACAGCGGATGCGCAAATTTTGACAAAGGGTACAGCCTATCAAACAGATTCCGGTATGACAGGCTCTTACGATAGTGTTATCGGCATGGAAAAGGGTGCTTCTATTCAATATTTCACGACAGGCATTAAGCAAGGCGGGCGTCAGCCAGCTAAAGAAGAGGTAAGTGTTTGCGGTGTGTTTGTTGAAACAGATGATGAAACAGGCTTGGCGACTCACATAGAGCCGATTAGGCTTGGTGGGCGGTTGGCGCAGAGTATGCCTAAACTTTAGCTTTTCTTTTTAAAGCGCATCCAAGCGGCTTTGAGTTCTTCCAAGAGTTCAGCGCCATCTTTGCCGCCATCCCCTTTAATTTCGCTAATAATAACAGCGTGAATAGCGGCGTAAAACCCATTGACCATCTCTAGTGCATTTTTATCTAGTGTTTTGATAGGCTCTAGGAACTGAATAAACATGTTGGCTATATTGGTCACCAATGTATAACCAAACATGCCGCCGTGCCCCTTTAATTGCATCGCTGGTGATAAAATAAGCAGGATATAGTCTCTGTGCTTATCTGCGGGCGGATTGTCTTTTTCAAACTGGTTGATGGTGTGGCCAATTTGATTTAAGAAAGGTTCAGCCATAGGCTTAAAATCGACACTGTTATTGTCGATAAGCTTTTGTGCTTTTTCTAAAATTTTGACGTTTAGCCCGCCAGAGCCTACTTTTTGCTTTAGAAAATTAGGCGGCGTAATTTCTTTCGGAAGGTTGTCGCCGAAGTCAGGAAGCTTTCTCTTTGCCTCTTTTTTATCAGGGTCCAGAATTTGCTTTAATTCGTCTGCAGTATATTTTTCAGCCATAATTCGCCAATATTATCGTCCGTTTTTACAGGAAATCCGTTTTGTTAATGTGTTTTGAAATTAGTTCTATTTCTTCTTTTTCAAATTTATCCATTGTGTCGTTTTTACGACGTTTGGGTCCACTATAGTCATCATCGCGCGCGCCGCCGCGGCGTCTATCAGGACCGAAGAAATTCTGTGAACGTATGTATTTTCTTGGACGTTCAATCGCTTGTACGATGCGGGCATAGAGGTCCTTTGCTGTGAAAGGTTTTACAAGGAATTCTGTCACACCCGCGTCTCGTGCTTGCATGACGCGTTTTTTGACGCTAAAGCCTGTAATCAGGATAATTGGAACAAAAGGATTAGGGCTCATCGGTGAAGAGCGGACTTGTTCGGTGAAATATATACCGTCCCCTGGTTTCATCATCCAATCACAGATCACGAGGTCAGGGTCAATCTCGCAATATAGCTTAAAACCCGTTTCCCCATTGCGGACGCCATAGACTTCGCCAACGCCGAACGCAAAAAGAATAGAGCGTATGATATCGAGCATTGGTTGATTGTCTTCAATAACAAGAACACGCAAATCGCTTAGGTTATAAGCCATAAAATCTTTAAATCCTCTTGTGTTACCCACCTAAAGTCTAATATAAAAAAGGTAAGAATTAGTAAATCAAAGCATAATATATAACAAATCAGAAAGATAGGTCGAGATGGCAGGTCATTCCAAATTTAAAAACATTCAACACAGAAAAGGCGCGCAGGACAAAAAACGCGCTAAAATTTTTAGCCGTTGTGCCAAAGAAATCATTGTGGCTACGAAAGAAGGCGGCGCGGATGCAGATATGAACCCGCGTCTGCGTCTGGCTATTCAAAATGCCAAATCACAAAATATGCCGAATGATAATATTGCGCGTGCGATTAAGACAGGCTCAGGTGAAGGACAGGATGCCGCGTCATTCGAGGAAATGCGCTATGAAGGATATGGGCCAAATGCTATTGCCGTCATTGTTGAGGCGCTAACAGATAACCGCAACCGTACAGCCGGAGAAGTGCGCGCTGTTTTCACAAAGCGTGGCGGTAATATGGGCGAAACAAATTCTGTATCGTTTATGTTTGACCGCTTAGGGGAGATTATCTTTCCAGCGTCTGTTGCGAGTGCTGATGATATGTTTGAGGCGGCAGTAGAAGCTGGCGCTGAGAATGTCGAATCGGATGATGATGAGCACGTGATTTATACCGCGCCTGATGATTTCATGGCGGTGCTTAATGCGCTGCAGGAAAAACTTGGCGATGCTAAACAAGCGGAACTGACATTTAAGGCGAATATTGAAAAAGAACTGAACGAAGAAGAAGCGCAACAGATTCTTGATATGATCGAAGCCTTTGAAGACATTGATGATGTTCAATCTGTTTACACGAATATGAGTGTTTCTGATGAGGTCATGGCGAAACTAGAAGCGGCGGAATAGTAAATGGAGACCGAAGCGCAGAAAACCAGAACTGGATCCTGTTTGTGTAGCGGCGTTCAATTTGAAGGGCGTTTGAAAGACAATCATGTTGAGGCGTGTCATTGCAGTATGTGCCGCAAATGGAGCGCTGGCCCTGTGATTGCAACACCGTTAGATTTTGACAGCGTCAAGTTCAAAAGCGATTCTAGCTTAGCCTGGTATAAAAGTTCGGAATGGGCGGAGCGTGGTTTTTGTTCGCAGTGCGGATCTAATCTCTTTTATCGCTTGCAAGACCCAGAGGCCAAATTACTTATATGTATGGTTGGTGCTTTGGATGATGATTCTGACTTGCATATGGAGCGTCACATCTGTGTGGATGGAAAGCCAGATTATTATGAGTTTGCTGATGATACGCCGCGCCTGACATCGGAAGAGTTATTCGCGGAGAGTTCATAGGCTATGCGTATTATAGGTATTGATCCGGGATTAAATAAATGCGGCTGGGGAATTATTGAACAGCACGGATCGGCCTTAAAGCATGTCGCCAATGGCGTTATCAAAACACCTGCCCAAAATATTCTTTCGGCGCGGCTTTTGAATATAGACACGGAGCTCACGAAAGTTTTGGATTTATATGCGCCCCAATCAGCGGCGATTGAAGAAACCTTTGTTAATAAAAGCCCTGCAAGTTCACTCAAGCTTGGTGCTGCCCGCGGCGCGGCGATGGTGTCGGCGGCGCGCTATGGTTTAGAGGTGCATGAATATGGCGCTAATTTGGTTAAAAAGTCTATTGTTGGGGCAGGACACGCTGATAAAAATCAGATGATGATGATGATCAAAACGCTTTTGCCAGGGGTGCAGGTTGACTCTGAGGATGCAGCCGATGCGCTTGCTATTGCTATTTGTCATGCTAATCATGCCTCGACCAATGCGTTTGTTACGGGTAAGATGTAGATATGTTCGCAAAATTGACAGGTATTATTGACAGTACGGCACAAGGGTCTTTGATCCTTGATGTTAATGGTGTTGGCTATTTTGTGCAGGCTTCTAATAGAACGCTTAGTAGAATAGGGGATGCTGGCGATCCATGCGCTTTGCTGGTTGAAACAATTGTTCGCGAAGATAATATTAGCCTATTCGGTTTTTGTGACGCGCTTGAAAAAAACTGGTTTGTTACACTTACGAAAGTGCAAGGTGTTGGGGCGAAAGCGGCGCTTGCTATCCTTACGGCTTGTCCGCCTGAAAATCTCGGTGCAGTGATTGCTTCTCAGGACAAAGCGGCCTTAACGCAAGCTGATGGTGTTGGGCCTAAGCTTGCGGCGCGTTTGATTACCGAACTTAAAGATAAAGTGGGTGATATTGCGCCGTCCGGCTCAGAATCGTCTGTTTCAACAGGTAATGCCGGAGCAGGGAGTGCTGTTACAGGTAATAGTCTTATTGATGATGCATTGTCGGCGCTTATCAATCTTGGCTATGGCCGCGCCGATGCGTTTACAGCACTTTCAAAAGCACAAGCAAAGGCGGAGAATGATAATCTCGATTTATCGGCTTTGATTAAACTGGGTCTTCAAGAACTTAACAGCTGAGGATAGTCCCGCGCGTAGGCTATAGAAAAAGCCGAATAGAGCAGATGTCCATGACTTTGACCGCCCTCTACCGCGTAAATATCCAAGTGTCTCTACGATACCGAAGTAAAGATGGTAGGGGGTTGTACCGGGGAGATAATCTGTGGCTGGCGATAAATCACGGTTGACAATTTCTGTCCAAAATCCGCGCTTCAAAATATATTTATTCTTAAACACTGAAACCATTTTATCAGTACGTTTTTTTAAAGAAATTTTGTCATCTTCAAGATCAAGCATCATGGCGTTGGCTTTAAGACCTTCGGCAAAGGGCCATATTCTTTTTTGTTCATCTATAATATTGCCGTCTGGATCAAGAGCATTATAAATGCCGCCATATTTTTCATCCCAGCCATGTTCGTTGGCCCAATAAAGAAGCTGGCGCATATAGTCTTCGGTTTCTTTGTCGTTTTCTAGACCTTTCGCTAGGCGATATTTTTGTAACAGCCACACCCACTCAAAATGGTGGCCTGGCTCAACAATATGGCCTTTTTCAATGTCGGGGTTAAGGTGCTCATCAAAAAACTCGCGCAATGTACCGTCGATGAAAAAATAATCCTTAAATAAGCGGTAAATTTCATCAGCCATCAACAGATAATGCTGATCATCAAAGGTTTCATAGGCAAACAAACAAGCTTCAAAGAGATGCATATGCGGATTTTGTCTGCGCATTTTATCTAAAGGTTTTAGATCATCGTCTAGGGCTTCATGGTAGCCTATTGTTGTTTTGAAATATTTTTTAATGAAATTTAGCGTTTCTTCAGCAAGATCTTTAGCTCTTTCGTCTCCTGTCGCTTTATAATAAAGAGATAAGGTGAAGATCACAAAGGCATGAGCATATAAATCGCGTGTCTTGTCATAGGGTTTGCCCTCATCTGTAACTGAAAAGCGCCAACCTTTTCCTGCAACATGGTAGTTTTGGATCAAAAATTCGAATCGGTCTGCAAGGTCTTTAAGGTTAAATCCTGCATGGCTATAAATAGCAATTTGACGGCATTGTGTGACAAGGCGCTTATAGCCCATATCTAGCGGCTTAAACTTTTCGGCGATACGCTCGTAAAACCCGCCATGTTGAGGGTCAGCAAAAGCGTGATGCCATTTCGGCACCCATCTTTTTTGGAGATATCGGTTCAAGTTTTCAACAATACTGCGCATTATTCGTAATTCTTCGTATAAAAAGTGTGATCTTTTGTTCTCAGGCGTTACAATATGATTATGCAACCTGATTCACGAGCCGTAAAGAACGATGATCTTAATGCCGTGTCACGTGTGGATGACATTGATCCGGCGTTACGCCCGCAAAAGCTTGAAGAATTTATCGGCCAAGACCATCTCAAGGACAATTTACGTGTCTTTATTAAATCGGCTCAAAGCCGTGACGGGGCAATGGATCATGTCCTTTTGCATGGCCCTCCAGGGCTTGGAAAGACAACATTAGCACAAATTATATCCAAAGAACTCGGCGTTGGTTTTCGTGCGACATCTGGCCCTATCATTACAAAAGCAGGGGACTTGGCGGCTATTTTGACGAATCTACAGCCGCATGATGTCTTGTTTATTGATGAGATACACCGTCTGAATTCTACTGTAGAAGAAATTCTCTATCCAGCCATGGAGGATGGTAAGCTCGATTTAATCATCGGAGAGGGGCCAGCGGCGCGCTCAGTGCAAATTGACCTGCAACCCTTTACATTGGTTGCGGCAACAACACGAAGCGGGTTGCTCACAACACCTTTGCGTGAGCGCTTTGGTATACCATTGCGACTAGAGTTCTATAGTCCTGAACAACTAGCAAGAATTGTTAGTCGTAACGCTAGGTTACTTGATATGGATATCAACGATGACGGGGCGTTAGAAATTGCTAAGCGTTCCCGCGGTACACCGCGTGTTGCAGGCCGCTTAACACGCCGCGTTCGTGATTTCGTTGTTGTTGATGGAGATACGCTTATTACGGCAGATGCGGCAAATAAAGCCTTGAACAGACTTGATGTGGACCATGAAGGCTTAGACGGCATGGATAAGCGCTATATGCGCCTGATCGCTGAAAATTATCGCGGTGGCCCTGTTGGCGTGGAAACACTTTCGGCGGCATTGTCTGAACAGCGGGATGTGATCGAAGAAACGGTTGAGCCTTACCTGCTCCAGCAAGGGTTCTTACAACGGACACCGCGCGGACGATGCCTGACAGGCAAAGCCTATGGTCATTTAGGGCTAAAAGCACCTAATGGTATTGAAAAAGGACTGTTTGATTAAGACAAAGACAATATGCAAGTCAGCGCTGCGCCAGCACAAGCGGTCACACCAATAAGCGCACCTTGCTCAAGCCCATTATTTTCTAGCAATCTTGCCGACATCTTGTCTTCATTAAAATTAGCAAGCGATCTAAAGCCTACAGATGCCATAATAGTACTTACGAAAGCAAGATTGATCCCATTGTCTACCGCAAAGTCTGGTACAATTCCGTGACCATTAAAAGCTGATCCTATGCCAAAAGCAATCCCTACCAAACCACCTAAGGCGATTGTCGCCGAAATAATGTTTGACTTCGTTTTTTCTTGAAAGTTCGCCCAACCAAAAGTTTTCGATAGTGTTGTTGTCATTCTTAATCTTCCTATAATAATGTCATTATGCCTTTAAAGTGCGCTTCAACAGCTGGCTTCACTGCTGCTTCTTTAGCATTGCCTTGTTTTATGGGCAAGAACCGTTGTCCCCTTAAAAGTTTCACATACTAAAACACATTCCCGGTATTATGTCAAGAAAAAGAGTTGTTTTGTGTTTTATGAATTTTTTGTAGTCTTATATCCATGATTCATTCTTACCAAACACGTGTTTATTACGAAGATACAGATGCAAATAACATCGTTTATTACGCAAATTATCTGAAATACACAGAACGGGCGCGAACGGAGCTTTTACGTGAGATTGGCTTTGAAAGCAAAGACGCGATTGCCAAGGGCGAGGGTTTTGTTGTTGCTGATTTGAATATTCAGTATAACGCCTCCGCAAAATTGGATGATATTGTGGATGTTCGCACGCGTGTCCTTGAGATTAAGCCGACGCGCATTACTTTAAAGCAGGATATATATAAAGGTGATGTGCGTTTAACTGCAACGCAGATTAGCCTTGCTTATATTGATTTAGAAAAAGGGATACGTAAGATCCCGCAGGAATTAGTGAACTTATTAGAAGGATATAAATAAATGAACGAAGTTGTTGATGCAGCTAATTTGGCTGGAACCGTAGCATCTCATGACTTATCAATGTGGGGGCTTTTCTGGCAAGCGGATATCGTTGTGAAGCTTGTAATGCTGGCGCTTGTTTCAGCCTCCATCTGGTGTTGGGCGATTATCTTTCAAAAAATGGGGATGATGAAGCGTATCAATAACCGAGCGAATAAATTTGAAGAGGCGTTTTGGTCTGGTGAAGCCCTTGATAAACTTTATCAGCGTGTAAAGCAGTCTAAGCCTGATCCGATCCTGAATACATTTACGGCGGGGNTGGNAGAGNGGCATTTAAGCTCTGAAAGCAATGGTGCTGGCGGTAAGGCAACATTACAAGCGGGGCTACAGCAACGTATTGAGCGCGCTATGTCAGTCACAATTACGCGTGAGTTGGATAAACTGGAGCGCAATATGACTTTTTTAGCGAATGTTGGCTCAGCCGCGCCGTTTATCGGTTTGTTTGGAACGGTGTGGGGGATTATGAACTCGTTTAGCTCCATTGCGATGACGCAGAACACATCTTTGGCTGTTGTTGCTCCCGGTATTGCCGAGGCTCTCTTTGCGACAGCCCTTGGTCTTGTAGCGGCGATCCCTGCCGTTATTGCTTTTAACAAGATATCAAATGATCTGAACCGCTATGCAGACCGTCTTGAAGCATTCTCTTCGGAATTCTCAGCTATTCTTTCACGTCATTTTGAGAAACAGAAAATCGGCAGGTCTTTTGGATAATGGGAGCACAGTTGGGAAATAGCCGTAAACGCGGCGGACGGTACAGGCAATTTACTGAAATCAATGTGACGCCATTTGTTGATGTCATGTTGGTGCTCTTAATTGTTTTTATGGTGTCTGCACCTTTATTGGCCACGGGTGTTTCTGTGGATTTACCGCAATCTGAAGCACGTGCAATTAGCGATCAGGATAATGCGCCATTGGAGGTGTCGCTTCAGGCTGATGGAAAGCTATTCATAGGGGAGCGCGAAGTGGAGAATGATCAATTCATTCCGGTGCTCTCACAAATTATGAAACAGCGTGAAGATAAGCGTATTTATATTCGTGCAGATCAGACTTTGCCATATTCAAAAGTGATGAATATCCTCGGATCAGTAAATAGAGCAGGGTTTTCTAAAGTGGCGTTAATATCTGACCCAGTCACATAATTGTCATAGAATAGTCATAGAACCACATTATGGTTTATGCATAGGATTTTAAAATATTCATGAATAAGCTCCACGCCGATAAACAGAATAAATCAGAAGATGAAGGTTATTACGGCGCTTCAAAAACACCGATGGTTTGGTCTATCGCTATCCATTTATTCGTTTTTGTGGCTGGGTCTATTACGTTCGCTTTTTCAAAACACAATGAGGAAGTAATCACTCCGCCGCCTATACAAGTTGAGTTTGTTGATTTAGCAGATGCTACGAATGTGCCGCCCAAAAAAGAGGATACACCAAAACCTAAAGAAGAGAAGAAAGCGCCTGAACCGCCTAAGACGAAAGAGCCGCCTAAAGCTCTAACGCCGCCAACAGCGAAGCCTGAAACAGCAGAACCAGAACTTGTGCCGCTCCCTGAGAAGGTAGAAGAGAAAAAGCCCGAGCCTAAGCCAGAGGTAAAGAAAAAACCTAAGCCGCCTGAAACCAAACCTAAGCAAACAGCTAAGGATGTTATTAAGAAAGCGCAGGAGGAAAAGAAAGAAGAGCAAAGCGAAGACTTCATGTCTGTTTTGAAGAATCTAGCCGGTTCAGAAACACCAGCGGAGCTTTCTAAAGAAGAGGAAACGGCTGATGAAACAGAGGCTGAGTTCCCGCAAGCGGTCTTGACCCGTGCTGATTCTGCTCTAACTATGAGTGAACAAGACGCTTTACGCCAACAGCTTGCGCAATGTTGGAGTGTGGTTCCCGGCGCAAGGAACGCAGAAGACTTAGTCGTCGAAGTGACGTTGAATATGAACCCCGACGCGACTGTTCAATCTGCTAAAATTGTTGATACGTGGCGCTATAGTAATGATGGCTTTTTCCGTGCGGCGGCGGACTCCGCAATGCGGGCTGTGCGTAATCCATTGTGTAGCCCTTTAAAATTACCATTGAACAAGTATGATCAATGGAAGAAAATAACCATCACATTTGATCCAAAGGATATGTTTTGATGAATAAAATATTTGTACTGATTGCTTGCCTTTTCTTGCTCCCTATAAGCACGGCGCATGCTGAGTTAAAGCTCAGCCTTGACCGCGGGCAAGTTGAACCGCTTCCTATCGCCATCCCAATCTTTTATGGTGAAGGTGTTGAAGCCAGTGATGCAGGTATAAAAATATCCGATAAAATTACAGAGAATTTAAAAAGCTCTGGCTTAGTAAATGTGCTTAATCGCTTTAGCTATTTGCAAAAGCCTGAATCTTTAGCACAAGACGGGCCGCGCTTTTCTGAGTGGAGTTCTATCGGTTCACAAGCACTTGTAACAGGTGTCGTTAAACGCAAAAGCGATGGTGATTTACGTGTTGAGTTTCGTCTATGGGATACGTTGGGTCAAAGCCAGATGGTTGGGACGGCCTATACAACAAAGCCTGATAATTGGCGCCGTATTGCGCATATTATTTCGGATGTTATTTTTGAGCGTTTAACGGGTGAGGGCGGTTATTTCGACAGTCGTATTGTCTATATCTCGGAGACAGGTCCAGCCAATAAGCGTATCAAACGCTTGGCGATTATGGATCAGGATGGTTATAACCATAAATTTCTGACAGATGGGAGTTTTCTTGTCCTGACACCGCGTTTTTCTCCGGCTAATCAGGAAATTACCTATATGGCTTATGTGAAAAACAAACCGCGCGTTTATTTGTATAACATTGATACAGGCCGTCAGGAAATTCTCGGGGATTTCCCCGGTATGACGTTCGCGCCGCGTTTCTCTCCTGATGGGAACAAGGTCATTATGAGCTTGGCGCTTAATGGGAATACAGATATTTATACGATGGATTTGCGGTCTCGCAAAGTAACGCAATTGACTAACCATCCATCGATTGATACATCGCCGTCTTATGCGCCTGATGGTCGCCGTATTGTCTTTGAATCAGACCGCGGCGGTTCTCAACAGCTTTATGTTATGGATCAAAATGGTGGTAGTCCTCAACGTATTACATTTGGTGACGGACGCTACGCCAACCCTGTATGGTCGCCTAGAGGGGATTTAATTGCCTTTACGCGCATGTACAAGGGTAAGTTTTATATTGGTGTTATACGTCCTGATGGAAGCGGTCAGCGCTTGATTGCGACGGCGTATCACGTAGAAGGACCAAGCTGGGCACCCAATGGCCGTTACCTAACATATTTTAAGGAAAAGCCGCGTGGCAATAGTCGTTCCGCCAAGCTCTATAAGATTGATTTAACAGGGTATAATGAGTCCCAGATCCCAACACCATTAGACGGGTCAGACCCAGCATGGTCACCGCTTAACTAACGCAAGTAATTTCAAGCTTAGTTGTGGTGATATTGGACGGCAATATCTGAGAACTCTTTTATGAGCGCTTCGTAGACATCGCGTTTGAATGGAACAATCAAGTCCAGTGTGTCCTTTAACGCGACCCATTGCCACCGACTGAATTCGATCTCATGATGGCCAGTGATATTGATATCGGCGTCTTTACCTGTAAAGCGCATAGCAACCCATTTTTGTTGCTGCCCTTTATAGTCGCGGTATATGGCGCGCCCCTTTAAATCAGGAGGAAAGTCATAGGTGAGATAATCATCCATGACGCGGATAATTTTAGCATGATCTGCGAGCACGCCTGTTTCCTCTTCAAGTTCACGAAAAGCGGCAATTTCCCAATCTTCGCCTTCATCTATACCGCCCTGAGGCATTTGCCATGCACCTNGCGTGTCTGAGCGTTCACCAACAAAGACATGACCATCCTCATTAAAAAGGAGAACACCGACATTAAGGCGGTAAGGTCTGTCATCTAAGTCCTTTAAAGTCGTCATAATAAAATCGTCTTATTTTACAAGTTGTGAAGCTGTGGTGAGTTGAATATTGCGGCTACCGATATCAACAATCCATTTTTTTAAAGTCTCAATCGTTTCAGGGTAAAGATGCGCATAAGCAATAGCGCTTCCTGAATCTAACGCTATTCTTTCAAGTGCCCGTAGTTTGAGCGCAATATCATTTTGATCGGCAACACTATCGATTACGAGGTCTGCCTGACCCATAGGGATATCAGAGCTAAATTTGGAGACTTGGTCTGGTGCAATATCGCCATGGATATAACCGAGTCCCGCTTTTGCTAAAAAGGCGCTTGTAAATTCTCTTGACGTATCTGTCGTCAAAAACTTCGCCGCCGGATAGCCAGCGAGGCCAACAATATTCTTCGTGCGACCAATGGACTGTTCTAAAGCGGCTTGCCAGCTTTCTTGTGTTTGTTCGTTAGAGAGGGCGAGGGGGCCACGGTCACTGTAAGGAAAATCTTCAGGCTGTGTCAAAAACATGAGCCAGTTCTCGTAATTAGGGTCTATATGGGCGCTGATATCTTTAATATATGGCGTGAAAGCATAGGAAAATACATTCGGTAGTTCTTTTTGTGCTTGGCGTAGTAACGCTGGATAGGCGCCGGCATCAATAAAAATAATCGCTATCTTGCCATCAACACGGCGCATTTCATCAGCGGCAGGATAAACATTGGATAATGAAAATTCTTTAAAAACGGTGTCGCCTTCTGCCGTTACACGCGGTAGGACGTAATTACCTGATCTGTAGTACAGAGATTTCGTGACATCGTTTTTAGCTTCCTCATGGGATTCGGCGGTATTATGAGTTTCTTGCTCATCATACGAGGCCGTGGCTATTTCTTCTTGTTCAGCCAGCGGAATGCGCGGCTCAATAACTACCTTATCAAGGTTGTTAATGCGCGATTCTATGACCTTTTGTGTGTTTAAAAGCCCTGTCGTAAAAGCAAGGACAAGAAGCAATAAGGGAAGAGCGCTACCGATGACAAAGAAACGCAAATCAAAGCGCATCGAAAAGTCAGGCATATATTGTTGTAGCTTTTCCGGTAGCATTAAACTCACTTAAATTCGTTATGAGATTACTTTTGCTGATATAGGCTCAACCCTTGTATCAGATCAATAGCTCTCAACAGTTGATAATCTTCAATTTCATCGATTGTTGAAGGTTCATCAGCTGATTTTTCCTTCTTATCTTTTTTCTTATCATTATCTAAAGCGCCATTGAGGTCTGATTCACGTGTGTTGTCGCCGATATCAATCTTCTCAACACGCGCCAGCTCAACTTTAATGTCTGGCTCAATACCTTTGGCCTGAATGGAGCGGCCTGACGGCGTGTAATAGCGCGCTGTTGTCAGACGCATAGCCCCATGCCCAGGAATAGGGATGATTGTTTGCACAGACCCTTTACCAAAGGATTGTGTCCCCATCACAACCGCACGGCGGTGATCTTGAAGCGCGCCAGCAACAATCTCAGCCGCAGAAGCCGAACCGCCATTTATCAGAACAACCATAGGTTTACCATCAGCCAAATCGCCTTTTGTTGCATTATCGCGTCTGGTATCGTCTTCGTGGCGGCCACGCGTAGAAACGATCTCTCCTTTATCTAAGAAAGAATCTGAAACGCTGATTGCTTGCGTTAGCAAACCGCCCGGGTTGTTGCGCAGATCAAGAACATAACCGCTAAGTTTTTCGCCCAATTCTTTTTTGATGTCTTTAATCGCATCTTTAAGGCCGTCTTCGGTATGTTGGTTGAATGTTGTGATACGGATATATCCGATGTCACCAAAAACTTCGTGGCGTACAGACTGAATTTTAATGATGTCCCGTTTAATTGTAATTTCAACAGGTTTGGCTTCGTCTTCACGGCGGATCGTTAGGTCAATTTTGGTACCAACCTTACCGCGCATTTTATCGACGGCTTCTGACAAGGTTAGTCCCATAACAGCTTCGCCATCAAGATGGGTAACAAGGTCTCCGGCCTTAACACCAGCTTTGAAGGCTGGCGTATCATCAATCGGACTTACAACCTTTACAAAGCCGTTTTCCATGGTTACCTCGATACCAAGACCGCCAAACTCACCCTTGGTTTGGACTTGCATGTCACCAAAATCTTCTTCATTTAAATATGAAGAGTGAGGGTCCAGATTAGTCAGCATGCCATTAACGGCGTGTTCGACTAATTCTTTATCTGTAACTTCATCAACATATTGTTCTCTTACGCGTTCAAATACATCGCCAAACAGGTTGAGCTGTTGATACGTGTCCTCAGTATTCGTTGTCTCAGCACATGCCGATGTTAGTGACAGGCTCATGAAGACCAAAATAGTGAATAGGGATGTTTTGATAGCGTTTGTAAGCATGTTCTTCCTTTTGTGATCGTCTAACGTTGTTTAAATAGGGTTTATCGGGCGGCCCTTATGACGCAACTCATAATATAATATAGATGAAGCGCTTTGGCTACGGGTAATCCCAAGTGGTTCACCAGCAATTACGGATTGCCCCAGACTCACATTAATTTGGTCCAATCCGGCAATCAGGCTGTGATATTCACCTTTATGTTCGATGATGATCAGGTTTTGATATTGCTTAAAAGACCCGATATAGCGTACTACGCCGCCCATAGGGGCTACGGTGATTGTTTTTGGTTTGGTTTTAATGCGTAAGCCTTCGCTGGGCGCGCCGATATCGTNCATCTGGCCAAATCCAACAAGAACAACGCCTTCGGCAGGTAGGCGTTTAGAGCCACGTTTGGGCAATTCTTGGCTGAATTGAGGCTTATTGAGAATTTTGGGTTTATGCACGCTTAAGCGCGATATTAATTCTTCCATAGTTTTCGCGCGCTCCGCATAGGCGGCAATCTGGCTGTTATGCTCTTCGATTAAATTCATACGCTTGGAAACAAGACGTTTTCTTTCCTTCAGAAGACTGCGAACATCGGCTTGTTTTTTATTCAAGGCTTTTTGGTTCTCAGCAATAAGCGCTTCTTGTTCTCTTAATTCTTCTTCGATAATGCTCAATTTTTTAAGTTCTTTTGAAACGTCTTCTGTTTGATGTAGGGCATGAGGAAAGACAGATGAAAGTGTTGTTTGAACGAGGCCGAGTTCATATGGAGTCTTTGTGCTAAGCATATAACTTTGCGGCGGCAGTTGTTTCAAGTGTATGGCGGCGGAGACAACTTGTGCTGTTTTGTGCCTGTGTTGTTTGAGGCTTTCGACAAGGCGGTCATGATCTTTGCTCAGCTCTTGCTTGCGCTGTTTTAGCTTTTCCAGCTTACGGTCAATCGTCTTTGTTTGCTCGGTATATCGAACAAGATTTTTTTGCAGTGACTTTAAGTCGCTTTCATCTTTTTTAACCTGCTGTTCGAGGTCTTTTTTTTCCTGCTCTTTTTTTTCAATTGCTTGTTTTAATGTGCCCAAAGATAATTGCTTTCTCTCAGGCGTCGGCATTTGTGCAAAGCATGGATATGAAGACACTAATATAAAAGTGAGGCAGATCAAGCATACTGAAATTTTGTGACGCTTTAAAAAGGGCATTATTCTTTATGATACGGATGACCGCTTAATATTTGTTGAGCTCTATATAGCTGTTCTAGAAGCATAACACGGGCGAGTAGGTGGGGCCATGTCATCTGGCCGAAAGATAGCGACATATCCGCAAGGCTTTTTGTTTGATCATCCAGACCATCCGCGCCGCCAATAAGGAAGACTGTGTCTGAAATAGATTGATTCTCTAGATTTTGAATCTTTTGTGCCAGAGCAGGGCTGGTAAACTCTTTACCCTCAGGTGTGAGTGCGATGACAAAGGCGCCGTTTGGGATGGCGCTTCTTATGGCTTCATTTTCTAAGATATTAAGACGCTTAGGGTCTTTTTCTTTTTTGATGGANATTTCTTCTATATGCGGCTTACCGTTGATGCGCTTAACATAAGTCTGCATTGCAGAATCATAATCTGAGCCTTTGGATTTGCCTATCGCTATAATTTTGTACCGCATATAAGCAAGATATTATCTTGCTGTNGCGGACTCAAGAGACTTAGGCGCGTTATCCATACCGCATTCTTCCCAGAGTTTATCCATGTCATAAAAGCGGCGGACTTCGTCGCGGAACAGATGCACTATCACATCGCCCACATCAACGAGAACCCAGTCGCCATGCGTGTCGCCCTCAGTCTTGATGTCACGTATGCCTTTGGACTTACATTTTTCAACTAGTTTCTTGGCCAAAGCCTTCACATGCGTGGTGGATCTACCGGTTGCGATAACCATATAGTCAGCAAGTTGACTTTTGTCATGGAGGTCATAGAAAGAAATGTCGTCAGCTTTTTCATTGTCAAGACAGTCACTAATTAGAGCCAGCCTTGTTTCGGGGTTGTCACCCTTTAATTGTTTTGATGTAGCTATTATCAAATCTCCTTTTCTATACCCCCCATTATACTAAAAAAGGGCGTTTTTAACAAGTCAGCGCTGTTGTGCTTCGCGAAGAGCGCTAGAGGATGCTATACATGTTTTTCCATGTAAATCCCAGTATATATGTGATTTTTTATAATCCGATGGCAAGTGCGGAAGCTTGAATTCGTGGTGAAGGGTCTTGTTGACCCGTAAAATACTGCGTTTTATAGAGCCTTTGAAGGGCGGCCTTTGGAAAAATACAATAGGAAAATAGGACGGTATTTCTTGCCAGTTTTCCCAGCGATGAAAGCCATCTACAAGATCAATACCGCCGACCCATATGAAATTTGTTTGCGGAAAATAATGGTGAAGAGCCGCGCCTAATTGGTGCGTTCGGTATATATTCAGCTCTTTTTCAATACGAGAGAATATGATGCGGGGGTTGTCTACAATGGTACGGGCCTGTGCGATACGCTCGTCGATAGGCGGTGTTTTAATATCCTTTTTAAATGGGTTTTTGGGCGTAAAATTCCACCACAGGCAATCAATAGGAAGCTTGCGCAGTGCTCTATTAGAGATGTGAAGATGTCCTTCATGAACGGGATTAAAAGACCCACCGAGCAAACCGACGGTTTTATGGCGCCAGAAGCGTGCTGTTTTTATCGTGGGTTCGGGAAAAAGTGGCTTTATATCCACCAAGTTTAAGAAGCCTTTTTGATATTGGCAGGAATCTCTTTAATTGTCTGAGCAACAAGATTGTCGTTTTCCTTCTTACCAAGGCGCTTGGTAATGATATCAAGTGTGGCTTGTGTTGAAATCTCGGTAATCTGAAATTTGATATCTGAAACAGCCTTTTCTTCGATACGGCGAATACGTTCTTTAAGTTGTGCTTCACGAAGGGCAAGTGTGTCCGCAGTTTCTGCTTCAATGTTTGCGCGCATATCTGCCGCTTGTTTAGTCGCTGTTTCAATGATGTGCTCAGCATCTTTTTGTGCGTCTTTTTGTTTGCGCTGATATTGTGCCAGCAATTCTTGTGCTTCAGTGTGAAGATTTTCTGCTGAATCTAGGTCAGCTTTAATATCCGCAATATGCTTGTCGAGCATTGCAAGGATCGCCTTTTTCGCATGTTTCCATGAAAATACGGCGAAGAGTAGAAATGATACAGTTACCCAAAAAGTTGTGTTGTGAAGCAAAGAATCAATCATCTTTTCAAGCCGCCTTAGCTGTTTGTTCTGTTAGTGGGTGGATAGCCGCCAAAGCTTCGTCTTTTGTAACTTTAACGCCGATAATGCGTTCAACAGAAGTCTGTACGACATCAGCCGCAATATCATTAATGTCTGAGAATACTTCTTGTTTAGACTTTTCAATGCGCTCAATAGAAGCTTGCATTTCTTTTTCGGCTTTCTTCTGGAATGTGTTTAATGTTTTTTCCATGGCCGCGCGCGCATCTGCTTCAGCTTGTTTTAGCGTTTCATTAGCTTCCGCTTGTGCAAGTTCAAGACCTTTTTCGTATTGCTCTTGTACTGCCTCAGCTTCGCTTTTTAATTTTTCTGCGCGTTCAAGGTTGCTTTCGATTGTTTCCTTGCGGCGTTCAAGAACGCTTGAAATGTCAGGCAATACACGAAACGCAAAAATGAGGTATAAAACCGCAAACGTAACCGCGAGCCAGAAAATTTGTGATGGGAAAGTCGTGATATCAAATTGAGGTAGACCCGCAGACTGGCCGTGATCTGTATGAACAGCACCTTCAATAGCGTGAGCCGCCGCATGTGCGGCATCCTCAATCTCATGAAGTTCTGAGGCGGCATGAGCTTTGTGGCTCATAACAAACGCGCTCGTAGCAATCAACAGAGTACGGATATTCATCATAGGGTCTACCTTAAATACTAATTAAAAATCTTGCAAATTAACCGAACAAGATTACGAGAGAGATAACCAATGCGAAAATCGCAAGAGCTTCTGTCAACGCAAATGTCAGGAAGAACTTTTTGTCAAGAATTTCAGCTGAAGATGGGTTGCGACCAACTGCATTGTTATAAGATGCGAAGATCATACCCAGACCAATACCGATACCCAAAAGTGGGAGTAGGGCAAGAGCTGCAGCAATAAGTTTTACTGATTCTAGTTCCATTTTTTTAAACCTTTCGTTTCGTTTTTTACCAGTTTTACTCGTTAAACACCGTTGATTGGCACTCTACATATTTTTTAGTGCAAATCAATGGAATCTTTTAAATAGGTACAGCTTAAAACTGTAAACACGTAAGCGTGCAATAAAGCGATCAAAATTTCGAACGCAACGAGCACAGCGTTAAACAGCATAGGAAGCATACCAATCGCAAAGCCAATCCCGCCAAGGCCCAGTAGACCTACGGTAAAGCCTGCGAATACTTTCAGGATCAAGTGTCCAGCCATCATGTTCGCAAATAAACGAACAGAAAGCGTAATTGGGCGAATAAGGTAAGACAGAACCTC
This sequence comes from Micavibrio sp., assembly GCA_002710775.1. Classification (GTDB taxonomy): domain Bacteria; phylum Pseudomonadota; class Alphaproteobacteria; order Micavibrionales; family UBA9664; genus UBA9664. The sequence continues at coordinate 20,666 of PALX01000012.1, read as the reverse complement.
AATCGGGATAATAAGTGGCCACAGGAAAATCGGCACATTGGCTGGGCAGAAGAATGTGAAAAATTTCATGCCGTGCTTAACAAAGCCAATGATTGTACAAATGAAAAAGACAACAAGCGCCAGTGCGCCTGTAACGGCGATATGGCTTGTATAAGTAAATGATCCGGGAATCATGCCTAAAAGATTACCAAGAAGAACAACCATGAAGAGGGTGAAAATGAAAGGGAAGTAGCTTTGTCCTTTTTTACCAATATTTTCACGAATCATGTTCGCAATAAAACCGTAGAACATTTCCGCGGTTGCTTGCATACGCCCAGGAACTAACGATTTACGTTGTAGGGCTAAGCTGAAGAAGCTTGTTGCGACAACGACAGCAATAACCATCCATAGAGCTGAGTTTGTAAAAGAAATATCAACACCGCCAACGATGAGTGGCTCTGATGTAATCGGGGTGATCGCAAATTGGTGAATTGGGTCTGCCATTAGTGACTATTCCTCTTTTTCTTTTCGTTTATCCTGTTCTTTCAGTTTCTCTGTATAGCCTATGCCAACTGAGGTTCCAAGCCCTTGTGTTGTCCGCCATACATTTACAAACCCTGTTATAACGCCTAACACCAATAGCGCAAGTAAAAAAATAGGTTTTGTACCAAACTCTTTGTCTAAAAAATAACCAATGATAGCCCCGGCGGCGATAGCTGTGACAAGTTCGGCCCCGGCACGCATGCCAACACGCATGCTGTCATCCTCCTCATCTTGTGAAGATGGGTTGTATTTTGGGCTCTTTTTTTCTTTATATTGCTTGATCTTACGATCTAAGTCGTCAATATCGCTCATGACGGTAAAATAGCGTTATTTGAGGGGGATTAAAAGCCTTATTTTGGCCTAAATTTGCGATTATGCCTCCAAGTATAAGCAAAGTATAGCTTAAAAGTTTGTAAATTATGTTAATTAATGATAGTTATTATCTAAAGTGATAAGGTTGAGTGTGTAAATTTTGACGACTAAAACAAATATTTCTCTTTGGTATTCTGCTAAATTTGATAACCAAAATGGCAGTCAGATTGCAAAAATCAAGAACGCCTCCCCTGTAAGGTATACAGTTATGCAAGGCGTAGGCCGTGCATTTCGCGCAGAGGATTTCCCTGAAGACCTCGCACTTGTATGGGAGGGTATGCCTAATGATATCGAATCAATTGAATATGCTTCGATGCTTGAGCTTCATGATGATGTTCTTGAAAGTAAGGCTGTGCACACCATTAAAAAGAAAATAGCTGAGTAAGCTTATTTTAGGCGGCAACGAGATCGTCGAATAGCTTCTGTTGCAGGTCTACAGATACAAGCTGTGAAATACCGCGTTCTGCCATTGTTACGCCGTATAAGCGGTCCATGCGGGCCATAGTCATGCGGTGGTGGGTGATGATCATAAAGCGTGTTCCTGTAATCTTGCCGATTTCTTCAATCATTGTACAAACACGATCAACATTGGCGTCATCAAGTGGCGCGTCAATCTCATCCAGCACACATATCGGCGCAGGTTTCGTTAAGAACATCGCAAAGATAAGAGCGATAGAAGCGAGCGTTTGTTCACCGCCAGATAGAAGGGTTAGATTTTGTAGTTTTTTCCCTGGTGGTGATGCAAATATCTCAAGACCTGATTCGAGGATATCGTCTGATTCTGTGAGCTCTAAATGTGCTTCTCCGCCGTTAAAGAGCTGAGTAAAGAGGCGTTTAAAGTGTTCATTTACCTTATCAAAAGCATCTATCATACGAACACGCGCTTCTTTATTAAGCTTTTGGATGGCTTGACGAAGCTTGCTGATCGCCTCAACAAGATCTTCGCGTTCTTTGATCATGGTTTCGATCTCGCCAGCTGTGCTTTCAGCTTCCTCGGCGGCCATTAAGTTTACCGCGCCCATATTTTCACGCTCCCGTTTGGAGCGTTCGAATTTTTCTCTAACACTATCAAGAGTAGGGAGGGCTTTATCTTCTGGCCATTCAAGGCTTGTCCAAAGAGCGGAAGGAGTCTCAAAGCCCTCGCTTTCCATTTGCATTAGTGCTTTTTGTTCTTTTTCTTTGAAGGAAGACATATGTGCCGCTATAGAAGCGCGCTGTTCTTTTTGCGCGGAAAGTTTCGTTTCGTTTTCTTTGATTTGAGTAGCAAAAAGACGAATTTGTTCTTCAACGCTGTGAACAGCTTCCGATGTTGTTTTTCTTTGAGTTTCAAGATCAGCGATTTTACTTAGATGATCTTCTAGTTTCTCTTTCAAGTCTTCTGGCTTTGCTTCAAGGGCTTCAATTTGTTTTTCAGCTTCGCTGTAGCGACTTTCCAGCTCATTAATACGTGCTTTACCCGTAGCCAAGCGGTTACGCGCTTCTTCTATGTCTGCTGTTAACACTTCGATACGGTTCGCGCGGGTTTCAATTTCATAAGAGATACGGTCACATTCGCGGTTTAGTTCAGATAGTGTCTGTCTTTTCTCAAGAAGGTCGGATTTTAGCTTCTCGCTTGTTTCTTCTTTAGTGCGTGTGTCTGTGTCGTCATAGCCTTCGAGCGCTGCGGTGGCTTCGCTTAAGGCTATTTCACTGCGTGCTGTATCATTCTTGAGGTTATTGATGCGTTCTTCTAAACGGATTATAGCCTGACGCTGTGTGTCGTTTTTACTCAATAGATTTTCGTAGCGATTACGATTTTGGGTAAGCGCATTATTAAGATCTCTGATCTCGTTGTTTTTATCGTTACGAAGAGCTGTAATAGTGCTTCGTTTGTCTTTTTCCGCGCTAAGACGCTCAGCCAAAGCATCTACCTTGCCTGTGATCGTTTCCAGTTCCGTATTCAGTGTTTCGTATCTGTTTTTACGCTCAAGATGCATAGCTGTCGCGCTTTGAGAGCGGGCTGTGATAACGTAACCATCCCAGCGGTATACGTCGCCTTGCTTAGTAACAGCCATTTGGCCCGGTTTCAAAGCTTTTAAGATGGTTTGAACATCAAGTGTTTCATCGCCAACAACACCAATTTGCGATAGACAGATACTCAAGGCTTCCGGCGCTGTGACTTTAGATGACAATGGCTCTAGAATCGCTGATAGTTCAGGCAATTCTTCTGGGGTATAGCTCAATGCTTGCCAGTATTGATTTGCTTCTGGGTCTTCCAGCGCGGCGAGGAGGGTGTCACCCATTGCCTTTGCTAGCGCTATTTCATAGCCTTTTTGCGGTTTAATGTTTTCAACAACAGCAATCTTACCTTCTTCATTTTTTGATTTAAGAAAGTTTTCTAACACACTGATTTCAGATATTATTTTTTGTTTTGTTGTGTTGTCTTCATGCCACATGGCCTCTAAAGACTGAACCTCTTGATCAACGGCCTCTTTCTGCGCATCAATATTTTCAAGCTCTTCTTTAGCGTTTTCTATTAATGCTTCCGTTTGCTCGATTTCAGCTTTGATTGTCTTGATTTCTTCAAGGTTTTCGCCGCTCTCCTTCGCTTGCGTTAATTCTTCCTCGGCACGAATAAGACTTTGCCTTTGTGTTTCTAACTGCGATGTGTAGTCATTTACACGGCGCTCAAGAGTTTCTCTTTCAGCCGCACTTTGGGACAGGGCTGTTCTTGTTGCTTCATATTCAGCTTCAATCTGGCTGAGTTTTTCTTTCGTAGAATCTCTTTCAGTAAGTTTAGCTTCTAACGTTTCTTTATTGAGAGATGTTTCCTGCAAACGAGAGAGTTCAGCTTCACGCATTTGTAAAGAAGTAAGCAAAGAGTCTATGAATTCTTTTTCGTGTTCACGGTCCTGTGTGGACTGGCTCAGTGTTTGTTTTGCCTTGGCGATATCATCATCGATACGCTTTAAAGCATCTTCACAGCGTTGTTTTTCAATTAGATAGGTTTGTAGTTGAGCGGCAATCTTGCTGTCTTCTTCTTTGAGGTCAGGCAAAGTAGCGGCTATTTCCGTTTCTTTTGTGCTGAGATCAGCAATGATCCGCATAAGCTCTGTAATAGTGACTTCGATTTCACCATGTTTGTTTTCAAGCTCTTTACATTGGTCCGTTGCTTCTTTCCATTCTAAGTAGATAATAAGACCGCTGAGATCACGGATAGTTTGGCTCAAGTTTTTATATCTATTGGCTTGGCGAACTTGTTTTTGCAGTGTTTCATAGCGGCCTTCAACACCCGCCATAATATCATCCAGACGCAGGAGGTTATTCTCAGCGGCTTTTAAGCGTAGCTCCGCTTCATGACGGCGAGCATACAAACCAGCAACACCAGCAGATTCTTCTAAGACCTGACGGCGCTCGGCAGGCTTGGCGTTGATCATCATCGTGACGCGGCCTTGCGAGACCAAAGCAGGTGAGTTGGCGCCTGAGACAATGTCAGCGAACAGCATCTGAACATCTCTCGCACGGACAGCCTTGCCATTCACACGATATGTTGACCCATTGTTACGCTCAATTGTTCTGGTGATCTCAATCTCGTCCAGATTCTCAAAAGGAGCAGGGGCGTCACGGTAAGGATTTTTAAGAACAAGTGTTACTTCGGCGCGGTTCTTCGCTGTGCGTGTAGATGAGCCAGCAAAGATTACGTCTTCCATGCCCGATCCGCGCATCTTCTTGGCGGATGTTTCCCCCATAACCCAGCGTAAGGCCTCAACAAGGTTAGATTTTCCGCACCCATTGGGACCCACGACGCCATTCAGCCCATCTGAAATATCCAGATCAGTCGCATCCGCAAATGACTTAAAGCCATTGAGTCTGAGTTTAGAAAATTGAACCATTTATTTTAAAGTTTTACACTTATTTTTGTTATTCTTCTTTTTCAGCCTTATCAGCATCTTCGCTTTCGGACTTGTCCTCTTTATCTTGTTTCAGTGCGAAGTTTACGGCTGTTTCAAAAACAGGATATGGCTTGTTTCCTGTGAGACGCTCACCCGTCTCAGCAATAATGAAAGTCGGCGTAGACTTCACTTGCTTAAACTCTGAAATTTCCTGCACTTTTTTAATAAAGGCGTCTTGGTAGCCTTCCGTTTGCATGCAGCTATCAAGCTGTTCTGAGCTAATGCCTAGTAAACGCGCATTTTGCGCTAGATATGGCCTTGGGTCCGGAACGCCGGCCCAGTCACTTTGCGTTTCAAACAGGAAATTAATGTAATCGAAATACAAATCATCATCTTCAAAGCAACGTGCAATCATACTGCCTTGCAGCGCAGGGGCATTCAGTGGATAGTCACTGAATATAAGCTTGGCTTTACCTGTATCAATCAGGCTTTCTTTTATCTTCGGCAGTGTTTGTGTATGAAATGCCATGCAATGTGGGCATGTAAGCGAGCTATGCTCGACTATTGTTACAGGTGCATTAGGGTCGCCAAGGACACGGTCTGTTAAAAGACGGTCAAGATTTACGTCTTGTGCCATGGCTGGCAAAGAGAATAATCCGATAAATAGAGCAATAAATACGTGTTTCACAGTTTTCTTCCTTTTCCTTTATATACTAGCTTTAAAGCTACAATAGCAAGGAAACAAGGCAAAAACTGGGCGTTTTCCACATGTTGAGTGTGAAATAGTGGTCCTATTTTACGATTTTTCGTAATTCTTCGTGAATGTGTGGGTTACCAGCAATAAATTCTTTGCTGTTTAAGACATCGGCGCCATTCGCGAAATCCGAAATATAACCACCAGATTCACGGATGAGAAGGATGCCAGCGGCGCAATCCCATGCTGAATGCCCGGCTGGGGCCCAGTGACCGTCAAAACGACCTGCTGCCACATATGCCAAGTCTAGCCCCATTGAGCCAAAGTTCTTAACTTTGCCGAAAGTGTGATTGATAGTGTTCATTTTCTGCCAGTAATCTTCAGGCGATTTACCTAAGAGGTAATCATTTACCCCTATCATGGCTGTTTTAGGCTCTTTTTTACCTGATACACGTAGACGTTGATGACGCATATAAGCACCAACACCTTTTTCAGCCCAGAAAAGTTCATCACGTAAGGGATCGTATGTTAGGGCGGCGGTGATTTGTCCTTCTTCTTCCAGCGCCATAGTGATGCACCAATGTGGGATAGCGTTGATAAAGTTAGCCGTGCCATCCAGAGGGTCAATAATCCAGCGTTTCGATGGGTCTTTCCCTTTAATTTCGCCGCCTTCTTCCATAAGAAAGCCAAAATCTGGGCGTGCATAAGAAAGCTCTTCTTGGAGAATTTGTTCTGAGCGTTTATCTGCCGCTGAAACAAAGTCTCCAGGACCTTTCATTGAGATTTGTAAGTTTTCGACTTCGCCGAAATCACGCACAAGGTGCTTGGAGGCTTTTTCAACAGCCTTCATCATGACGTTCATGTTGGGAGAATATCTAGCCATCTGCTCTTAATCCTTGTTTTTTGTGATCTATGAATGGGGGGTTAGTCTTTTGCACGTTCGACATAAGTGCCGTCTTCTGTCTTTACAACAATGCGTGTACCCGGATCTATATGTGGCGGCACCATTACACGCACGCCATTATCAACAATAGCAGGCTTGTATGAAGATGATGCAGTCTGACCTTTGACAACAGGCTCTGTCTCAACAACTTCTAGTGTCACACTATCCGGCAAAGAAACGCCGATTGGACGTTCTTCATAGCTCTCAATAGAAACTTGCATACCATCTTGTAGGTAAACAGATTGATCACCGATAAGCTCTTCTGTGATCGTTAGCTGTTCAAATGTTTCGTTGTTCATGAAAGTGTAGATATCGCCGTCTTTAAACAAGAATTGGTAATCCGCTTGTTCCAAGCGCGCACGCTCAATTGTTTCTTGTGTTCTGAAGCGAACATTATCTTTTGTACCGCTTTCAATATCGCGAAGCTCAACTTGAATAACAGATTGGCCTTTACCAGGGTGAATGATTTCGTGTTTTAACACTTTCCAGAGCTTATCATCTTTTTCAAGAATGTGCCCAGGTCTGAGTGTGATTGCGTTAACTTTCATATATTTTCCTCAAAAAAATGTGAATTCGCCTAAATTTTGAGAGGAAGCTATCAGCTTCAATTGAAAAGATCAACGATTTGCTGCATCGAAAAATCGCTCAAGCCGCTCTTTGAGCGCTTCGTCTTGGATTTGAGCAACAGATTCGCGGGCATCCTGAGGAATATTAATGGACGGACGTGCGTCGAAAGATTTTTGCTTATTGTCACTGACTTGGAATGACGTAGGGGCTTGATGCTCAAATTTTATATCAATGATGCGGGGCTTACCGATGAGGTGGTTAATGCGCTCAATGATAACACCTTTTTGGTAGCTCAACGCCATGATATCTGCACTACTGGCGGTGATTGTTAGGACGGCCACAACTTTCTTTTCTTTATCCTTACGGTAACTCATTGCGTGCGGCTGGGACTTTTCAGCGAAGTCTTTTCCGACTATATCTGTCCAGTGATCTAAAATTCGGCCATAGGCAATGTGCTTTTTCTCGAAAAGCTTTTTGGTCAGTTGACGAACCGTTGAAGAGGAGTGCTGTGTGCCCATAAATGAGAGCTTAAAGAAAGTGCAAAAAAAGTGCAATTTTATTGATGCTTTTCGTGTGGATTTATTGTCATGGTATGACAAAAATCACCGTTCTTTGCCGTGGAGAAGCCAAAGTGCGGCACATGAAAACCCATACCATGTGTGGCTTTCTGAAATTATGCTTCAGCAAACGACTGTCCCAACCGTGATACCTTATTTCTTAAAGTTTATTGATTTGTGGCCGAGTGTCGAGGATCTGGCCGCCGCAGACAATGATGACGTTATGCGCGAATGGGCAGGGCTTGGCTATTATGCCAGAGCTAGAAACTTACATAAATGCGCTAAAGTTGTTACGGAAGAATATGGCGGCCAATTCCCACAAGAGACTGAAGAACTCAAAAAACTGCCGGGAATAGGGGATTATACCAGTGCGGCCATAACATCCATTGCTTTTGATAAGCCGGCTACAGTAGTGGATGGTAATGTAGACAGGATTATGGCGCGGCTTTTTAAAATAGAAACCCCTTTCCCAAAAGGGAAAACGGATGTTCGGCGCCATGCGGAAAGCTTATCAGCCGGACGTGCAGACAGGCCATCTGCCTATGCGCAAGCACTCATGGACCTTGGAAGTATGGTATGCATACCCAAAACACCTAAATGCGGTGTTTGTCCAATTTCTCAGTATTGTGCGGCGTATAAAGCAGGTGAGGTCGAGCTTTATCCAAAAAAAGCGCCAAAGAGGCAAAAACCACGCCGTTATGCGCATATTTATATCGTGACCGATACAAAGGGGCATGTTCTACTGGAAAAAAGACCGGATAAAGGCTTGTTAGGCGGAATGACAGGCCTTCCGACTCATGAATGGGGGGAAACTAAAGATATTGCCTTTGCCCCGCCTGTAGAGGCCGAGGAAGGTAAATGGGTACGCTTGAACGAAAAGGCATATCATGTTTTTACGCATTTTGAATTGGAAATGACTGTTTACACCATGAAAATCGATGATCTTTTAAGCATATCTTTAAATTCGAACTATATCATTGAGAATATAGATGAAGCTGATAGAATCGGATTGCCGACAGTGTTCAAAAAACCGTATTTACTGGCGAAAAAGACTTTATGATAAACAAAACAATACAGATATTTTCTTTTGTCCTAATTGCGTTTTCCGCATCTTATGCGCAGGCTCAGGTGAAGTATTACCCCGTGAATTATAAGAACATAGCTAAGACCTATTGGTTTTTGTCGATATGGGATGTCAATAACGACAAAGCTGTTGATGAGTTTGTGAGGTTGAATGATTGTTCCGTTTATGAGACCTATTATTCGAATGATTTTCAGTGGCAAAATATACGTAAGGCTGTGCGCGAAGAGATTATGCGTGAAAAAACCTCATATCCATTTAGGTATGAAGTTGTTGCACCGGTTCAGCTAGATCGTTACGATTTTGACAGTAAAATGTTTATGTTTACGGAAAAATCAGCGCTTACTAATGTTACGGCGTTGGAGCTTTTGGGCAAAAGTAGCTACAAGCCTTATTGCGGCCTGAAAAACCCCGCATATCACTATCCTGGCTATGTTTTTATTACATTCAAGGAACCGCTCAATATTAACGGCGTTCCTTTGCCGCAAAATCAAGCGAACGCTTTATTGAAAAGACTTCAAACCAGCGGTAACCGTAGCCGTACCGTGTTTGTGAAAACAAAATTTAGAATGAGCGGATTGGAAGATTTTAAGGAACGCGCAATCTCGAACGTGATCACGTTAAAGGCTGTTGTCGAAGGTATCGATATATACGAAGACCCAGACGCGACAAAGCTTATTTATTCAATGGATAAATAGGTAAATTTTACGAATGTTTGTACTCAGGAGCGACAACGCTTGAGAGGGCCTCTCCCGCGAGAACGATAGCCAAAAGTGCATTCTTCTCGTCCAAAGTTTGTTTGGAATTTCTGCTTTGGTATGGAAGTAGAGCTTTATCTAATTGAGCTGTATTCTTCGCCATCTCTCTAAACCTTTTTCATATTATTTTTAGCTTAATATGATTAAAGCATATTAGAGATCATAACGTCAAGTTTTTTGGATGGTGTATGGTTGTATTATCCCAAATCTTTTCTAAGGACTGAAGGCTGTCTGCGCAACTCTGGTGTCTGACCACGCGACATCACAGCCGCCGCTTCACCTTTTATCATAAGTTGCTTGCCATTATCATTGCCAATGTGACTTGGTCTTCCGAGTGGCGCTTTATCTAACATTATATTAACCTCGCTCATTTACTACACACTTACATGTTACTCTGAAATAGTTTCCATATGGTTAACATAATTATTAATATATTGCTCATCTCCATCTTTTTTCATTTGATTAAGAAGGTCTACTATGTCCATATTTTTCCATAGATCATAGGCGACTTTGAATTGCTTAACGAATATATCTTCTTGTTTTTCATGGATTTTTTCAAGATATTCGTCATCAGGCAGGTGCGGTGATGGACGTGGATAGCCTAGCTCTTCTTGCTGAGCTTCTCGAATAATACGTATAAGGTCTAAAACCGTTGAAGGATAAGCTTTATTTTGCGATGCGGGGCATGTAAGCACAGCTAATTTTGCAGCAGAGATATAAGCGGAATCTTTATCATCTTTCAGTACTTTTATGGTTAAATCTTTTTCATCGATATATGTCAGCAATTCCTGCCCTGTTGCGCTATATCCTAGGATACGCTTCGCTCCTTGCAATATGTCTTCGCCTCTAGGGTGATCATATCCCTTTTTTGGGTCTACCAACTCCCCTTGTTTGGGGGCGAAAGCTTTGTTTAGCACATCAATAGGGGATTTTTGGATATCGTCGTTCATGTTTATCTATTTTTATTTTTTAGTTTATTGTCTGATTTCGCTATGGAGGTGAGATTGCATCAACATTGTTTGGTCCAATATGCTGACAACCCCGTTATTATCAATACGGATAGAGGTGTGCATCAAGATACCCATGAAATAAAGCGTACATTTGACGATGAAAGCGGACAATGTTGGCTCATAAGAGATGGCTGGGGCTTCAAAATGGTCTTCAAGATGCTTTTTCTGATCAGGTCCCATAGAGTCGATAAAGCTTAAATCATCCGTATTTTCCACCAAATAAACCTCGCCGTCATCAATCGAGACGTTATCAAGAAAAAAACGTAAATAAGGCATGACTGTCTTGATATTGAGGTTGAGATGAGCTTGTTCATTAATTTTGTATATTGTGTCTGCTTCACCATTAAGGTGATAAAACTTTTCGCCATTACCGAGGTAATCAAACGTAAAGCAGGGCAGAGAAGCGTAATTTGTAAGGCGGTATTGGAGAAAGTTTCTGTAAAAAGGGAGGGAAGCGCATTTGACTTCGGATGTCTTGGGATTGAAAAGCGAGAGATCTGTACCGTTTTGAACAGTATTAATAATCTCAATCGTTTTTTCTCTATCCAGTCTGTGCCAGTTCATGATGCCTCAAAGCTTAAGAAACTATAGCAGAATCAATCTGCAACGATCAAATATAGCACATCTGTGAACAGAGGTAAGCGCTTATCTATTTTTTGCTTTTATCTCGTCGTAGATATCCAGAAGTAATTGCCCCTTGGCATCATCGGCGTGGGCGCGTTCAGCAATTTGGCGGCGCCAATGCTTTGCACCGCGTGTCCCTGAGAAAAGACCAATCATATGGCGGCTGATAGATTTAAGTGGTGTACCGTATTGCTTTTTCTGTTCGTCTGCGTAATTAGCCATTTTCGTCAGAATAGCCTCGATATCTATGTCGCTGGTGTCTGGATAAAGTAGTTTTTCCAGCGCATGCAAGAATAAAGGGTTTTGATAGGCTTCCCTGCCGACCATCACGCCATCAAAGTCTTTGAGGTGGTCTGAGACAGCCTGAACATCCTTAATTCCACCATTTAGCGAAATATGAAGCTCAGGATATTTATCTTTGATTTGTTGGACGATATCATATTTAAGCGGCGGAATTTCTCTGTTTTCTTTCGGGCTTAAGCCCTTAAGCCATGCTTTGCGGGCATGGATAATGAAGATTCTACAGCCAGCTTCGGCATTGATGGAGACAAATCTGTCTAGAAAGTCGAAGTCTTCGCTGTCGTCGATGCCAATACGACATTTAAGGGTAACGGGAATATCCACAGCTTTTCCCATTTCTTTTACACAGGCCGCGACAGTTTTAGGCTCGTTCATCAAACATGCGCCAAATGCGCCGCTTTGTACGCGATCACTGGGACAACCGCAATTAATATCCACAGAATCGTAATTATAGTCTTGAGCCATTTCGGCACAGATTGTCATATCTTTTGGATCATTGCCGCCAAGTTGCAAAGCAATAGGGTGTTCGGACGCATCAAATCGTAAAAAGCGGTCTTTATCGCCATAAATAAGGGCATTTGTAGTCACCATTTCGGTATATAAATAGGCATTTGGGGATAAAAGCCGATGAAAGTATCGACAATGCCTATCGGTCCAGTCCATCATGGGGGCAACCGAAACCTTATGACTATTTGTAAAATTATTTAAATCGACCATGCGGATTATCTATCACACTGTTTTTCTTTTGTCTTGTTTTCTGTTCGTTACAGGCGGCGCTCTTGTAGCGCAGGCGCAAAGTACGAGTCAAAAAGAATTGTTTAATCCAACCGGATTGGAGATTCCGCGCTTCGCTTCACTGAAATCCAATAAAGTATTCACAAGGAAGGGGCCGGGCAAAAGATTTCCTATAGAATGGATATATCAACGCAAAGATTTGCCTGTTGAAATCGTTCAAGAATTTGACACATGGCGTAAAATTAAAGATGAAGAGGGTGCTGAGAGTTGGGTTCATCAAAGCCTTCTATCAGGCAAAAGAACAGCAGTCAGCACGGTTGATCCATATGCTAGGCTGTTTAAAAAGAGCGATGTAAATTCACGGATTATCGGTCTTGTTGAGCGCGGCGCAATCGTTGAAATTAAGGGCTGTTTGGAAGAGTGGTGCAAAGTTGATGTCCTGAATTATGAGGGATGGATCACAAAAAAGGATTTATGGGGCATTTACGAATCAGAAAACTTCCAGTAACCTTGATTCTTGTGGGTGTATGAGCATCGTCCTGATGTTTGTATTTTCAAACGAACTATAACAAACCAACTATAATGGCCATGTCGGTCATAAGCTAATGACTAGAGACGAAGAAACATTATCGGAGCGCATCCGCGCCCTGCATGCACGCATAGCATATATGTGTTTGGAGCCGGGCAAAGGGATTGATACCATGCGTATGGTTCAGATCTATAGCGGTATGGTGTGTGAATTATTGCTCGAATATGAATTACCGGGTGAGATGATGGCGTCCTTCATGGGGGATATGGCCAAAGCACTTCGCTTAGAAGATGGTGAGATTGTTATTGAGGAAATGGCTTTCCCGCCGATTTATGTGCTCGATAAAGAAATTGAATTTGGCCGATCTTTTGCTAGAGAGATTACCTTTGATAATTGGGATGATGTGCATGATGGTTTGAAAACGCTATCCAATTTGATTGTCCATGACTTCAATCTGTGGGAGGAAGTGACGCTTGATAAGAAAGAAAGCTATGCACTTTTTCATGAGTGTTTGAGATTCGCTCTCGCCTTTGAATTTGCGGCACAGGATATATGTGACATGCTAATTGAGGAAAAAATTGGGAAAGAATCATGGAGTCTTGGCGATTGTATTAGTGGCTTGAGCGCTATTGCAGGTTATCAGGCGGGTTTGGGGCAAAAGAGAAAACCACCGCACCGTGACCCTATTAGCGAAATTGACGAGATTATCTTTATTTTAACGCAAGAAGCGACACGTCTTGGCGTGCCGGGCGGTAAGGACTGGCGAGCAGGGCTGGCGGCTAATGATATGCCGATTAACCCGCCGATGGAGCTTATTGATGGCGCATTGCCCTTATGTATGAAATATGCGGCGTTTATTGATGTGTCCTGTGATATGCACATTGCGGCTTTGGTGGCTAAAGCTTGTGGCCGTATGATTGCTGTGGCTGCAGGCGGCGATTTTCCTGAAATAGAACCGGCGATTGCAAAGCCTTTGGCGATGATGGCTTTAACAGAGAGCCACCGCTATCAAGAAGACAAGAAATTTGGCTCTGAATATCGTTAATTAATAGCGTCATAGCTATTGAACTCTGTGTTTACAATCTTTATAACAGACCCATGAATATAAACCCGAGAAAAGAAGAAGGTTTCATGGCTGAACATAAACAACAATCCAGTTATTCATATGACGAGCTTTTAGCTTGTGGTCGCGGGGAGCTTTTTGGCCCCGGTAATGCGCAATTACCTCTCCCTCCAATGCTCATGTTTGACCGTATTACAAAGGTTGAAGAAGAGGGCGGCGAGCACGGTAAAGGGTATATTGAAGCTGAATTAGATGTAAATCCAGATCTGTGGTTTTTTGCATGCCACTTCCAAGGTGACCCTGTTATGCCTGGCTGTTTGGGGCTTGATGCTATGTGGCAGCTAACTGGATTCTTTTTAGGCTGGCTCGGTGCGCCGGGATCTGGTCGCGCTCTTGGTCTTGGAGAATTGAAATTCACAGACCAAGTCTTGCCGACGACAAAGCTCGTAAAATATAAAATCAATTTCAAACGCGTGATCAACCGTAAACTTGTTTTAGGTGTTGCTGATGGCGTCTTGGAAGCTGATGGAAAAGTTATATATGAGGCTAAAGACATGAAAGTGGGCCTCTTTGACAATTCAAAAGCCTAGTTTAACTTTACTGTAAAGAATAATATAACCCCGTAAGAGGAGCTGTTAATGAGTAATAATCAGAATTTACGCCGTGTGGTGGTAACAGGCATGGGTATTGTATCCTGCATTGGGAATACACTGGATGAAGTTGTTCATTCCCTTAAAAATGGTGTTTCAGGTATTGTTAAAGCACCTGAATATATTGAGCGCGGCTTTAGAAGTCACATTCACGGTCTGCCTAAAATTGATATCGAGGACTTTATTGATCGTAAGCTTCGCCGTTTTATGGGGGATAGTGCGGCCTATAACTATATCGCTATGCAAAAGGCGATTGAGGATGCTGGTCTGGAAGAAGAGCATGTTTCAAATGAGCGCACAGGTCTGATCGTCGGTTCTGGCGGTGGTTCTACAAGCAATCTTGTGCAAGCGGCAGATACAGCGCGCGAGACAGGCGCATCTAAGCGCGTTGGACCGTATATGGTGACACGCACAATGGCATCAACAACATCGGCTTGTCTAGCAACGCCTTTTAAGATCAAAGGCGTGAACTACTCTATTTCATCAGCCTGCGCGACATCAGCACACTGTATCGGTAATGCCGCAGAAATGATCCAGTGGGGTAAACAAGATGTGATGTTTGCCGGCGGCGGTGAAGAACTGCATTGGACAATGTCTGTTCTTTTCGACGCTATGGGCGCCTTATCATCAAAATATAATGATACACCTGAAAAAGCGTCACGCGCTTATGATGCGGACCGTGATGGTTTCGTGATTGCCGGCGGCGGCGGTGTTCTTGTTTTGGAAGAACTTGAACACGCAAAAGCGCGCGGTGCAAAGATTTACGCGGAAGTTACCGGCTATGGTGCAACATCTGATGGGTATGACATGGTAGCCCCAAGCGGTGAAGGTGGTCAGCGCTGTATGGAAATGGCGCTTGAAACTGTTCCTGAGGGCGGGGTTGATTACATTAACTCTCATGGGACGAGTACACCAGCAGGCGATATTACTGAGCTTGAAGGTATCAAAAACGTATTTTCTAAGATAGGTCAATCACTTCCAAAAATTTCTTCAACCAAATCATTAACGGGGCATTCATTGGGGGCGACAGGTGTGCAAGAAGCCATCTACACACTCCTTATGATGAAGGAGCGCTTTATTACAGCCTCTGCTAATATTATGAATTTGGATGCTGGCGCTGAAGGTTTCCCTATTGTTCAAAAACTTATCGAGGACATTGATATCAAAACAGCAATATCTAACTCTTTTGGTTTTGGCGGTACGAACGCAACTCTAGCATTCTCTAAATACGAAGGATAAAACAGATCATGACACAGCTATCATCTAGTTTAATGAAAGGTAAGCGCGGACTTATCATGGGCGTTGCCAATGATCGCTCTATCGCTTGGGGAATCGCCAAAGCACTGCATCAACATGGCGCTGAGCTTGCTTTTACCTATATGGGTGAGCCAATTTTGCGTCGTTTAGAACCGCTCGCAAGTGAGCTTGGCGCTGAGCTAATGATTGATTGCGATGTATCCAAAGAAGAAGAACTCGACAAAGCTTTTGAAATCATCAAGAAGGAATGGGGTGAGCTTGATTTTATCGTTCATGCTGTCGCGTATTCTGATAAGGAAGAGCTTAAAGGGAAGTACTTAGATACAAGTCTTGAGAACTTCCTTAACACAATGCATATCTCATGCTATTCATTCACATCTGTTATGCGCCGTGCGGCGCCTTTGATGACAGATGGCGGTGCGGCGATAACGCTGACTTATTTGGGCGCACAGCGTGTTATGCCGAATTACAATGTTATGGGTGTGGCAAAGGCCGCACTAGAAACGTCCACAAAATATCTAGCGGCAGACCTTGGCCCGGATAATATTCGTGTTAATGCGATCTCTGCAGGGCCGATGAAGACTCTGGCGGGATCAGCGATTGCCAATGCACGTAATACATTCCGCTACAATATTGAGACAGCACCGCTTAGGCGCTCTGTGACATTGGAAGAAGTAGGGAGCACAGCGCTTTACTTGCTTTCCGATCTATCAGCAGCGGTGACAGGTGAAATTCACTTCGTTGATTGCGGCTTCAACGCTGTTGGCATGAAAAAGCCAGAAGCGGCGGCAGAATAACGTTTAGAGGTCTTTTTTTCTAACCTTAGGCGGCAGAACACTTACATTATCTGAACGGTGAGCGATAAGTTTTTCTTCAACCGCATCGCGTGTTAGCTTTTCTAAGATGAGTTCAACAGCATTGTCTTGTTCTGCGGTACCGTCATTCAAAGAAACGAGGAGTGCTGTAGATGCGATTGTGCTGATAAGTGAATATTGTTGTTGCGTCAGATCTTCTTCTTCAACGCCGTCAATGTTAGCGACATGCTTTGCTACGTGAGATAATATCGTTTTTAGATAATGTTGCTCGGCCATAATCTATAATCCTCCACCGAATATAATATAGAAGATAAATACCACATTACCGACAATTATGTCAAATATTAGAGCAGGTCAGGGGAAGCCATGATGATACTAGATGCGCCTAAGGATAGGAGTTCGGAAGCACGGCCTTCGTCATCGTCCACATGTACAAGAACAGCGAGGTCTTTATTAGAAAACTGCTTGATAGAGAATTCATTGGCGAGCTCTTGAATGTCCGGCATGGTGATAGCACTTACGCTAAGACGTTCAGTTAATTCCTCCCAATCCTTCAGCGGTTCTTCTAAAATTAAGCCTCTAGCAAAATCTTCTAAGTAGAAGTTAGCCACATCCAAGCACTCGGCCTTATTGGAGCTAATAAGCAGGGTACGCGGTTCATCCCAAATACGGCTGATCATATCAAAGGCGGCCTCGGCAGTGTCTTCTTCGACACCTTCAGAAGGAATGACTTCTAGACTTAACCCTAAACCGTGTTCAGCGATTGCATCTAAGGCTTTCTCAAGCGTGGGAATAGGCTCGCCGTAGAAGCTTTCTGCAAAATGCAAGCCGGCATCTAAGGCTTTGATTTCATTATAGGTGCGGTTTTTAATAAGACCATGTCCTGTGGTCAAATCATCAAGCGGATCACGCCCATAGACCACAGGCACACTGTCTTTTGTAAGTTTCACATTCAAGCTGATCCATGAAATGCCCATGTCGGCGGCGGTGTGAATACTGGCCAATGTATTTTCCGGCGCATAGGCGCAAGCGCCGCGCAATCCAATAACTTCTGGTAAATCTGGTCTAATGATATCATTCATAATTAAGTCCTATAATTATACTCAAAAAAAAAGCAGCCCGAAAGCTGCTTTTAATCTTTTAACAGATATTGAAGGCTTATGCAGCTTCTTCATCATCCTTTTTAATTTCTTCACCAGTTTCCTGATCAACGCGTTTCATAGAAAGTTTGCACTTGCCGCGGTCATCTACTGCAAGAAGCTTAACATAGACCATTTGGCCTTCTTCAAGCTCGTCTTCAACTTTTTCTACGCGCTCATTCTTGATCTCTGAGATGTGAACAAGGCCGTCATTCTTACCAACGAAGTTCACGAATGCACCGAAGTCCATAAGCTTCACAACTTTACCGTGGTAGATCGTACCGGCTTCTGGCTCAGCAACAATATCGAAAACCATCTTGCGGGCCGCTTCGATTGTCTCTTTGTCAGGACCATAGATCTTAACCATGCCTTCATCATCGATATCAAGCTTAGCACCTGTTGTATCACAAATTTCGCGAATAACTTTACCGCCAGTACCGATAACTTCACGGATTTTGTCAGTCGCAATTTTCATTGTTTCAACACGTGGTGCTTTATCAGCCATCTCCGTATTGGCTTGCGTCAATGCTTTTGCCATTTCGCCAAGAATGTGGATACGACCATCTTTCGCCTGGTTCAGTGCGATCTCCATAATCTCTTTCGTGATTGATGTGATCTTGATGTCCATTTGAAGGGCTGTGATACCATCTTTTGTACCAGCAACTTTGAAGTCCATGTCACCAAGGTGGTCTTCATCACCCAAGATGTCTGAAAGAACAGCGAATTTATCGCCTTCTTTAATCAGACCCATCGCGATACCCGCAATTGGTTTTGGAAGCTGAATACCAGCATGCATAAGTGATAGAGATGTACCACATACTGTTGCCATAGATGAAGAACCGTTACTTTCTGTGATTTCAGAAACCACACGCAATGTGTAAGGGAAGTCTTCGCCTTTAGGCAATAGAGGGTTAATCGCACGCCATGCAAGCTTACCATGACCAACTTCACGGCGACCTACGCCGCCCATACGGCCACATTCACCAACTGAATAAGGCGGGAAGTTATAGTGAAGCATGAAACGCTCATAATTGATGCCATATAGGCCGTCAATCATTTGCTCATCCTGGCCTGTACCAAGTGTTGTTACTACAAGCGCTTGTGTTTCGCCGCGTGTGAACAAGGCAGAACCATGTACTTCCGGTAAAACACCAACTTCTGCAACGATTGGGCGGATATCATCCGTTTTACGACCATCGATACGTGATTTTGTATCAAGAACTTGACCGCGAACAACATCAGCTTCTACTTTTTTGAACTTAGAAAGAACAGTTGCTTCTGTTAGCAATGTACCTTCTTCGTCAGAAGCAAATTGCTCAACAGCTTTTTTCTTTAGCTCAGATAGAGCCGCCTGACGATCTTGTTTAACCTGAATTTCATAAGCCTTAACAATGTCATCTTTAAATGTTTTGCTGAGGTCTTTAGCAAGCTGTGTTACTTCAGCCGCTTCTTCTTCCAGATCCCAAGGGTCTTTTGCCGCCATTTCAGCAAGCTCAACGATACCTTTGATAACAGGTTGGAATGCTTCGTGACCTGCATTTACAGCACCGAGCATTACGTCTTCAGAAAGTTCCTGTGCTTCAGATTCAACCATAAGAACGCCGTCTGTCGTACCAGCAACCATCAAGTCAAGCTCAGAGCCTTCCATTTCAGAGTGGTAAGGGTTGATCACATAGTCGCCATCAACATAACCAACGCGTGCCGCGCCGATAGGGCCCATAAATGGAATGCCTGATAGCGTAAGTGCCGCAGATGTACCGATCATTGCCACAACGTCTGATGCATTCTCAAGGTCGTGAGAAACAACCGTACAAACAACTTGTACTTCGTTTAGGAATGAGCTCGGGAATAGAGGACGGATAGGGCGGTCAATAAGGCGTGAAGTTAGTGTCTCAACCTCTGTTGGGCGACCTTCACGTTTTAGGAAACCACCAGGAATACGTCCTGCGGCATAGAATTTTTCGATATAGTGCACTGAAAGTGGGAAGAAATCCTGTCCCGGTGCAACTGATTTAGATGCTGTAACAGCACACATAACTGATGTGCCGCCCATTGTTGCGATAACACAAGCATCTGCTTGTCTTGCAACCTTACCAGTCTCTAATGTGACTTTTTTGCCTGCAAAGTCTATTTCTTTGCGGAATACTTTGAACATAGTTCAAGCCTTTCGTTTAGTTTTGTTTTCAATTACAAACTTTAAAAAGGCTGACACGTCGGTGGACAATAAAATGTACTCAAAATAATCGAGTAGTACGCTTTATCGTCAACCGTGTATAACAGCCTTTCAAAGCTTGGCAATTTATGACATTATTCGTGGCATAAGTCAATTAATTAGCCAGAAAATAAGGAAACCACATGAACTATCTTGTTTTAATGCGCCATGGGCAATCTGAATGGAATAAACAAAATCTTTTTACTGGTTTTAAGGATGTAGACCTTACAGAAGAAGGAATCGCAGAAGCGCATAAAGCGGGCTCTGCTCTAAAAGAATCTGGCATCAAATTTGATCAAGTTTTTACCAGCACACTAAAACGCGCCATTGAAACAACAGAAATTGCGCTTAAAGACGCAGATCAGGCCGATATGATTGACACAATGATCAAGCATGATGACTTAAGAGAGCGTAATTATGGCGATCTGGTGGGCTTGAACAAGGCTGACACAGCTAAAAAATATGGGGACGAGCAAGTGCATATCTGGCGCCGCTCATATGACGTGCCGCCGCCAGGGGGCGAAAGCTTGGAGATGGTGGTTGAGGATCGTGTACGTCCGTATTACGAAGCGCATATAAAACCATTGCTTCAAGAGGGGAAAAACGTGCTATTGGGAGCGCATGGCAATACAAATCGTGCGATGCTGATTATCTTAGGCGAGCGCACAAAAGAAAATATCAATGAAGCTGAAATTCCAACGGGTGTGCCACTCGTGTTTGAAATGGACGGCGACAAAATCTTAAAGAGCTATTATCTTAAATAAGCTAAACTTTACTGGATGCCGCCTTGGCGCGCCATTTCCTGACAGTCTTGCTTGGCTTGAGGGTCCAATGCACCGCGCATACAACTATTATTATAAAAGACAACGAATATAGCGTTCTCATTGATCGTCACGTGACCGGTTTTATCTTCAAGCTTAGTAGCGTTCATGGCTTTGAGACACTTATTGATTGTATCTGTAACAT